>JANOFL010000216.1:0-2586 GCA_031405895.1 Planctomycetota bacterium
CATTGCGCGGTCCCGCGCGAGGGCGGGAGCATCGACCCCGAGCAGGGCACATGCCACCCCCGTGTCCCCGAGTTGCGGCTTCGGCGTCTTGATCAAACGGCTCAGCCGGTTGCTGTGCCATGGGGGAAGTTCGTCGAGCAAGAACACCCGCTCCAACAGGGTCACGTAGTCGCGGATCGTCGGCCGGCTGAGCTGGAACGGGCTTGCCAGGTCGCTGACGTTCAGTAGGCGCGCCGTCTGCCCGGCAGCGAGCGCGAGCAGTCGTGGCAGCACATCAAGCGAGCTGATGCGGGCCAGATCCCGCACGTCGCGCTGGATCAACGTCTCGATGTAGTCGCGGTACCAGGCAGCCCGGCGGCGCGCCGTCGCCCGGGCGAGCGCCGCCGGGTAGCCTCCGGCCGTGATGCGGTCCGCCAGTCCCGCCCCCAGGCGCTGGCATCGGCGGGTCTTGAACCCTGCGGCGAACAGCGTGTCGAGGAACCGGGGCGCTCGCCCGGCGAGCTCGCACTGTGCCAGAGGGTGCAGGCGCAGGATCTCGACCCGGCCGGCCAGTGAGTCGGCGAGCTTGGGCACCAGCAGCACATGGGCGGAGCCCGGCGGCGGTCGACCACGGCCTTGAGGGCAGGGAACAGTTCGGGAACCCGCTGCACTTCGTCGAGGATGGCCCGCTCCGGCAGGTCCGCGACGAAGCCCGCGGGATCGGCCCTGGCGGCGGCCAGCGCCACGTGGTCGTCGAAGCTGAAGTAGGTGTAGCCGCGCGAGTCGCCGGTCGTGCGCGCCAGGGTCGTCTTGCCGCACTGGCGAGGTCCGTGGATCAGCACAACGGGAGTGTCGGACAACGCCTCGATCAAGCGCGGCGCGGCGAAGCGTGGATGAAGCCGAAGCTCCTGCATGCCGGCCAATCGTAACCTCGAGGCTCGGCTGATTGCAAGGTTATATGTCGGCTGATCGAAACCCTTGAGGGGAACCGGATGTGAGAATGGGCCCATTTGGACTCGAACCAGGGATCAGCGGAGATCATGCTCCGCGTAGGGGCGCCATTTTGAGGTTTCTCGAGGTGGGGCCCATCGAGTGTTGCGAGTTTGCCGTGTTCGCCGTCCTGGGAGCGGCCCGGATCCGTATTCCAGTGCTGACCCCTGCCCATTGCAAGCCGGGCGTCCGAAGCCCGTCTTGACCTGCGAGACGGCCGTCAAGCTCCGGTTGACTCCAGGCTCTCGGCTACGTAACCATGTGCTCATGGCACGCGACCCTGCCAGGAATCCGGCTCGTAGCCAAGGCTCGTCTGCGCGTCGCGGTCGAGAGTGGATCGGGGGGCGATTCCCGATGCCCGGCCACGTCACCGGAGGACCGGAGCCTTACCGCCCCACGGTCGCGGCGTGGATCGAAGCCCCGGAAGGGCACGTGGTCGGTTTCGACGTTGCCACCCCGGAAGACGAACACGGAGCATTGGGCCGGGCACTGTCCAAGGCCATGCAGCAACCCTTGGTCGGTCCCCCGCGGAGGCCCTCTAAGGTTCGCGTTGCCGACGCCAGTCTCGCCGCCGAGGTTCGGGCCGTCGTGGGCGACCTCATTCCTGTGACCATTGCGGCAACACCTGAACTGGAAGACGTGGCCGATGCAGTGTTCGACTCGATGTTGAACCGGATGGGCCCGGCGAGTGATCGCAAACCCGTCGAAGATGATGCAAGCTATCTTGAGGAAGGGCGGATCTCTCCGGAAGTCGTGGCTAACCTGTTCTCCGCCGCGCGCGTGCTCGGACACGTGGCGCCGTGGAAGGTCGCAGACGACCAGCAGGTGCTACGGCTCGACATTCCCGAACTCGGAGTCGACGGTGCGTGCGTCTCGATCATCGGAGCCCTCGGCGACCACCTGGGGTTCTTGATCTTCCCTTCGCACGCCGGCTTCCGGTCGTTCCTCGAGGTGGCGTCCAACCGATCGCGCCGATCGCGCCGGATGGACCTCGGCACGACGTGGCTCTCGTTGACGCTTGTGCCCCGCGCCGAGCTCCCAGCCAGCATGCGTCGCGAAATTGCCACCCACGGATGGTCGGAGAAGGGCGACAAGTCGAATCCGCTGGTCGAGCATCGAGAGCGGGACGCTTTTCCGCGGCCCCTCACCGAACGGGACGTCCGCATTGTCTCCATGTGCGCGACATCGCTCTCGGCATTCTTCATCACGAACCGGGGAGCCTTCGAGGCGGCGGATCCGGAGCCGATCTGCCAGTCGTTCAGTGACGACTCGGACCGGATTGTCCGGTTCACGCTGCCCTACGAAGCGTTTCCTCTGTTCGACGTCGGCACGGACACGCGGCCGGCAAGCGTCGACTCCGGCCCGATTGCAGCTGGGAGAAACGATCCGTGCCCTTGTGGCAGCGGCAAGAAGTACAAGAAGTGCCATCTGAGGAAGGGAAGAGTTGGACAACGCCCTCCGTCAACGCCATCGCCGTGATCGGGCGAGGCGAGATGAACTCGCGTGGCGTCTTTTGTCTCTTGCGGACCAGCGACCTACACAACGGGACCGACGCTGCAACAACTAGTGGGCCCAGCTGGACTCGAACCAGCGACCAGCGGATTATGAGGCGAATGC
>JANOFL010000391.1:0-4624 GCA_031405895.1 Planctomycetota bacterium
CGAGACATCGAGCAGCCGCCGGGAAGCGTCCGGGTCGCCCGATTTGAGCATGTCCAGCAGCCGCTGGACGACCATCGAAGATTCCGGCCCGCCGGCTTGTGACATGGCTCAAAAAATCCGTGAAATGACGTGTTTCCGCCAGTCTACGCCCCACCGTCACCGCTCACAACCAGAACCCCCAGTGTCGCCTTTCGCTCCGCGAAAGTCGGTCTCTCCTCCCCACCTTCACCATTCACCGCCAAAAGCGCCCTCCGATTCCTGGCCGGTATCCCTGACTCCCAACGATGGGTTATCAGCGAACAGGAAACGGAACCTTGACCGTCCCTGACGCTTCCGGCTCGGCAGGGCCTCGGCCCGAATTGTCCCAACCAACCCCCGAGCCGGAAGCGACAGGGATCGACATTACGGAAACCGATCTGCCGTATCCCGGCCACAACCCATCACGGATGCAATTCCATGGTCCTCCGCCAGGCCAGCCGGCCACTCAACCTGATCACCAGCCTCGGCGACGACGAAGCCCAACTGGTCGCTTTTTCCGGCCGTGAGGAGCTCTCCCATCCGTTCGAGTACCGGCTGGAGGTCCTCTCCCAGAACGGTTCCATCCGCCCGGAGTCTGTCGTCGGCAACAACCTGACGTTTTCGCTTGACCAAGCCAACGGCGAGCAACGCTATTTCAACGGTTTCGTCCGCAGCTTTTCGGCCGGCGGCGGTGACCCGCGCGGCTTCCGGGCCTATTCCCTGAGCGTCGTGCCCTGGTTCTGGTTTCTGACCCAGACGATGGATTGCCGGATTTTTCAGGATCGCTCGGTGGTCCAGATCATCGAGGAAATCTTTGGCGACCATGGCCTGAAGGATTACGAACTGCGGATCACGGGCTGGCACCCGCCGCGGGAGTATTGCGTCCAGTATCGCGAAACAGACTTCGATTTCGTTTCCCGACTGCTCGAAGAGGAAGGCATTTTTTACTTTTTCCAGCACCGCGACGGGCGCCACATCATGGTCCTCGGCGACAACATGGCCGCCTGGGACGACTGCCCCGAAACTCCGGTCGACTTTCCGGAAGACGAACAGGAATCGGTCTACGCCAAACCCCGGATCACCTCCTGGCGACGCGACTGGCAGTTCCGCAGCGGGGCGTGGGCCCATACCGACTACAACTTCAAAACCCCCCGCCAGTTGCTGCTGGCGAGCGAGCGGACCGTGATGCGGTTTAATGGTGCCGCGAACTTTGAGACCTTTGATTACCCAGGCTGCTATCCCGACCGGGAACTGGGCAAGCCGCTGGCCCGCGTCCGGATGGAAGAGATCGAGGCCGGCCACGACATTGTGACCGGGACGAGCACCTGCAAGACTTTTTCACCGGGCCTGCGTTTCACTGTTGGCCGGCATCCGGTCCGGTCCGAAGAGGGCCAGGTGTTTGTGCTCCGTTCGGTCGAGCACGAAGCCCGCGACACGAGCTACGCCTCGGGCAACACGCCGGAGGCCTTCTCCTACCGGAACACCTTCCGGTGCTTTCCCGAAGAAATCGCTTTCCGTCCCGAGCGGATCACCCCCAAAGCGATGATGCGCGGCTGCCAGACGGCCATTGTCACTGGTCCCGAAGGCGAAGAGATCCACACCGACGAGCACGGTCGGGTAAAGGTCAAATTCCACTGGGACCGCTGGGGACCGAGCGACGACCGCAGTTCCTGCTGGGTCCGCGTCTCCCAGTCGCACGCCGGGTCGGGCTGGGGACACATCGATCTGCCCCGCGTCGGCGAGGAAGTCATCGTCGACTTTCTCGAAGGCGACCCCGACCGGCCAATCATCGTCGGCCGCGTCTACAACGGCTGCAACCGCGTCCCCTACAACCTGCCACAGAACAAGACCACCAGCGGCTACAAATCCAAGTCCTACAAGGAAGACGGCAAGAACGAAATGCTGCTCGACGACACGGCGGGCAAGGAGCAGATCATCATCAACGCCCAGAAGGACATGCACACCAAAGTCGCCAATGACCAGTCGCTGTTCGTGGGCAATAACCGCAACCAGGAGGTCACCGCCGACGATGGTCTGAAAGTCGGCGGCAACATGACGACGTTTGTGACCGGCGAGTCCTACCACTCGGCGGGCGGGCTGATGACCCATGTTTCCGATACCGAAGTCTTCCTCGGCTGCGGCAGTTCTTACATCAGCATCACCGATGGTGTAATCGAGATTGGATCGAAAATCATCCGAATCGTCGGCGAATCGATGGTTTCAACCGAAGCCTCACTCGTCACCAGCAATGCCTTCGGCCAGAACGTGATCAAGGGCGGAGTCGTGCTGATTAACTGAGGTCACCCCGCGTCCGGACAGCCCATGGAACAAAATCCGGATCTCAAATTTCAAATTTCAAATTTCAGATCTCGGGTCCGCGCCTCAACCCTCACGCCTCTCCACTGTTTCCTGAACCATGGCCAAGCTCAAGAAGATCATTGCCGAGGGCCTTGCCGCCCACATCGCGAAGCCGGCTGCCCGGTTCGGCGACACGATTGGCCACGGCCCGCCGTCGGGCGCGATCATGTTCGGTGCCCCGACCGTCATCATCGGTGGCCAGATCGCGGCCCGGATGGGCGACCCGATCGAGTGCAAGATCCACGGCCCGGGCGGGAACATCCAGCTCGGCTCGATGCGGGTCATTATCGCAGGCTCCCTTGCCGCCCGGATGGGCGACCCGACGCAGTGCTGCGCGCCGGGCGTGGCCGGGGCCGGCTCACCCCCAGTCGCAGGGACGCCCGGCAGCTTCAGCACCGACTATGACGGCGACGGACCGGACCACAAGAAATCGGGTTACGACAATGAGGATGGCGAACAGCGGTCCGACGAGTTCCGCCTGTGGGGACACAATGAAAAACACGAAGGCGGGGGCTTCAAGTACGAGAAAGAGCAAAGCCTGTTTTCCGGCAAGTCCGAAGGGCATCGCGGCAAGGACGGCCGGAATGTCGGCGTCGGCGGGCAAGGCAACGCCGTGGTCCAGAAGGAAACGGTTACTCTGCCCGACGGGACGCAGGTCGTGCGAACCCAGAGTGGCGGTAACGCCCAGGGCGGCGGGGACGTTTTGTTTGGCTCCGACGGCAGGCGAACTGGCATTAACTTTGGCGGGTCCGGTCAGGCCAGTGCTTTCGAAGATCAGCTTGAGCACAAGGAAGAGATCAAGATCCCGGGAACCGACTGGTCGATCCAGCGAAACACCACGGCGGGCGGCTCGCTCGGTTCGGCCGGGATCGCTTTCAACATGGGTGCTTACCACGACAATGCCGACGACCGCTACCACGTCAATCTGCTGACAGACATGGAAGCGATTGTCGGGATCAAGTTGGGCCTCGACTTCAGCATCGGAACGTCCTCGAGTGCGGGCGGCGGATCGCCCGGTGCGGGAGCCGTGGGAACGGCCGGAGTGATTACGAGCGGATGCATGAACGTGCTGATTGGAGGCTGATGCCGTGCCAGAATCCGTTCAGTCAATACCAGCTGGCGTCGCGCCTCGCACCGAGGGGTTGGTTCCCTGGTCCAATTCCAGTCATCCGCGACCGGAACTCAGGATCCGCGTCGAACTGCCAGGGAATGCACAGCGTGGCATGAGCAACCGGAGAGCACCGGACGAGACCAGTCCCGTGGTCGATCTTGCCTGGTTCCGCAGGCTGGACGTCGACAACCCGCTGGAAATCATCGTCCAGGCGTCGATCATGCGACATGAAATCGCATTGCGCGATTACTTCAAGTTGTGGTCAACGGCCGGAGGGGAGACGATTCTCGAGGAGACCTTTGCGGAGAACGATCCCGACCGGGCCAGCCAGTTGTTGTCGAAGGGTTTTTCCGATGGTCAAACCTGGGTCACGCGCCGGACCGGATTCAAAGTCTGGCAGGGCATTCATGCGTGGGTGGTCACGCTCAATGTGGCTTGTCCGGCGGGGCGGCTGGAGCCGAATGCGGCGCTGATGCAGCAGATCGCCGCGAGCTTTGCCCCGCTTGAATCGATCGACTATAGCCATGCCGAACACCTCAAGCTGGTTACCCGTGGCCAGCCGGTGGACTTCGCCAGTTATTTGCCGATGTCCTGGCGGGAGCTTCCCCACCGGCACGACCTGCCCGGACCAATGCGGCACGCGTGGCTGAAAAAGCTTCGCGACCACACGTCAGGGACCTTCAGCATCGTCGCCGCCAGCAAGGAAGACTTTCCGGCTAGCGCGATATTCCTGAAGGAGGCCATCTCGACTTGGGACACATTGGGCGTCGATCCGCGGCAGGTCAACTTCGATCCGCCTGGCAAAACCGGATCCTGGCAAACGGTCCGGGGAACCCAGGACGTTTCGTTCCCGCGCGAGGGGGGCAACGTGGACTACCGGCTCGAAATGCTCCTGGCCGATACCGGCAGCCACTGGTTCCACGCCGAAGTCTTCGGCCCCGCGCCGGAACAGGACTTCGAGGCCTGGGCGATCAACCACCGGGCACTGGATCTGTTCGCGCGGAACTTGAAGACGGCGTGAAACGTGGGATAGGCTTCCAGGCGTGGGATAGGCTTCCAGCCTGTCGATGAATGGGGCAAACCGCCCAAATCGGTCCGACAGGCTGGAAGCCTATCCCACTTTGCGGCATCACTGTC
>JANOFL010000245.1:0-10468 GCA_031405895.1 Planctomycetota bacterium
CAGTTAATGAGACTGAGTAATTACTCTATCGCCTGATTCACGCGACAGCCCATCACGGCAATTGTGAGCCGGTACTTCGCCGCATAGATGGTCAACTCCCGAACATCGCGGGCCAGCTGAACGAAGGCCTCATTCTCGACCCGCGAACAACTGGGGCAGGAGATGATGTTCAACCCATCGCGATTGAAGTTGACGACCGAGCGGACCCGGCCGGCCTGAATGTCGGCCACGATTTCACGGCCCGTTGAGATTTCCAGGCCCTTCTCTGCGTTGGGCACGGTCAGGGAAACGCGGATCGTGTCGCCAATTCCGCGGCCGAGCAGTTGCTCGAAGGCGATCCGCGTCTTGATGATTCCGTCGGGTGGCAAGCCGGCTTCGGTCACGCCGAGATGAAGCGGCACATCCGGGCGTTCTGCAGCAAACCGCTGATACAGTTCCACGACCTTGGCTGGATCAGAGTCTTTCAGCGACACGCAGTAGCGCGTGAAACCCGCCTCGTCGAGAGCCGCGGCATGTTCGAGGGCGCTGTCGACCATCGGCGAAATCGAGTCTCCCTGTTCGTAACGGTTCTTCTTGTCGGGGTCCATGCTTCCGCAGTTGACCCCGATCCGGATCGCGCAGTCATGGGCCGCCGCGACTTCCGCCAGCCAGCGGACCTTGTCCCGCCACGGCCGATCCCGTTCGTGGTGGTAGAGGTGGCCCGGGTTGTAGCGAATCTTGTCGACCCACGGGGCAACAGCCTCGGCCAGGCGATAACTTTCCTGCAAGTCGACCGCGAGGTTGGCACTGGTCTGTTGGCGGATCTCGCGAATCGCCTCGGCGTCCTTGCGACTGTCGACCGCGATCCGGACGACGTCCGCCCCAGCTTCCGCCAGCAGATTGACCATCGCCACGGTCGCCGCAACATCCGATGTGCGCGTCGCCGTCATCGACTGGACGGCAATCGGATGCCCGGCCCCAATCCGGATCGAGCCGATAGCCACTTCGCGGGTCGGATTGCGTTTGATATCAACCATACTTCAGCGACTTGCAACCCCGAGTCAACGGGAGGGCTGGAACAACTCGTACTCAGTGAGACGGTACTCGTGCTCGTACTTCCCGGTCAGGAGAGTACGAGCACGAGCACCGTTTCCCTGAGTACGAGTACGAGGTAGAACCGGGGTTTTCGGCAAAACCCAGTTGCTGGAACAGGTGCTCAACATCGTATTGTACCAGCCTGAAATCCCACCCAACACCGGCGCGGTCGGGCGGACCTGTGTGGCGACCGGCTGTGTGCTCTGGCTGGTCCGGCCACTTGGTTTCCGAATCGACGACCGGACATTGCGCCGCGCGGGGCTCGACTACTGGCAACACCTCGACTGCCGGGTCGTCGACAGCTGGGACCATCTGGTCCAGTCATTACCCGGCTTTCGACCCTGGCTCTTCACCCGCGCAGCAACCATGTCCTACCTCGATGCGCGTTTTGCGGTTGGCGATACGCTGGTATTCGGCTCCGAAACGGCTGGCCTGCCGCCCTCGATCACGAGCCAGTTCCCCGACCGGCTTTTGAGGATTCCCGTCTCCGAACACGTCCGCAGCCTGAACCTCTCGAATGCCGTGGCGGTGGCGACGTATGAAGCAGTTCGGCAGGCTGGAAACAGGAAGGAAGGCCAAGTCGATGACAGGTTGACCTGATGCCGATTGGTCTACCGTACCTTGCTTTCGCTTTTTGAAGTTGCGATTCGATACCAGCCCGCAGCACAAGCAAGGGAAAAACAGCCCCCAGCCTGGTCCTTGCTTGCGCTGCGGGCTGGTATTTTTCGGCGTCCTTGCAGTCCTAAAGTGAGTCGAATCACTTTTCCGAAGTTCCACTGCCGGTCAAATGCACCTGCCAGATGGGCTGGTTGGCGAATTCGCTCGCGGTGAATAGTGATTGGGCGTCAGGGGCGAGGGCGAGGGCTTCGCCCTGGAATTCGACGGGCAGCTGATGGGAGGGCCACTTCGCGGAGCTGATTGCGTCGGCCCAGAATTGGGACTCGCTCCGGTCCAGCAGGAAGTACTGGAAATAGTTGCGGAAGGCCAGTCTTCGTCCGTCAGTGGAGATGTCCAATGCGGTGACAAGACGGATCGGTGTTTCGCCAATTCGTTCGGCCTGGAGCGGAGTTTCGCCGGAGGGTTGACCATCAAGCAGGGCCGAAAGGTCGAGGCTGTAAACTCCGGCGTGCAGCGACTCGTCGGCCCGTCCCTCGAGTTTCTCGATCAGGATCACCTGGCCGGAAGCCGGATCGATCCCCGCCGCTTCGCAGTTGCGCGGTCCGTCGGCGTACGCAAAATCGATCCGCTGGACTGCGGTGATGGAATGCTCAAGCAATTGCCCGGGTTGTGATTCGACCTCCGGTTCCTCGAACAGATAAAGCTGGCAGGTCGTCCGGTTGGCTGCGTTGTCGCCGACATCAGCAATCATCACGATGGTCCTTTCACGCCAACGAAAACAGGCGCTGTCTTCCCAGTCGTGGTTGGTGATGCCCGGCAGTAAGCAACGCAAATGGGCCTCACCCGGGAATCCGACCAGCCAGACTTCGGCCGGATGGCCCGAGTCGTTGTGCATCCAGAAGTGCTCGGGATGGCGTAGTGAGACAGCCAGCCCGCTGACTTCGGACAGTTCCTTCTGGCGGACCGTGCCGATCCAGCGGGCTTTTTCGGTCTCCTGGTCCTGGGGCCGGGGTACTCCGGAGCGGGACGACCAGCCGGCCAGACCGATGGCGCCTACGCATCCGAGCGCCGCGACCAGCGTGACGGGCAACAAACCAGGTGATCGAATTGCCATCAACGCAGGAGGGACAGAATATTATTGATCAGTTGGCTGGTCTTCCGGCGGGAGCAACGACCAGCTCCAGCGAAACAGGTTGCGGCTATCGGCGTAGCGAGCTGCCGACGAGGGGCAGCCAAGCACGACCACGATTCGCGATTCTTCGCCGCGCGTGCATTGGGCAACGAGGCAGGCCCCGGCAGCTTCGGTCGTGCCGGTCTTGACCCCAGCATAGCCCTCAACGCCCAGCAGGCGATTGGTGTTTTCCCAGACCAGTGTGCGGAAATGCCCGCCCGGTCCGCAGACTTTGCAGCCGAAATTCCGGGTTCCCACATAACGGCGAAAAGCTTCGTTCTGCATCGCATGCCACGCCAGACGGGCCAGCTCGGAGGCCGTCGAGAGATTCTCCGGATCAGGCAGCCCGCTGGTGTTTTTCCAGTGCGAATGGACCAGGCCCATTCGTTGCGATTCTTCGTTCATCCTGGTCACAAAGTCTGCCAGGGGATCGCCTTCAGCCGAAACCGCCATGCTCGCTCCAAAATGCTCGCCGAGGGCCACGGAAGCGTCGTTGCCTGATGGCAAGAGCATCCCGTACATCAGCTCGTCAACCGAAACGGACTCACCGGGCCGAAGTCCGGCTGCCGAACCCTCCGTGGCATGGGCTCGCTGCGAGAACTGGACCTGTCCGGACAGCATTTCGGGATGTTCGCGAAGCTGCTGGAGGATCACCCAGGCGGTCATGATTTTGGTCGTCGACGCGATTTCGCGAGGCTCTTCGAAAAGATGGCCGGCCAACAGCTCGCCGCTGACGCCATCCAGCACGGCCCAAGCCTCGGCGGTGACAAACGGTGGACCGGCCAGCGCATCGGCCGCTTCCAGCGGCGCCAGCCCGGCGTCGATGGTCCGCAAATCGGGCGGGGCCTCTGCGGGCACAAGCGGTCCCAGTGCCGTCCAGGTCGGCGCGTCCATTGCGCCAGTTTCGGGCAAACCGGTTTCGCGTTGCAGCGCCTTCACAGCTCCCGCCGTGGCCGGACCGTAAAGGCCGTCGACCGTCAGCCCGGGTGAAGGGGTCAACCTGGCGTTCAGCGTCCGCTGCAAGTCGGTCACCTGTTCACCCGTGCTGCCCTCAGCCAGATCGCCGGCCTCCCGCGGTGCCTCGCCGAACGGGTTGAAGTGCCGGTAGGCCTCCAGCGCGATGCGGCTGATGAGGAGATGGGCCTCGTTGTCAAGGTCGAAGCTCTGATCCTCGTTGTTCGTCGTCAAAACACAAACGGCAATCGGCCCGCTGCCCGAGTAGATGATGCCCGCCTCCGTTCGCGACGTCGATATCTCGCCCGACTTGTGGGCTACCCGAACGCCGGGCGGCATGAACCGGACGATCTTGGTGGGATCATCGCAGACCAGCAGGTGGGCTTTCATCTCGGCGCAGATTTCCGGGCTATGCAGCTCGCCCCGTTCCAGCATTTCCAGCAGCCGGACCATTTCGCGGGCCGTTGTGCTGCCGAGGCCATACTGTTTGCTCCGCGCCGGGTCGACCGACTGGTCGCCGCGGTAGACCTTCGAGTTCATTCGGGTTTCGGAAAGTCCCAGCGCAGCCATGTCCTGGTTGAGCGTGTCGAGTCCGACCTGATCGACAACCATGTTGGTGGCCGTGTTGTCGGACCAGACGATCATGAGGTGGATGACATCGAGCAACGAGAGGTCGGTGCCGGGCGAAAAATGGTCCGTCAGGATCCCTGAACCAGGGACTTTGTCTTCCGCGCTGACGGCCAGACGCTGTTCGCGTTGCAGTTCGCCCCGTGCAAGCCTGCCATAAGCCGAAACCATCAGCGGGAACTTGATCAGGCTGGCCGTCGGCATGACGCGGTCGGCGTCGATCAGGCATTCTTCGCCCGTGCCAAGGTGTTTCACGGCAATGCTGACCTGCCCGCGATGGGCGGCGATCAGCGGCTGAAGCCTTTGGGATAGTGCCGAGTCCTGGCCCAATGCGATGGTGGGAACCAGCAGGGCGGCTGCCAGCGACAACAGGCAGACAAGCCGGGCGACAGTCCGGGCCGTCGACAGAACTCTCGTCAACACACTTCTTGCCAATGTCAATGACGTCAACGAAGTCAATATCGTCAATGCTGTCAGCCAACATCGATCTGTCATGTCGCCGGTGTAGTTCACGCAAAACTCCAGCGGGTGCATGGCCTCAATCGCTGAACCGGAGCAATCCATACTTCTTCTTTCCCCGACGGAGCACGATGGTGGTTTCGCTGGCGAGATGTTGTGGGCCAAGGGCGAGCGCGAAGTCATCACAGCGGCGGTTGTTGATGTAAACGCCGCCTTCGCCAACCGCCCGGCGGGCCTCGCCCTTGCTGCCGACCAGCCCGACCGCGACGAGGGCGTCGGCAAGGCTGAGCGAGCCGCTATCCAGAACTTTGCGGGGTTGGGTGTGGCTGGGAATGTCCGCAAAAATCTCGCCCAGGTCCCGGTCAGAAACATTCTCAATCTCGGCCCCGAAGAAAATCGTGGTTGCCCGCGCCGCACGTGCCAGCCCCTCTTCGCCATGAACCAGTCTGGTCAGCCAGGTTGCAAGCCGCTGCTGGCTTTCGCGGCCGCCGGGATTCGCCAAACGGGCCACATCAAGGCTCTCGATCTCGTCGCGCGATTCAAACGTCAGGAACCGCAGGCACTTGCCGGCGTCTTCATCGGCCACGTTGATCCAGTACTGGAAAAACTGGTAGGGGCTGGTGCGGACCGGATCGAGCCAGATTGTGCCGGATTCGGTCTTGCCCATCTTGCTGCCGTCGGCTTTGGTCAACAGCGGGCTGGTGAGGCCAAAAAGCTGGACGCTATCCATCCGGCGCGCGAGATCGATCCCGGCCGTGATATTTCCCCACTGGTCGCTGCCGCCAATCTGCAGCTCACAACCCAACGCGCGGTGGAGATGCACGAAGTCATAGGCCTGGAGCAGCATGTAGCTGAACTCGGTGTAGCTGAGGCCAGACTCGCCCTCGAGCCGGCTGCGGACCGAGTCCTTGGCCAGCATGACGTTGACAGGAAAGTTCTTGCCGACGTCCCGGAGAAATGACGTGAAGGAAAACTGTCCGATCCAGTCGAGGTTGTTGACAATGGTGACCGGGCCATCGCTGAGAATCGCGCGGATCTGCCGGTCGATCCCGGCGATGTTCCGCTCCAGCTGGTCGGCGGAGAGCAGATTGCGCTCGGCGCTCTTGCCGCTGGGATCACCGATCATGCCCGTCGCCCCGCCGAGCAAGGCGATTGGATGGTGGCCGGCCAGCTGGAACCGCTTCAGGCTGAGCAGCGGGAGCAGGCTCCCCGCGTGCAAACTCTCGGCGGTCGGATCGAAGCCGGCGTAAACCTTGCGCGGTTTTTCGTCCAGCCACTTGCCAAGCTGCCCGTCCGCCGTGGTCTGGTGAACCAGGCCGCGCCAGGTCAAGTCATCGAAGAAACAGGTCATCGTCGCCCTTCACACGCCAGGTAATCGTCCAAACGCAAAAGATAACGGCTGGAGGCCGCCGCGCGGAGGTTGCCACATGGTCCTGCCGGACACTGGTCGCTTGCGCGCCGTGCCCGCAGCGAGTATCGTTGGAACTTCAGCCCTACTTGGCGGGAGCAATCTCAAAATGGCGTTGGTGGTCCAGAAGTTTGGCGGTACGAGTGTGGCCGACTGCGAGAAAATTCTTGCCGCGGCGAGGAAGGCGATCCGGGCCCGGCAGGAAGGCAATTCGGTTGTGGTCGTGGTCAGCGCGATGGGCCACAACACCGACCATCTGATCGAGCTGGCCCACCAGATCAGCGAAGAACCCCAGGCCCGCGAGATGGACATGCTCCTCGCGACGGGCGAACAGGTTAGCGTGGCCCTGATGGCGATGGCAATCCACAGCCTCGGCCACAGTGCCGTCAGCCTGACCGGCGGCCAGGTCGGCATCCGCACGGACAGCTCGCACACCAGGGCCCGGATCAAGTCGATTTCGACGGAGCGCATTCGGCAGCTGCTCGCCGCGGGCAACATCGTGATCGCCGCCGGTTTCCAGGGGATCGACGAAGACTACAACATCACGACGCTCGGCCGTGGCGGCAGCGATACCACAGCCGTCGCACTGGCCGCAGTCCTCGAAGCCGACTGCTGCGAGATCTACACCGATGTCGACGGGGTTTACACGACGGATCCCCGGATTCTTCCCGAGGCCCGGCTGACCCGCCAGGTCAGCTACGACGAGATGCTCGAACTGGCGAGTTTGGGCGCGGGTGTCATGCACAGCCGTTCGATCGAGTTCGGAAAAAAATTCGGGGTCCCGATTCATGTTCGCAACAGCCAGGCCGACGTCTCCGGTTCACTGATCGTCGCCGAGCCGGAGGCTCCCGGGCTGGCCGTCAGCGGGGCCGCCCTGACCCGCGACGAAGCTCGCATCTCGATTCTCGATGTGCCCGACGTGCCAGGTGTCTGCCACCAGATTTTTTCCCCGCTCGACCAGCACAAGATCACGGTCGACATGATCGTGCAGAGCCCTTCGGCCAGCCAGGTCGCAGACATTTCTTTTACGGTTCCGCGCCACGAAATGGCGGCGACGCTGCGAACGATTGGCCCGGTCGTCGAGCGGCTGGGCGGCCGGATGGGCGAATGCAGCGATTCCGTCGCGAAGATCTCGGTGGTGGGACTGGGGATGGCCGAACAGACGGGTGTTGCGAGCCGGATGTTCGCCGCTCTCGCCCGGGCCGAAATCAACCTGCAGATGATCACGACCAGCGAGATCAAGATTTCGGTGCTGGTCGACAAAGCCCAGTCGCTCCGCGCGTTGCGGGCCGTGCATGACGAGTTCGGACTGCATCAGGTGCCCGCCGGGGCCGTCACGGACCCGTTCCGGACGCTAGGCCTGAACCCGCACAAAGTCCCGGCCATCGACGTGATCCAGCGGCTCCGCGGCGTCGAACTGGAAGGGCTGACGATCGATGACATTTCGCTCGATTCAACCCAGGCAAGCATCACGCTGTCGGGGTTCCCGAACGAAGTCGGGGTGGCGGCGGGAGTTTTTGGCGACCTCGCCGCCCGGGACGTCTTTGTCGACATGATCGTGCTGACCTGGACCGGATCGCCGGTCTCCGATCTGACGTTCACTGTCCCGGGCAGCCAGTTGCCACGGGCACGCGAAGTCGGGGCCGGGCTTTGCCAGCGGTTTCCCGGAACCCGGATGCGGGAGCTGCCGGCGATCGCCAAGCTTACGGTGGGCGGCATCGGACTTCGCAGCCACACGGGAATGGCGACCGGGATTTTCACCGCCCTGCGCGACGCCGCGATCAACCTCGAAAGCATCAGCACGAGCGAAGTCCGCATCAATGTCGTGGTTGATCCGGTCATGGGAAGTCTGGCCCTTGAGCGCCTGAAGTCCCAGTTCGCGAGAGTGTTGCGGTAGGGCGTGGGACAGGCTTCCAGCCTGTCAGACCTGTCAGACGTGACCGACCAGACAGCCCGACAGGCTGAGAGCCTATCTCACGTTGGCGCTTTTCTTTTGCCGACGACACGCGAAAATTCGTGGTTCGCGCCGCGATGTTTCGACAGACCCAGGAGAAAATGACCGAGTGACCTCGACCCGCAATCCGGAATCCGCACCCGACCCACATCGCGGCAGTCCGCCGTCGCGCAAGCGGTTCCGGGATTTTGTCCGCCGGTTCCGCGCAGGCGAAAACGTCGGTCAGGACGACGGACCGGACGGCGAGGAGGGCAAACCGCCGCCCGACCCCAAAAGCGAGGAACGCAAGACGCGTCGCAAGAGCTATTTGCGCGCCTACATCCGCCGGCTGTGGCCGCACTGGTGGCTGGTGACGGTGTTGACCGTGCTGGCCGTCCTCGTCTCGGCCCTTGAAATTGTCCAGCCGCTGTTCGCGCGCTACATTTTCGACGATATCCTGCTGGCCGATTTGACGCAGGAGCAGAAGTTCTGGCGGCTGCACTCGGTCTGCGGGCTGTTTCTGGTGCTCACGCTGCTGACCCGTTTCATCGGATTTCTTCGCAGCCGCTGGCAGGAGGTGCTCAACAACCGGGTGATTCTTTCGCTGCGACATGCGCTCTTCCGGCACCTGATGCATCTCGGCCTCGACAGGCTGGCCGACATGAAGGTCGGCGGGATCATCTCGCGGCTGACCGACGACATCAACCGGACCAACGGGTTGATGCAGATGGCGGTGATTTCGCCGGGCGTGGCCGTGCTGCGGCTGATTCTCGCCGGGGCGATCCTGTTCGTCATCAACTGGAAACTGGCGCTGACATCACTGGCGATCATTCCGCCGATCATGTTGCTGAGCATGGTGGCGATCCGCAAAGTCCGGCCGATCTACCGGGCGATCCGCCGGGATGTTTCGCAAGTGGACGGCCGGGTGGGCGAAGCTTTCACCGGGATCCGTGCCGTGCGGGCCTTTGGCGGCGAGCGGCGCGAGACGGCCGAATACGTGGGCGGCAACAATCTGGTCACGCGCAAGCGGATGTACGCGACAGGCCGCGAGGTCGTCGTCTGGACGAGTTGGGCGTTGCTGATTGGACTGATCCAGGTGGCCATCCTCTGGGCTGGCAGCCGCTGGTACCTGCTGGGCCAGGCGACGATCGGCGACATCACGGCGTTTCAGGTCTATGTGTTGATGCTGCTCGGCCCGGTCTGGCAGATCGTGGAGTCGCTGACCGAGCTGCAGCGGTCGCTGGCCGCGATGGAGCGGGTCTTCGAAGTGCTTGAAATGCCGCCGGACAAGCCGGACCGTGCCGACGCGGTATCCGCCCCCGCACAGGTCAACGAAATCCGGTTCGAGCATGTCTGGTTCGAGTACAACACCGACCGGCCGGTGATTCGCGACTTCGATCTGCTGGTTCGGGGCGGCATGACCGTGGCCCTTGTCGGCCGGAGCGGGGCCGGAAAAACAACCGTGACCGATCTCGTCTCGCGTTTTCACGATCCGACACAGGGCAGGATTCTGCTTAACGGATGCGACCTCCGCGAGTTCCGGCTGGCTTCGTACCGGGATTTGCTGGGCGTGGTGCAGCAGGAAGTTTTCCTCTTTGACGGCTCCGTTCGCGACAACCTCGCCTACGGCCGGCCAGATGCGACGCTCGTCGAGATCGTGGCCGCGGCCCGGCAAGCGAACGCCGACGAGTTCATTGCGTCGTTGCCCGATGGCTACGACTCGCTGATCGGCGAACGGGGAGTCAAACTTTCGGGCGGCCAGCGCCAGCGGATCTCCATCGCGCGGGCCTTGCTGGCCAACCCGGCGATTCTGGTTCTGGACGAAGCGACCAGCAATCTCGACACGGAGAGCGAGCAGCTGATTCAGGAATCGATGCAGCGGCTGCTGGCCGGGCGAACCACCTTTGTAATCGCCCACCGGCTTTCCACAGTGACCCACGCCGACCTGATAGTCGTCCTCGACAACGGCGAGATCGTCGAAACGGGAACCCATGACGAACTGCTGGCGCGCGAAGGCCACTATGCCGAAATGGTCCGCCGACAGAACGAGGCCGTGGCGCTGTTGTGAGGTTTAGGTGGCAATCTTCGACGCCGGCGCTGGTGCGTCTTCCGCCGCCGCCAGCGACAGCTCGGAGTTCCGCGCGAGCACCGCCGACAGCAGGCTCAGCTGCGTCGGCGGCACCACGCGCTCTTCGACCCTTCCCTCCTGCCCGGGCGCGCCGTC
>JANOFL010000394.1:0-3322 GCA_031405895.1 Planctomycetota bacterium
GCGGTACCGTCAGGTTGAGCGAGTTATAGGCGTTGGACTGTTCGAGATAGGGTGTCAGGTGGGCCAGCGTCGACCAGCGGTAGAAACTGTAGGGATACGAAGGGTTGGCAGGAAACTGCCGCGACTCGGCACCAACCGGGAACCGCCGCGGTCTGACCCCCTCTCTTCGCCGCCGGGGTCTGACCGCTCTCTTCGCGCGGACAGGCTCTTCCTGTGAAACTCCGGATTGGACTGCGGGGTTGTCGTACTCCGAACGACTGGAACTGCAGTTGCCCTGATTTCCGCCAATTGGGATGGTTGGCAACTTAGGTTCGCAAGGCGTTACAATGAGCGGTTGCCGCGTGGCGAGGTCCTGGCCCGAATGACTGCGTCGAGAGTGATTGAGTTGCCTATGGTTGAGTGCTTCCACAGCAGTTCGACAACTCGCCCCGAAAGTGGCTGGAGGGCTGCTCCTGCGTTGCGGAGCGGTTTTACGCTGGTTGAACTGCTCGTGGTGATCGCGATCATCGGCATTCTCGTGGGGCTGCTGCTGCCGGCGGTCCAGGCCATCCGCGAAGCCGCCCGTCGAACCGACTGCCTGAACAACCTGAAACAGATCGGACTCGCGGCGCAGAACTACGAGAGTGCCGCGAAACGGTTCCCGGCTGGTGCCGAGTCGCGCCAGTTTCCTGCCAACCCTTCGTATCCCTACAGCTTCTACCGCTGGTCGACGCTGGCCCACCTGACACCCTATCTCGAACAGTCCAACGCCTACAACTCGCTCAACCTGACGGTACCGCTGTTCGCTCCGCCGGCGTTCAACGTCTCGCCAGAAAACCGCGAAGCGGCTGGGCTGGTGGTTCCCACGTTTCTTTGTGCAAGCGACTTCGGCACGCCCGTTTCGGCAGGGTTTGGGGTCGGCGATCTTGGCCCCACCAACTACGCGTCCTGCGCGGGAACAGGGGCTGATGGCGGAACACCATTTCTGGACGAGGGAGCTGACGGAACCTATTTCGTCAACTCGACTTCGACCTTCGCAACGTTCGAGGACGGCACATCGCACACGGTCGTATTTTCGGAAAGCTGCCTCGGGACTGGTGACGAGAACTCCAGCAATGCCGCTGTTGCGCTCCGCAACCCGCAGACGATGTACAAGTTTGTCTTCACGGCCCCGCTGACCGACGCGGTTGCCGCCAGCGCCGGGTTGTTCAACGCCACCAACCGCCGCGGCTTCATGTGGGTCAACGGCGAGTTCCGCTGCACGCTCTACAACCACTACTACGGACCCAACAGCCCGACGCTGGACTGCCTCGGCGTGACCTTCAATTCGGCTCCCGCCAAGCAGTTCACAGGCTACGGCTGGCGGGCCGCGCGAAGCTGGCATCCGGGCGGCGTCAACGTCGCTCTCGGCGACGGTTCTACCCGGTTCGTTGGTGAACAGATCGACCTCAGCGTCTGGCGCGGCCTCGCAACGCCCGGCGGTGGAGAGACTCCGCCCGGCGAATACTGATCTCCAGCCCGCCCACCGTACTTCCAGCGGGCCGGAAGCGTCAGCAATGCACAATCGTGACCTGTCCGGTCCAGCATGCCAAAAACCTCCCGCTCCTGTTCCGAGTTGGCAACGACGGATATGTCACCATTTAGTGACATGTTTGTCCGCCGATATTTGGGCAAAGGCCTTACAGTTTTCCATTCCGGCTCCCTCCCACGCCGCGGCTTTGGGCGGTGTGGGGAGGGCGGGGGGAAGGGGCGTCCGCGCAATTCGACGCAACACCCGGCCAACCTGTGTTGATGCTTTCCGAGGACTACTCCACGCACCCTACACCGAGTGCGCTGGAACCCCTGAAACTCACGCCAACAGGTCGGTAATCAGCTTGCCACCATTGGCGATCTTCATCGGCCGGCCGTTGCGGCTCTGGAAGGTGGTGTCGAGGCCGATGCCAAGGCCCTGGAGCACCGTCGCCATCAGGTCTTCTGAAGAATAACTGGTCCCGACAACCTCGGTCCCGTCGGCGTTCGTCTCGCCGACCGTAATGCCGGGTTTGAGTCCGGCACCGCCGACCGCAACGGACCAGCTACGGGCCCAGTGGTCGCGACCCGCGTTACCGTTGATCCGCGGCGTGCGGCCAAACTCGCCCATCCAGATCACGGACGTGTTGCCAAGCATTCCGCGCTGGGCAAGGTCCTCAAACAGGGCACTCATCCCCTGGTCAAGATTGGGGAGCAGGTTGTTTTGCAGCGTCGGGAAAATGTTCTGGTGGTTGTCCCAGCCACCGAGCGAGACTTCCACGAACGGAACACCGCTTTCAACCAGCCGCCGGGCGAGCATGCAGCCGCGGCCGAAATTGTTGCGGCCGTAACGCTCCTGCATTTCCTCGGGCTCTTCATTGACGCGGAAAGCCCGCATCTGCTCGCTGGACATGAGGGCCAATGTTTTGGTCACGACCTTCGCGTGTTCCTCGGCCGAAAGGCCGCGGTTGTCGCGGATGAAGCGGCTCTCCAGCGCGTCGAGGGCCTGGATCCGCTGGGTCATCCGGTCGGGGCGGATGCCCATGTCGAGGTTCTGGATCTGGCCGTTGCTGTCGACCGCAAAAGGTGCCCAGGCCATGCCAAGGAATCCGGGTCCTTCACTTCCACCCCCGACCGAAACGAACGGCGGAATCTCGAGTTCGGGCCGGGAATCGGCCAGCTGGTTGGCAACCACTGAGCCGTAGCCAGGATGTTCGATGTTCGGGCTGGGGACAAAGCCCGTGTGCATGTAATAGCGGCCGCGGGTGTGGTCGGCTTCGCGCGTGCTCATGGACCGGACGAGCGAGACCTTGTCCATTTGCTGGGCCATCAGCGGCAGGAACTCGCTGATCTGCATGTCGCCCTTGGTCGCAATCGGCTTGAATGCGCCGCCATTGGGAGTCCCCGGCTTGAGGTCCCACAAGTCGATCGTCGAGGGACCGCCTCCCATCCAGAGCAGGATCGCGGATTTGCGGTCACGGGTCATGGCCGTCCCGTTGGCGCGGAGCGTGTTTCCGAGCGCGAGCGCGGTGCCGGCGAAAGCGCTGGCGCTGGCCATGTGCCGCATGAAGTGACGGCGGGTCATCCCGTCGGGTATTGAGTAACGCATGGTCATTGCCTCCCTCGCGAAATTTCGGGCACGATATTCAGGAAACCTGAGCCGTTACGGCCATTATACGCCGCCAACAACCAGCCAGCTCTACTGTTCGCGGTCACAACAGCGATGCTTTGGCGAGCGGTAGGGGGGGAGCCCCCCCGGGCCGGGGCAAAAAAAGGAGGGCGGTAGCCCAGCCCCACGCCCAGAAAAAAAAAGGGCGGGCGGGTTGAAAGATTT
>JANOFL010000257.1:0-35023 GCA_031405895.1 Planctomycetota bacterium
CCTAAAAGGGTTCTGACCCTTTGGAGGCTCGTCTAATTCACTTATTTTTTTGGCCTCGCCGGAGTGGGTCAGACCCCTTTTCGGACAGGCTCTCAATGGAACGCATTATAGCCGATGCCGGCTCCAACCACGAATAAGCCCGCGCGGACAGTTTTCCTTCAGCATCCACCGCCACCAGATCATGCGGGGCGTGATGGGCCTTGCCGCTACAAGCCACCCGATCGCGCCAGCCAGACAGTTTCTCCATCCCGCGGACTTTGAAGGTAGCAGGCATTTTCCATGTACCTGCCACTTTGGAGCCTTCTGAAGCTGCCTTGGGTCACTGCCGGCCGGTCATCGAGAAGCGGACGGAGCAATTGGGGACAATTGCTCTACGGTCAGCTGCCTTGGGTCACTGTCGGCCGGTCATCGAGAACGCCTCCACCGCGTCCCGCGCCAGTTCACGGTGCTGGCGGTACCAGGCGACACAGTCCCGCAGGCCCTCTTCCAGCCGGATCTCGGGCCGCCAGCCGAGTTTCGCGCTGGCCTTGTCGATGTTGGCCCAGGTCGCCTTCATGTCCGCATTGTGAAAGGGCTGCTCGTTGATCGCCGCCTGTTTCCCCGTGATCTGTTCGATCATCCCGATCATGGTGCTGACCGTGAGCGGATCGTTGCCGCCGAGATTGAAGACTTCAAAACCATCGCTGCCACGGGCCGCCACGGTGCCGCGGGCAATGTCGCGAACATGGGTAAAGTCCCGGGCCTGCGACCCGTCGCCAAACAGCTCCAGTGGCTGGCCCGACTCGATCTGGTGGATGAAACGGAAGTAGGCCATGTCCGGCCGGCCCGCCGGACCGTAGACCGTAAAGTACCGCACGACCGCGACGTGGATGCCGTAAAGATGGTGCCAGGTCCAGGTAAGTGCCTCGGCTCCCTTCTTCGATGCCGCGTAGGGCGAAAGCGGCTCGTTGACCGGCAGTGTTTCGACAAACGGCATCTGCAGGCCGGCGTACAGCGACGACGTCGAGGCCAGCACGAACCTGCCGACGCCATGCCGACGCATCGACTCGAGCACATTCATCGTTCCGAGCACATTGGTCAACACATAGTCGCGCGGGCTGCGAATGCTGTAGCGGACCCCGGCCATCGCCGCGAGGTGCAGGACCGAGTCGAAAGACTGGCCAGACAACAGGCTCTCGACGGCCTCCGCATCCGTCACATCGAGCTCAATAAACCGGAAACCTGGCTGACCGGTCAATGATGCGAGCCGGTGCCGCTTGAGCTGCGGCAGGTAATAGCTGTTGAGGTTGTCGACGCCGACCACCTCCTCGCCCTGCTCGATCAGCAGCGCGGTCACCCGCGAACCAATCAACCCGGCGCAACCTGTGACCAACACAGCCATCAGCGGGCCTCCCTGTGAATTTCCGGGCCAAAGTGCTGCCGGAACCAGTCGAACGTGATTCCGAGACCTTCCCGGAAGCTGACTGATGGCGTATAGCCCAGCAGTTCCCGGGCCGCCGAAATGTCGGCCAGTGAATCCCGCACATCCCCAGCCCGCGGCGGCACATGCTCAGGCTCGACCGTCGAGCCCGTCAGCGATTTCAGCTCGCGCCAGACATCGTTCACCGTTGCCCGTTCGCCAAAAGCCACGTTGTAGACCCGGCCCACCGCAGCCGGATTGGTCGCCAGCAGCCCCCGGATGTTGGCTTCGACCGCGTTGGCGACAAACGTGAAGTCGCGCGACTGGTCACCATCGCCATGAATCCGCGGTGCCTGGCCACGCAGGATCGCGTCCATGAACAGCGGAATGACCGCGGCGTAGGGTCCGTCGGGCTTTTGCCGCGGACCGAAGACGTTGAAGTAACGCAGGCCAACCGTTTCAAGCGGGTAATTGCGCGAGAAAACGTCGGCGTAGACTTCGTTGATCAGCTTGGTCGCCGCGTAAGGGGACAACGGACGCCCGAGGCTGTCCTCGGTTTTGGGCAACACCGGACTGTCGCCATAGACCGACGAGCTGCTGGCGTAGACGAGTCGCCGGATGCCGGCGTCCCGGGCCGCAACCAGCAGGTTGAGAAATCCGGTCACGTTCGCCGCATGGCTGGCAACCGGATCACGGATCGAGCGGGGAACGGATCCCAGCGCCGCCTGGTGCGAGACCAGATCGATGCCTTCACAGGCCCGCGCGCAGTCTTCCGGGCGCGTGATGTCGCCTTCGACAAAGCTGAACCGGTCCAGCCCCAGCCAGGGTGCGATGTTTTCAAGCTTGCCTTCGCTCAGGTTGTCGAGCACCCGGACGTGGCCCGCTCCCTGATCGAGCAGGTATTCGGCGATGTGCGATCCAATAAAGCCGGCCCCGCCCGTGACAAGGAACCGCAGTCCGTCGAGGTCACGGGAATGAAAGGCCGTGGAATACATCCGCAATTCCGGGTTGTTGGTGAAACCAGGTCCAGCCGTCAGGCCTTCCAGACATGCTCGCGCGGGCCGGCCACGCCGCGGGTGGCGTTGCGGGTGTCGACCACCAGCCGCGCGTGCCGCACGATCGCCGGATAGTCGAACGCCGTATGGTCCGTCGCGATCAGGGCGCAGTCGAGCGTCTCCAGCCAGCCCCTGGCCAGCAGCTGGCTCTCCATCGCCGGCACGTCGAAGCGCCGCATCTTCGGCAGCGTCGGAATGTGCGGATCGGAATAGCTCAGGATCGCACCCCGTTCGGCGAGCAGCTCCATCAGCTTGAAGGCCGGACTTTCACGCGGGTCGTCGACGTCTTTTTTGTAGGCCACGCCGAGAATCCCGATCCGGCTCCCTTTGACCGGTTTGCCCTGCGAATTGAGGGCCTCGGCGACCTTGTGCACGACATAGAGCGGCATCGAAGTGTTGATCTCACCCGCCAGCTCGATGAACTTGGTCGGCATCTCGTGCTTCCGCGCCACCCAGCTCAGATAGAACGGGTCGATCGGAATGCAGTGGCCACCCAGTCCGGGGCCGGGGTAGAAGGCCTGGAAGCCGAATGGTTTGGTCTTCGCAGCGTCGATCACCTCCCAGACATCGATGCCGATTTTCTGGAAGAGCATTTTCAGCTCATTGACCATCGCGATGTTCACGCTGCGATAGGTGTTTTCCAGGATCTTGCAGGCCTCGGCGACTTCGCAGGAACTGACCGGCACGGTCGACGTCACGGCGCTGGCGTAGAGCTGGTTGGCGAGGTCGAGGCTGGGCGGGTCGAAACCTCCGACTACCTTGGGAATGGTGTTGGCGGTGAAATTCGGGTTGCCCGGATCCTCGCGCTCGGGACTGTAGGCGATGAACAGGTCGCGGCCAGGCTGCAGCCCGGTCGCGGCGAGAATCGGGACCATCACTTCGCGGGTGGTGCCCGGCCAGGTCGTGCTCTCAAGGACCACGAGCTGGCCCTTGCGGGCAACCGCCGCGATCGAGCGAGTCGTCTCTTCAACATATTTCAGGTCCGGGTCGCGACTTTCACTCAGCGGCGTCGGGACGCAAATCAGGATCGCGTCGGCTTCGGCCAGCCGCCGCATGTCGGTGGTTGCGCTGAACCGGCCATCCTTCAGCCAGCCGCGGATCTTGTCGGCATGAATATGGGCGATATAGCTCCGCCCGGCATTCAGCGCCTCGGTCTTCCGCTGATCGACATCGAAGCCGAGACAGGGAAAACCGGCCCGCTGAAAGGCATCGATCAGCGGCAGCCCGACATAGCCCAGCCCCACGACGCCCACGAGGCAGGTCCGGTCGCGGATTTTTTCCTGCAGGACTTCAAACGACATCGCGCAACATCTCCAGTTTCAGGGAATCCGTCATTCTGTTGAGGAACCCGCCGACGACAAGCCCACGCCGCCCGCTTCCGATTCACCGTCGACGGCCTCGATCGCCTTTGAGCCTATCCCGGAACCTCAGGGGTCTGACGCCGTTTTGCGGAGTCTTCGGAGCAAGAGGGGGTCTGACCCCTTCGTCTTGAGGTTCTGGTACAGGCTCTCAATCACCGCCGGCCCCCGCATCGCAACGGCCTGATTGTGCGAGGGCGACCAGTTCCGCCGCGTAGGCGGCGGCAATTGCCGGGGAGGAAAAATCGCGGGCCCGTGCCGCGCCGGCGGCGGCCACCCGCTTTCTGCGCCCGGCTGAACGGATTGCTGCAGGAAGCCGGGTTCGATCCGTTTGTCGAGGAGCTTTGCCGGCCGTACTACGCGGCGGTCCAGGGGCGGCCGGGAGTCGCGCCTGGTGTTTACTTCCGGATGCTGCTGGTGGGCTATTTCGAGGGGCTGACCGCCCAGCGAGGGATTGCCTGGCGTTGCTCGGACAGCCTCTCTCTGCGGGAGTTTCTCGGCTTGGCCGTGACTGAGGAGTCGCCCCACCATTCGAGCCTGAGCGGATCCGCAACCGCCTGCCGCTGGAAGTCCACGTTCAGGTCTTTGAGCGGGTCCTGAAACTGGCCGCGGAGAAGCAACTCGTACGGGGGACCACGGTGGCAGTGGACGCCACGATGCTGGAAGCCAGCGCGGCGATGAAGTCCATCGTGCGCCGCGACACGGACGAGGACTGGAAGGCCTTTCTGCGGCGCCTGATGCAGGAAGAAGGCCTGCTCGGGCCGGACGACAAGCCGAGCGACGAAGGCCTGCGGGCGCTTCGACAAGCAGCGCAAGGACAAGACGGTCTCCAACGAGGAGTGGGTCAGTCCGACCGACCCGGCGAGCCGGATCGCGCAGATGAAAGACGGCACGACCCATCTGGCCTACAAGGCCGAGCATGTGGTCGACACCACGACCGACCTGATCCTCTCGGCCGAAGTCTACCCCGCCGACCGGGGCGATGCGGCGACGATGGTCGACACCGTGATGCAGGCCCAGACGCATCTGGCTGCGGCAGGCGTTGAGGCCGTGATCGAGGAAGTGGTCGCGGATAAGGGTTACCATTCGGCGGAGAACATTGAGCTGGCCGACAGTCTTTCGCTGAGGACTTACATCCCCGAACGGAAGCAGAAGGGGAAGCGTCGCTGGTCCAACAAGCCGGCCGGCTTCGAACGAGCCTTCCGCCTCAACCGGCAACGAACAAGGCGGGCCAAAAGCCGCGCGCTGCAGCGACGACGGAGCGAAGTCGTGGAACGGACATTCGCGCACCTCTGTGAAACGGGAGGTGGCCGGCGGAGCTGGCTCTGCGGTCTTGAAAAGGTCCGCAAGCGCTGGCTGATTCATGCCGCGGCACGGAACCTGGGGCTGATCATGCGCCGCCTGTTCGGGATCGGCACTGCGCGCTCATTGCAGGCCGAAGGGGGCCTTTCCCTGCCCGCGTGTCTTGCCTGTCTTGTCGGATTGGCCCACAGCAGACTCCAAAAACCCTATCAATCCGTCTGGAGCCAGGCGACCATCAGCACCGTCGCGGTTCGCCGCCTGCCGGCGTGAGCACCGGCAAACACAAAACATCACATTTTCAACGGGCAGCCAGGTCGACATAGACACGTTTTTGGAGAGCTTCTAGCTGGACAGCGCCACTTTCTGGGTTCCGGCGCGAAGTAGCTTCTTCGTCATAGGCAGTTTGTGGCGGCATTCGGCCTGGATCACTTCGGCGGCGAACGAATTGACCCAAGTCCAAGCCGTGGAACAGGTTATGACTAATCGACCTCGAAAAGCGGCGCTGTCCAGCTAATCATCCCCGACGCGGTTCGGCACGAGTAACCTGCGCGCGAGTTGTGGGATCAACGCCTATTTTGCCTGCAGCGACGTGCCAATTGCACGCCAACAGGCCGCCAATCGGCTCGCCACCTCCAGGAACGGTTCTGGGATTCGAGTGCTGAAAGGCGGGCACGCCCGCCTTTCAGCACTCGAATTCCTTGACTTGAGCATACTATCTAGTACACTTGAGGCTCGTGGGGGAAATCAAATTTCCTGCCAGCTAAAACGCGCAGCCCCCCGAATCTCCGACTCTCGGCCCGCAAATTATCGTGATATAGCCACACGCGGCGGTCGCGCAGGGCCCGGGGAGACCGCGCAGGGGTTGGGTGCCGCTTGCCAGGAGCCAAGCCGAATGAAAGCGGATTCAACCAAGTATTTCGTATGTCCCACGTGCCAGGGTGAGCTCGTGGTGGAGAGCAACGAGGTCGAAGAGGGTGAGATCTTGGAGGGCAGCCTGTGCTGCGCCGGGTGCGCAGCCAGCTATCCAATCCTTCGTGGCGTGCCACGTTTTGTGAGCGCTGAGAGTTACGCCGACACCTTCGGCCGCCAGTGGAATCGCTGGTCCGACACCCAGCACGACAGCGTGAACCAGACAGGGATCTTCAACGAGCGCTTCCGCCGCTGGACCGGCTGGCAGCTCGCCGATCTCGCGGGCAAGGTCGTCGTGGACTGCGGCTGTGGGCCGGGTGGCTACATCGACGTAGTCAAGCGTTGCGCTGGGATCGTGGTGGGCTTCGACCTGTCGAGCGCGATCGATGCGGCCTACCGGCAGCATGGCCGGGATCCCAACGTCTACCTGGCGCAGGGCGACATTTTCAACCCACCGCTGCGCCGTCGCCTCGCCGACCGCCTGTTCACCTTCGGCGTCGTTCAGCACACGCCCGACCCTGAGCGCGCGTACCGAAGCCTGCTGCCGCTGGTAAAGGCGGGCGGGCAGATCGCCGTCTGGGTCTACCGCCGCGCGGCAATTCCGCAACCCACCTTCTGGCTGCGTTGCTTCACCGCCGGCATGGCCGAGCCCCGAGCCACGCGCTTCATCGAGTGGTACACGCCGAAGGCCATGGCGGTCAGCGGGCTCTTGGGGCAAGTGCCGGGGGCGGGTCGCTACCTGCGCCGCCTGGTGCCAGTCGCCGACTACCGTGACCGGCTGCCACTGAGCGAGTCGCAATTCCGCGAGTGGGCGTTGATGGATACCCACGACATGCTGATCACGCGCTTCACCTATCCCCAGCGCTGGAAGGACATGCAGCGCTGGACCCGGGATCTGGTGGACCTGCGGCGCCCATCCCCCCGCGAGATGGCTGCAGTGGCCACCGTGCCGGGCTCGGTCGCCTCCGCTCCTTCGCGCGGCCCGCGTGAGAGCGCGGATTCGGGCCCGCATCCCAGCTGATGGGACCGAGCGAGCTCAGCATGCCCTGCCGGACCGAACCCCCATCCCTGGCGGTTCCCTAATTGACATCCTCCCCTCTCGAAAGGGAGGGGATTCCCGGCTCCGCAGCCGAGCGTTCCTGCTTCATCCCAGATTGCAGCACATCGCGAAGAACACGATATCTGACACCCGGTCCACAGGCTGTTATCGCGAGCCCCGCGGCCCCATACTCTTCTTCGCCTTACCACTCGTCCAGGCTTCGCTACGCTCATGCAGTGCCTGACTTTAGGCAAGACGGCAGCACTTGGGAGCGCGGCGCAGCATCGACTCCTGTTCGGGAGTCGACTCGAAGCGGTGGCGGAGAGCCCAAAGCATGCTTACCAACCGTTTGCGTCGGAAGTAGGAATCAACCCAAACAGGGCTCCTCCCCGCCCTGAACGACGGGGTGTCTACCCCGGAGAGCTTCGATGATCCCGACGCGTCCACTGCGATCCATTTTCTTCCTGAGCAACTTTGGCGGCGGCGGTGCGGAGATGCACACACTGCGCCTGCTGCAGAGCTTTGACCGCCAGCAAATCCAGCCGATGCTGGCAGTGGCGCGTGGCGGCGGCAGTTACGAGAGCCGGCTGCCGAGCGACGTGCCACTGATCGCGTTTCATTCGAGGACGCGCTCGGCCGTGCGCGCGGTGGCTGGGTCGGTGCTCGCGCTGCGCCGTCTGATCCGGCGCGAGCAGCCGGACGTGGTCTGCGGCGTGATGGACCTGTCGGTGTTGGCGGTGCTGGCGGCCACGGCAGGACTGGGCTCGCGGCCCCGGGTGGTCGGCATGATCCAGGTTGCACCGCGTGAGGCCGCGCGCAACGACCGGCTGGGTCCACTGATCCTGTCGGGGATACGCCACACGTATCAGTGGGCCGACGGCTTCGTCGCGCTCTCCGAAGGCGTGCGACAGGACCTGATTGAGCTCAACGGTTCGCTGCACGATCGGATACGGGTGATCCCCAACGCGATCCTGGATGACTTCCTGCGCAGCGGCAGCCGCGTGCCGGTGACGCGGCCGCAGGACCGTAAGGTGATCGTTGCCTGCGGCCGGCTGCTCCCGCAGAAGGGATTTCCGTACCTGCTGCGCGCGTTTGCGCAGATCCACCTGCAGCTTCCCGCCGAGTTGTGGATCCTGGGCGAAGGTCCCGATCTCGCGGCGCTAGAGGAAGAAGCGCGCACGCTCGGCATCACCGAGCGGGTGCGCTTTCTGGGCTTCCAGGACAACCCGTTCGCGATCATGGCGGCGGCCGACCTGTTCGTACTGAGCTCGCTGTTCGAGGGCTTCGGCAACGTGGTGGTCGAGGCCATGGCCTGCGGCACACCGGTGGTCGCCAGCGACTGTCCGCACGGGCCGAGCGAGATCATCAAGGACGGTGTGAACGGCCTGCTCGTGCCGGTAGCGAACTCCCGCGCGTTGGCGGAGGCGATGCTGCGCGTGCTGACCCAGCCGGAGCTGCACGCCAGCCTGAAGCGCCATGGGCTGGCCCGAGCGCAGGACTACCGTGCGGATACCGTCGCGGCCCGCTACGCGCAGGCCCTGCAGGAGATCACGGGCGGCCTACCACCGAAGCCCCGCGCGGCCGTTCAGCGTCCGCTGTCCCGCCAGTAGTGGTCCGGGGACGTGGTGCGCCGATCAGCTCCGCGAGGTCGTCGCTACGCGTCAGCGAGCGATCGACGAACATGCAGTGCCACAGCTCCAGCTGCAACATGCTCCAGAGCCGCGCGGAATGGTCGGCGCGGTGGGCGTCGATCAGCTGACGCACCCCGGCCGGCTGGGAGTAGCCGCGGCCGCGCTCAGCAAGAACCGTTCGAGCAATCCGCCGAGATCCTCGCGCATCCAGCGCCGTAGCGGCAGCGAGAAGCCCTGCTTGCTGCGGTAAAGCACCTCGCCTGGCACGTACCGCGCCTCGACGGAGTAGGCCATGGCGGCACCGTCAGTCTTCACGAGGAACGTGTTCGGCAGCTGGGCAAGCAGGTCCACGTCGAGCGTCCGGTCGAGCCAAGAGAGGTCACCTGCCTCTCGCCACAGGCGGCGGTAAAGCGCGTCGGCGCGAGCCGCCGGAACGTGCGGCGCGAGCTCGGGCCCCCAGAGCTCCGCAGGCTGGCCGCGGAAGGTGCGCGCGCCCACCGGATCGAAGACGTATCCGGAGCGGGCCAGCTCCGCCACCCATCGCAGCGGCTGCACGCCCCCTCGACCCTGCGCCTCGAGTGCGAGGAGCGCGTCTGCGACGTGCGCGCGCAGCTTGACCGGAGCTTGCCGCAGCAGCGAGGCAACCACGGCGGCCTGGGAGCTCGTGTAGCCGGAAAAGCCCTCGTCGCCGCCGTCGCCGGTTAGCACCACGGTCACGTGCTGGCGCGCCACCGACGCGAGGTAGTAGGTCGCGAGTGCGGCCGGGTCGGCCAGCGGCTCGCCATGGAAGTAGACCAGCGCTGGCAGTACGCGCGCCTCATCCGGCTGCAGCACATACTCATGGTTCTCGGTGCCCAGGTGGCGCGCCACCAGCCGGGCCTGAGGCAGCTCGCTTAGTTCTGGCTCGACGAAGCCCATGGCGATGGTGGTAGGTGGCCGCGCCCCATGCTTCGCCATCAGCGCCACAACCAGGTTCGAGTCGACGCCGCCGCTGAGGAACGCTCCGAGCGGCACGTCGGCCACCAGCCGCTCGAGCACGGCCTGCTCGAGCACGTGCTCTTCGAGCCACTGGGCGAAGGAGCGGCGCCGCTTCTGCCCGAGCTCGGGTCGGTAATAGGTCAGCAGCTGCGGCTCCTACCTGGGCTGGAACTGCAGGCGCGTGCCGGGCGGCAACTTGTGCACGCCCTCGAACATGCTGTGAGGCGAAAGCACCGAGAGCAGGTTCAGAAAATCCATCACCGCGGCCGTGTTCACGGGCGGAGTCTCGGGTAGCAGTTCGAGCAAGGCGGGGAGCGTCGAGGCGAAGCGCAGCCCGCCGCCTCGGGTTGTGTAAAACAGCGGCTTTTTTTTCCAGGTGGTCGCGCACCAGGCGCAGCGTGCGAGTATCCGCATCCCACAGCGCGAAGGCGAACATGCCGCGGATGCGCTGGACCAAGCCCTTTATGCCCCACTCCGCGTAGCCGTGCAGCAGCACCTCGGAGTCGGTTCGCGAGCGGAAGTGATAGCGCGACTCGAGCTGTGCGCGGAGCTCACGGAAGTTGTAGATCTCGCCGTTGAACACCAGCCAGCACCGGCCAGTCTCGCTAGACATCGACGCCAAGGCATTCGTATCCGGTTTCATTCGCGACTGCCAGAAACTCTCCATTGCCGCAGCCCGTGCCGAGTAGCTGTCCGGGCGGCGGTGCAAGGCGGGCCAGCCGGCTGCGTATCTGCTCCTCCACTGTCCGGTTGAAAAAATCGTCCTTGCGGAAACCGGTGTAGTGCTCGCCATACCTTTCTCAATGAGTCGTTGTTCCCCGCAGGAGGTCGGCAGCCAGCGGTGGCCACAGGGCTGACATCCCCAGACGGCCAGCTGCAGACCTTCCCGGAACCGCAGTCCGCGATGCACGATGGCCGTTGTCCCGGAGGCACAGGCTGGCGGACTGGCCATCACCGCCACCTGAGCCTGATACAGCCAAAGAAAAAGAGAAACAGCAACATTGGCAGGAAGACGAAGACCATGTTGCGGAACGAGTTCTGGTCCGGCTCCATGTAGAAGACGCCCACGATGTAGAGCGCCAGCGTGGCAAACGTGATCTTGTTCTTGACGAGACAGTTGTAGAAAAACCGCTTCGCCAGCCCGAGCAGAAAATAGACTCCCGCCACGCCAAAGACGTTGAACTCCCAGTAGGCCTGGCCGATCCCGCCGGGCGGCATGCCCCAGTCGACACCGTAAAAAACCATCCCCGCCTCGACGTCGATGCCGCGGGGCTTGGCCCGCCAGATAAAGCGCGGAATGAACAGGTTCAACCAGCGCAGATACCCCGCGCCATACAGGTGGCCGACTTCTTTCGGAACCCGTCCGAGGATGGCGTAAACGGTTGACGATGTATTGGCCCGTGCAATGATCTCGGTCGAAGTGCGCTCATATACGGACTCGATCGTGATATTGCGCAGCGCCGAGTAGTCCGTGAAGTGGCTTTTCCCCCAGTTGGCCTCGCGAAATGCACTGCCGATACCGATGACCACGAAACAGGCCAGCAGCACCAGCGATCCCCGGAACGCCGGAATCTGCCGGTGGGTGAGAGAGTAGGCGATCAGGAACAGCACGAGCGGATAGATCACCGCGCTGCGCCGGCCCTCGGTCACATAGAGCATGACCAGACCGGCGGCACAGACGGCAAACGTGATCAGGTGATTTTGCTTCGATGTGATCGAAAGCATGCCGGCAACGCCGACCAGATTGACCATCATCGCGACGGGGCCAAGGCCCCCGACATCACTCCTGAACTGACGCCCCGCCGAACCGCGGCTGACGTTGAGCATGTGCGAATTCAGGTCGCCCGAAAACCAGACCAGTACCGCCAGCGCCGCAAGGGAAGTTGCGACCAGAATTCCGATCAGGAAGAGGATGCTCTCCTTCGACCGGCCACCCGAATCCAGCCGCGGCACCGGCAGCTGGGAACCGAGGAAGAAACCCGCGTATACCATCCAGACGCTGAGCGAGTTCAGCACATTGCCAAAGGCGTAAATCTGGTCCAGTTGGCGCTGATTGAAACCGGGCAGGGCAACATGGTGGGGCAAACCGTTAAGCATCCCGGCCGTGTGCTTGACCACCATCGTCAACAGGCCCAGCAAGGCCATCAGCACGAGCGGGTTCTCGACTCCCCAGCCCTTTCGGTAAAACAGGATCGGAAAGGCCGCCGAAAAGATCCAGAGCAGGGAACTGGCGAGAACCAGCGGACTGTGGCTCGTCGACCGGACGGCAATCAGCAGGGCGTAGATCAGCAGAAAGACCGCGATCAGACCGCGGTAATACCACGGCAGCTCCAGCAACGGGCCCGCCTGCGGCACTGCGACTGGCAGCGGTGATGGGCCGGCCCAAGCAGGCCGCAGTGGTGGAAAACCAGGATTCATGCCGCCCATTCTAGTGCCCGGCCGGACGAAACCGAACGGCAAATCGCGTTTTCACCGACCGGGACCACTCCCTTCCATCGGTGCAACCGTTTTTTACGGCCGTCCGGCCGCCAAGCGCCGGTAAAGGCCGGCGTACTCGCCGGCAACCCGTCGCCCATCAAACAGCTGGCGGGCCGTCGCTACCCCCCGTTCACCCATCGCCTGGCGCTGAGCCTTATCACTCGCCAGCCGGACCAGCCCGGCCACCAGGTCCGGATAATTGCCCTGTTTCACAACCAGCCCGCAGCCGTGCACTTCCAGCATCTCGCGGGCCGAGCAAACGTCGAAGGAAACGACCGGCACACCACATGCCATTCCCTCAATCATGCAGCGGGCCAGCCCCTCTTGGCGGGTGGGAACGACCAGCGCGTCGAGGGCCTGATACCAGCGGGCGATTTCCGGGGTAAAGCCACGAAACACAACCTGTTCGCCGAGTGCCAGTCGCTCTACGGCTGCCCGGCATTCCCGTGCATAAGGATCGCGCTCCGGGTCAAAGTCGCCCAGACAATACACCCTTCCGGCCGGCAGGCGCTCCCGCAGCAACGGCCCGGCCTGCTCGATGAAGCCGAGCTGGTTCTTTTTGTCGTTAAACGCAGCGGCGCAACCGATCGCGAACTCGCCCGGTTTGATCCCCAGTTGTTCACGCAGCACCAGCCGTTCGGCCGCTGACACGGGGTGCATCCGCGCGGTGTCCACGATGCTGTAGATGTGTTCAACCGGAATTCGCTTCCGCTCAAGAAAATCCGCTCCAACCGCGGCTCGGTAGTACTCGCCCATCTCGCGCGAGAGGACCAGAATCGCCGCACAGAGTCCGAACCGCCGGCGAAAGCGCCGGACCGGAAAACCCTCCAGCGTCGCCCGCGTGTCGCGCAGGTTCAGCACCACGGGTACGCCGCGCCACCGCGCGCCCCAGACCAGATGCCAGAACGGCGCGGGGTCGTTGCAATGCACCACGCCGATCCGCCGTTCTCCCAGCAGACGCCAGACCTGCCAGTTGGTCCGTAGGAGACTGGCCATCCAGCGCACTTTCGTCCACAGCCCCGTCCCTGCAAACGACTGGCCGGACCGGTAAGGCAGCGACCAGATTTCGACATCCAGCCCGGCCGCCCGCCAGCGCGGGTTGACCGCCGTTTCCATCTGCGTGACGACGAGGCCGGACCACTCCCGGCCTTCAATCACCTGGGTAACGCTCTCGACCCCGCCATTGGCGCGGCTGCCGGTCTGAAAGATGGCGAACAGTACCGCCGGCACGTCGAGCCTGTCCGGTAACCGCGAAGAGAGGGGGTCAGGTACCGATTCGTTCCGAAGACTGCACGAATCGGTACCAGACCCCGGCGGTTTCCGGACAGGCTCGCCGTTGCTGCCACTCATGACCGGATCTTGCGGATCGCAAAACTCGCGTGCCGGTGCGGCTCATGCGTCAGCCAGACGAATTCCCAGTCGTCGTTCAGACAGAGTTCATTGACCGCTTCGACGACGCCCCAGCGGTTCAGCCCGTTCATCGACCAGCGCGTGTAGTCGTGACCACAGATCAGGCCATCCGGCTTCATCTTGGGGACCGCCGCGGCGATGTCTTTCCGGACGTACTCGTAGTCATGGGCCGCGTCGATGTAGACCCAGTCCAGCGAACGATCGGCCAGCGTCGCGAGCATATCCCACGAGTAGCCCCGGTGAACCTGCACCAGCCCGCTGTCCAGCTCGGGCCGGACCCGGTCGAGGGCCGGTTGCATGGACTCGGCGTAACGCTCCAGGTCGCTGGACCAGAGGTCGATCAGGTGCAGCCGGGACGGGCGGGTGAGATCGAGAATCTGGCGCGAGAATTCTCCTTCCGCGACACCCACTTCGCAGGCCACCCCTCCCTGTGGCATCCGCCGCAGCATTTCGGTCCGGTCGGGCAGGACGACGAGGTTGCGAAGATGCCGCTCCCCAAGCTGGACGGCGTGTTCGGCGTCCATTCGCCGGCTCCGTTCCTGGTTCCGGCAAAACGTCCGCCAGGTCGAGATCATCCGGTAGATCGGCCGCGGCAGGAAGTGTTTGACTTTCATGTGAAACAAGAACCACGCACGATGTTTTGCCCAACGGCCGGTGCGTCCCGGCCACCCGCGGGATGCGGAACGGGTCCACTTCAGAGACCGGGCTTCACCAGCATGCGGCCAGTGAAGTCGATCCGGTGCAGAAAAACCCGCAACTGTTTGCCGGCGAAATACTCATCGACAGCCTTGCGGGCCCCTTGCCAGTGACCGTAGTCATCGAGGATCAGGATGCCACCAGGCTGCAGCCGCGGATAGAGGTGTTCCAGTTCATGGACCGTGGATTCGTACCAGTCGGTGTCGAGCCGCAGCAGCGCAATCCGGTCGGGCACGACGCCGGGAATGGTCTCCTCGACTTTGCCCTGCACGAAATGGAGCTTTTCTTTCGGATAGCCGGTCGACCAGAGGTTCTGGCGCACATCGTCCAGCCCGGCGTAGCACCAGGTGCCTTCGCCTTTGGGTGTGCTGTCGAGCTGGTGTTGCGCGGTGACACCGTCAAACCGCTTGTCAAACCCTGTCGGAGGAGGCATTCCCTCGTAGGTGTCGTAGAGAAACAGCGACCGCTGGCCGCCTTCGAGGGCCAGCAGTTTCAGCGCGGCGATCATCATGCTGCCGCCGCGCCAGACACCGCATTCCACGATGTCGCCTCCGATTTTCTGGGCGGAGATGTACTTGACCGCGTTGACCAGGCTGGCCTGCCGGTCGAGCGACGTCATGGTGAAGGACTGCGCCTTCTGCAGAATGGTCTTTTCGTCCGCATCGAGGTCGGCGACCGGATCAGCACTGGACGGATACCGGACCAGGTCCAGCCCCACCGAGCGGAACATCTTCCTGATCAGTTTTTTCATCTTGCCGAAGCCCGTCTCAGTCGCATGAACTCGACCTTCTTTCCGCCCCGATGACGGAATGAAGTGGCCTCGTCCCCATGCCCCGTTCGCCGACGGACAATCTCAAAGGGCCACCCGGATGATCAGATCCAGCCGTAACATCACAACGCGGACCTCGCGACGACCGGCTCGCGGACCAGACTCACAAGCCGCTCCGCGCGAGCTTCCCAAGTATAGCTGGCCGCATCGGTTTGCGCCGAGTCCGAAAGGCTCGCAGCGAGTCGCGGATCCGCTTCCAGCCGGACCAGTGACCGGGACCAGGCCTCGATGTCATCGTAGGGAACAATCAGACAGTTTTTTTCTGTCCGGAGAATCTCCTGCAAGACCGGCAAGTCGGATGCGATCACGGGACGGCCCGCCGCCAGGTACTCGAACATCTTCATCGGCGAACAAACGGCCGCCGTATCTCCGGTGCCCGCGTGCGACAAACGATGCGCGCAGGGCATCAGGAGCTTTGGACCTTTTTGGGCCGGCCCCGGCGCCAGACTTTACGGATCAGGCGCGCCAATATGTCACGCGTGGTAACCGTGCTGGCGATTGTGTAAGACTTTGAATCTCTTGAAACTTTTCTTGCCATGGCCCAGTCGCCTTCTTCGAACACAACCAGCTCGCCGTAGGACGGGTGTTGTTTGACTAGCAGCTCAAACACCTCGCGAATTTGCGGAGTCGCCAGCTCATCAGCAGAATATCGCTCGAAAGCTTCACGGGTCGCGGCTTTCTCGCGATTTCCATCGCCGCCAAATGACCAGCTGTAGTCGTCAAAAATCATCCAGCCACCTGACCGAAGCAGCTTGTCGGCCATGAAGAAGGCAGCCCCCTCATTGGTCCAGTCCTTGGCCCCGTCGATTATGCAAAGGTCAAATGCAGGACTGCATTGGTTTTCCACTGTATGTCGCACGATCTCGTCATGAAGAAACCAGGTGTAGCCGGTCTTTGGGCGATGAAGTGTCACCCAAGGCGCAAGGCCGGTCATTTTTAGAAGCTCTTCTGCGTTCGGGCTGAAACCTGCAGACGCCGGCAAGTCAACGGACACAATTTTGCCGGCACCCAGTTCCTCAATTGCTGCCGCCATGTAGCAGGTGGCCGTGCCGTGCGCAAAACCCAGTTCCAGAATATCCCGACTGCCGGCTTTTATTATCATATCATAAAGCAATCGGCCATTTTTCGGTGAAATGAATGGATAGTGCCCGACCTGGGAAATGACGTCATTAACTTTCATGAGTGGCTTTCGAACCTGTATTCCTGTTGGAAACCGCTCGCCAGCTGCCACTTACGGAAGCAGCCGTGTGAATACTCTCACGGGTTGACAGCCGGCAACCCATCATTTGAGGTAGTCGCGAAAAATAATCCTTGAGTTCCAGCTAGCGATAATTGCCCAGACCGTCGCGAAAACAAGGTGTGAAATTCCGGCACCCGCAACGCCTGCTGCTGGCAACAAACAGGCAAGCGCAACCACATAGCAGATCGTGGCAACGGTCATCGCGACAAAATCCCGACCCAGCAAACCAACTGCGCGATTGAGATTTGACACACAGTTCAACGTCGCCTGTATGGAATTTCCAGCCGCCAACCAGTATAGCACAGGAAGTGCGGGCAGATACTCGATACCCACGGTCACCCGGATCAACAGTCCGCCCGCCAAGACCATGCCGATCCAGAGCACCACGGAAGTAAACAACAACATCAGTGTCAACCGCCAAAATGTTCTCTTGAGCTGGCTAAACCGGCGTTCATGCCAAAGCCGGGAAAACTCGGGAAACACAGCAAAGGCAACTGCTGACGCAGGCAGTATCAAGAGATCCGTCAACCGCTTGGCCAACCGGAGGTAACCAGCTGGTGCCGGGCCGAGCCAGGCACCGGTCAACAAGGTTCCCAGCTGCATCTGCAGCATTTTCAGGATCAGATGCGCATTTGTCCAGCCGAGAAAGGCCAGCACCGGCCGCAGGTCTTTTCCGACAATCCGCAGCGGCGTGGCCCGCAACGACTGCAGTCCCAGCGTCGGGTAGACAGGCCGCAACAACGCCAGCACGACGCCCGTGTCAAACAGCGCCGCTGCCACATAAACCCAGATCAGCCCCGCAACTCCGTAACCCGACAACAACACCACGATCACGCCAGCGGTCCGCACCAAGCCGCTGACGACATCCCGCGTCGCAAGCCAACGGAACCGGCCCGCGACCCGCAACAGCGCGGACGACGTACCCGCCGGTGCGGCGAACAGGATGGAAAGAGCGTAAACCCGAATTAGCCCAGCCTTGCTTGCATCCTGGACAAAGAGCGCCGCCGCCCAGCTCGCCAACAGCCAGATCAGCGCCACTCCGGCGATCGCACTGGCCAGGTCAATCACATAACACAACTTGACGATCGCTGTCGCCTTGTCTGGCCGGTTCTCCGTCCGGAACTGCGTCACGAACTTGATCGCTGTTTCCCAGACCCGCGAGTCGACCAGCTGGTTGACCGCGGCGGTGAAGGCGGTGATTGTGGCGAAGACGCCGAACTGTTCGACCCCCAGCCAGCGCGCGACCAGCAGTCCCTGCACGGCGCTGATCACCGCGTTGATGCCGCTCGAGCCGAACAGCCAGCCGATGTTCTTCAGCAGCCGGCGGAAACCGCGGCCCGGCTGACCAGCGGCGGCACTCTGGCTGGCAGTTGTCTGGTCCGTCAACTGGCAGCCCTTCCGGTGGAGTCCGCCAACCCCAGCCGTTCCATCCGGAAACCCTCACCGAGAATCGCTTCCCACCAGCCGCGGTTGGCAAGATACCAGTCGACTGTCGCCCGCAAGCCAGTACTGAATTCCTCGCGCGGCCGCCAGCTGGTTTCGGCCATCAGCTTGCCCGCGTCCATCGCATAACGCGAGTCATGCGCCGGCCGGTCGGCGACAAAGCGGATCAGGCTGGCATGCCGGAAGGCCTCCCTCGTCCCAGTCAGCACTCGTTCATCCATGATCGAACACAGCTGTTCCACCAGATCGATGTTCTGTCGCTCGCAGCCTGCGCCGACATGCCAGGTGCCCCCCGGCTGGCCCTGTTCCAGCACCGTCACCAGCGCCCGGACATGATCGCCGACATGCAGCCAGTCGCGAATCTGCCGGCCATCGCCATAAACCGGAATCGGCTCGCGCCGCAGGGCCTTGAGGATCACGGTCGGGACCAGCTTTTCCGGAAACTGCCAGGGCCCATAGTTGTTCGAGCAGTTGGTCAACAGGACCGGCAACCCCCAAGTGTGATACCAGGCCCGCACCAGATGATCGGCTGCCGCCTTGCTGGCCGAATAAGGCGACCGCGGCCGGTAGGACGCGTCTTCGTTCAAGGGCGGAGCCGTTTCGTCCAGTGTTCCGTAAACTTCGTCGCTCGACACATGCAGGAACCGGAACTGCCCGCGGGCCTTTCCCCCCAGACCTTGCCAGTATTCGCGTGTCACTTCCAGCAACCGGGCCGTTCCGACGATGTTGGTCTGAATGAAGGCTTCCGGGCCATCAATCGAACGGTCGACATGCGATTCGGCAGCCAGATGAACCGCCGCATCGGGCCGGTGGGCCTGAAAGACCCTGCGCATCACAGCTGCGTCCGCGACATCGGCCCGCACGAACACAAACCCCGGCTCGTCCGCCACATCGGCCAGCGTCTCCCGCCGCCCGGCATAGGTCAGCTTGTCGACCCCCACCACGCCCCACTGTTTCTCGCGCAGCAGATGCCGCGTCAGATGGCTGCCAATAAACCCGGCCGCCCCGGTGACCAGGATTTTCACGGAGCAGTTCTCTCCATTAGCTGCACCAGCCGGCCGAAAATCCCGGGTTCCTCCTTCAGTTCAGCCAGCGGAGCCAGCTCCTCAAGGATCAGCTTCCGGTCCAGTTTTTTTCCCTGGCGGACCAAGACACCCCGGATGTCAATCCAGTCACGGTCACGATCTGCCACAGCCTTCATCACCACAAGGTCTTCTGCGGAACAAACCTGGATACTCCCGTGTCGGCGAATATTCCAGACGGTTCCGCGCTCGAGCAGCCGTTTTTCGTAAGGCAAACCACCGAGCGAAACATCGAGGCCAATGCCACGCTGGTCAACCAGCAGCAGAATTCTCGCTCCCACGGCCATTTCGCGGGCATCGCTGATCCGGCTTTGGAACCAATTCAATGACTGTGCCGCAAGTTCCGGTTCCCGGCCAAAACCAGCCCAGATGACCGCGTCGACATCCACGGTTTGGCGAACTTCGCCCCATCGCTGGACCGCAATGCCGCCAATGATGCTGTATTTCCAGCCCAAGCGGTCAAACTTGAGGCCCGCCTCTACCGCCGAGAGAAGCACATCGTTGACCGGGTGATCGGAGACTTTTTTCTTTGCCCGACTCAACGGATGTTGCCTGTTTCAGGGGCTGATGCAGACTCCATTTCGGCCCGCAGTTTCATCATCAGGGCCGACCAGCGGAAGATCTGTGATTCTTCAACCCGAAATGATTCGCCCACCGGACCAAGCCAGGTGGCATGCATCGTTGCGGTTTCGTCATCGATTGCGCGCAATTCCACGTCCCGGATTCGCGCGAGTTCCACAGCCGCTCTCCGCCACGCCGTGATCCAGATTCGTTTTTCTTCGGCGGTCGCCTCGCGGTTGGGATCGAGGCCCGATGGCGAGGCATACACCGTTGGCGTCTCGCGGATTTCCGGATCGGGTTGAACGCGATCGTTGCTCACGGACCAGTGCCCCCGAGATCGCGTTCGAGGATTTCGCGAATCCGCACTGCAGCCTTGCCGTCGCCATAGGGGTTCTGGAGCTGGCTGCGGCGCTGGTACTCGGCCGGGTCACCGAGCAGGCGGGTGGACTCTTCGAGGATTCTGTCCGGGTCGGTTCCGACCAGCCGGCAGGTTCCAGCCGCAACTCCTTCCGGCCGCTCGGTCGTGTCGCGCATCACGAGAACTGGCTTGCCGAGCGACGGGGCTTCTTCCTGGACACCGCCCGAGTCGCTGAGGATGAACCGGCAACGGTCCATCAGCCAGACAAAATCCTGGTAGCCGACCGGCTCGATCAGCTCGATACCTTTTTGACCTCGCAGCAGCCGCTCGACCGGCCCGCGGACATTTGGATTGAGATGCACCGGGTAGAGCAGCCCGATCCGCGGATACTTTCGCACAATCGCAAGCAGGGCCTCGCAAATCTGTTCGAAGCCACCGCCAAATGATTCGCGGCGATGACCCGTGACCAGCACGAACGCCCGGCCATCGTCGCCCAGAAACTGGTCGCGGAAGGCATCGGAGACGCCGATCCGGCTCGCAAGCGACCCGCCCGACTCCTGTTGTTTGACCATCCGGTCGCGGGTCAGCAACAGGGCGTCAATCACCGTGTTGCCGGTGACGTGGCAGCTGGCTTCCGGAATCAGTTCCTTCAGCAGGTTGTCGCGGCTGTTGGTGGTCGGAGCAAAGGCCCAGCGGCAGAGCGGCGAGGTCAGCCGCCGGTTCATCTCTTCCGGCCACGGCGACTGCATGTTTCCGGTCCGCAGGCCCGCTTCGACATGCCCGACGGGAACTCCGGCATAGGCGGCAGCCAGCGACGCGGCAAGCACCGAAGTCGTGTCGCCCTGAACCAGCAGCGCCGCGGGCTTGTGTTCCACCAGCCAGCCATGAACGGCCGTCAAGACCCGCGCCGTCAAGTCCACCAGCGTCTGGCCGGGCTGCATCAGCTGCAGGTCGTGATCGGGGACGAGGTCAAAACTCGCCAGCGCCTGGTCCAGCAGCTCGCGATGCTGGCCCGTCGAGAGCAACACCGGCCGAAGCGAAGCCGACTCGCGCAGGGCCAGCACGACCGGTGCCATTTTGATGGCCTCCGGTCGCGTGCCGACGACAATTGCAACCGGCAAGCGGCTCATTGGGTTAAGGCCAGACATTGAATTGAATCAACTCTGAACTCTGAACTCTGAACTCTGAACTCTGAACTCTGAACTCTGAACTCTGAACTCTGAACTCTGAGATTTGAGATTTGAGATTTGAGATTTGAGATTTGAGATTCTGGATTTGAGGGGCCCGGTCCAGAACGCACCCTGGACTGTGGTACGAGCGCCGTTATTCGTCCCCGATTTCCATTTGCCGGCCTCGCTCCTCACGCTCCTGCTCAAGCCGCGAACGGATTCCGTCCATCGTTCTCTCGATCTGTTCTGAGGCAGCTCGGACCCGTTGGCGAATCCCGTGCTTTCGCCTTGTCTGATCGTTCAGATGCCGTTGGCCTTCGATGTCACTGTTCTGCAAGCTGGCTGCCCAGCCCCTCAGCTGGCGGGAAATCGACTCGCAGTCGGTGTGGAAAACTTCAATTTCCCGCTGAAGGACCGAAAATTCCTGCATCGACTTCATGACTTCCAGCATCGACCGGACCTCGCCCGCCGAGCCGCGCGCGATGTAGAGGTATTGCAGCAGCTCGCTGGTCGAACCGCGTTCAAATCCTTCGGCGATGTTGTTCGAGATGGACAATGCCGCGCGTTGCAGCTGGTTGGCCAGGTCTCCCATGCCACGAAATGGCGGTGCCGTCACCCACCGGAACATCTTTGCCGCGACATCGCGGGACAATTGCCAGACTGGAAGCTCTTCAAACCGTTCGTACTTCATGCCAAGTCTCCCGAAGTCGGGATTTGAGATTTGAGATTTGAGATTTGAGATTTGAGATTTTACCCGTCGTTGGGGTTTCCTTCACGTCCCCTGCACGGTCATAGCTTCTTGGCGGGCCAGTTCCAGATCGCTGTCGACCATCAGCGCCGCCAGCTCGCGACAGGAGACGCGCGGTTCCCAGCCCAGCTCGCGGCGGGCCTTCGACGCGTCGCCGAGCAGCAGGTTGACCTCTGTCGGCCGCAAGTAGCGCGAGTCATGCTCCACATGCGGGGTCCAGTCCAAGCCGAGATGCCCGAACGAGAAGTCGAGGAACTGGCGGATCGTGTGCGTCTCGCCCGTCGCCAGGACAAAGTCATCGGGCTGGTGATGCTGCAACATCAGCCACATCCCTTCGACATAGTCGCCGGCGAAACCCCAGTCGCGCCGCGCGTCGAGGTTGCCGAGATAGAGCTTGTCCTGCAGCCCAAGCCTGATCCGCGTCGCGGCGCGCGTGATTTTTCGCGTCACAAACGTCTCGCCGCGGCGAGGCGATTCGTGGTTGAAGAGAATCCCGTTGACCGCGAACAGGTCGTAGGCCTTGCGGTAGTTCACAGTCTGGTGGAAAGCGTAGACCTTGGCGCAAGCGTAGGGTGATTGGGGCCGGAAGGGAGTCTCTTCATTTTGTGGCGAGACGAACACGTCACCATACATCTCGCTGCTGCTGGCCTGGTAGACGCGGACTGGTTTGCGCTTGGTCAGTTGCCGGGCCGCCTCCAGCACATTCAGGGCCCCGGCCCCGACCGTCTGCAGCGTGTAGGCCGGCGCGTCGAACGAGACCCGGACATGCGACTGGGCACCGAGGTTGTAGATTTCATCCGGCTCATGGTCGAGCACAAGGTTGGTGATGCTCTGGCCGTCGGTCAGGTCGCCGTAATGCAGGAACAGCCGGGCCTGCGGATCGTGCGGATCGCGGTAGACATGGTCGAGCCGGGCCGTGTTGAAGCTGCTGCTGCGACGGACAATCCCGTGGACTTCGTAGCCCTTCGACAGCAGCAGTTCGGTCAGGTAGGAGCCGTCCTGTCCCGTAATCCCGGTGATCAGTGCGCGTCGGGTCATCGCTTACTTGAGATGAAAACCGTGTTGATTGGGCAGTCTCCCCGGCGGCCGGGCTGACCCCACTGACTGGACTCCGCTTGCATCATCGTGGCAGGCAAGCCGAAAGGTCAACGTCGATGATGCATCCAGCGGCAAAACTCAGCCTGTAGACCGGCCCCTTCATCAGCCTGTAGCCAGCACTGGACAACTCGTGCAGTTCGGATTCGCCCGATTCGGGATCGAGCATGGCATAGTAGCGCACGCCTTCCGCCTGATACAGGCTCAACTTGGCCGTCCGATCCTTGTCGGCAGTCGCGGGCGAAAGGACTTCAGCAATCAGGACAGGTGCTGATTCAAGGTGCGTATCTGGTAGCGGTTCGCAGGTCACGAGCACGTCGGGGCGGACCACCGTATCGTCCGAGACAACCCAGTCCGTTTCATGCAGCGTCGCGCACTGGTGGCAAGCAAGGGTTTTCTCCAGGAGGTTGCCGAGCTGCCGTGCGAGGTTGGCCGCCACTTGTTGATGCCTTGGTCTCGCGGCTGGCGACATTGAAACGGGAATTCCGCGCCAAAGCTCCCAGTCACCGCTCCAGTTCCGGTAATCCTTGACTGTATAGTGCGGAACGTATTTTTCTGCGGATGCCATGGATCGGTCTACGGTTTCAAACGGAGCGGAGCAGTGCCATTGAACATTCTCGCAAATAGTCGGCCACCGTGCGCCGCAAGCCTTCCTCCAGGCGAATTCGCGGCTCCCAGCCGGTGGCACGGATCAGGCTGATGTCGGTCCGCTTGACCGGCGTGCCGTCCGGTTTCGAGGGATCCGTTTCAATCTGGCCTTCATAGCCCACGGCGGCGGCGACCATCCGGGCCAGTTCGAGAATCGTTACATCGGTTCCGGTTCCCACATTGACCCAGTCGGGTGGATCGGCGAGGGCGAGGAGGTGAAGGATCGCTTCAGCAAGGTCGTCGACATGGAGGAACTCGCGGCGCGGCGTTCCTGTGCCCCAGATCGTGACCGAAGGTGCTCCCGACTCGCGGGCTTCGTGAAACCGGCGGATCAGGGCCGGCAGAACATGGCTGTGTTCGGGGTGATAGTTGTCGCCCGGCCCGTACAGGTTGGTTGGCATCGCCGAATGGAACAGCACGCCGTACTGCCGCCGGTAAAACTGGCACATTTTCAGCCCCGCGATCTTGGCGAGGGCGTAGGCTTCGTTGGTGGGTTCGAGCGGCCCGTCCAGCAGGCAGGCTTCACGCATCGGCTGGGGGGCGAGCCGCGGGTAAATACAGGTGCTGCCGAGGAAGACGAACCGCCGGACGTCCGCTTCCCATGCCGCGTGGATCGCGTTGACCGCCATCGCGAGGTTGTCGCGGATGAACGGGGCCGGGCAAGTGCTGTTGGCTTGAATTCCGCCGACCCTTGCGGCGGCGAAGATCACAATGGCAGGCCGTTCCGACTCAAAAAACCTGGTAACGGCCGCCTGGTCGGTCAGGTCCAGCTCCGGGCGCGACCGAACCACGATGTTCGGCGCTCCAGCAGCCGTTAGCGCCCGGACCACGGCTGATCCCACCATCCCGCGATGGCCGGCGACGAAGATTTTTTTCTGGATGATTGCGTTGGAACCCATGGGCAAAACCGGCCGCCCGGTCGGGGCGCACTCCGTTCCCGTCGGTGACACTTCCCGAAAACGAAGTGCCCCGTGTGGCGAATTCTGGAGCTGGCCGAAAACAAGATTCAGGCACGACCAGGCGAGGTCCGGTGCCGGTCCTTTTCAACCTCTGGTTCCGGCTTGCGCCGCGAGTCAAACTCCACCCGAATCTGCTTGAAAAATGCGGGCGAAACCGTGGTTCCGAAGCACCCAGACTACCATCCTGCCTGGGTGGGTAAATGGGACGGAAAGGCACTGAATGACAGCATTCATCTGCGGGATTGCATAACCGGCAGAACCCGGATCATCGCGCCGAACTTTCAGAGCGGCTCGAGCAGTCCTTCATCCATCTCCATCGAGACGCCCTGCTCCAGATAGCGGACGCTGAGCAGCAGGCGGGTCTTGCCTTCGCGGCGGAGCACGGTGCCCTCGTAGTTGCGGAAAGGGCCGCTGCGGACGCGGACTCGTTGGCCGGTTTCGAGGCGGCTCTCCGGAGCCAGCGGCACACCGGCCGCGATCACCTGCTGAAGCTGCCGCAGGTCGGCCACCAGGGTTGACGCATCTGTGACTTCCGTACAGCGCGAAATGCAGTTGCTGGTCAACGCCTGGTGCCGCATCGCGCCATCGGCCAGCAGAAAGACATAGTTGGCGAACAGCGGCACCTGGCTCGTTCGCATCCGCCCGGCCGGCGAACGGTATCGCCGCGGGATCAACGGTCCATAGTGCGGTATCCGCCAGACGATCAGCCGCCGCATCAGGTCTTTTTCCCGCCGGCTGAGCGTGTAGACACACCACCACGACAGGTCCCGCCGTTCCAGCAGCGCCGACCCCGGCTCAAGCAGGTCCACCGGCCAGATGTCGGGCAGCGGTTTCAGAATGGGCATTCAAAACAGTTCAAAACAAACATCCTGAACTCTTCAATCTGCGCGAATCCGTGAAATCTGTGGAAGACATCTTTGTCCGCCGATTTCACAGATTTTCGCAGATTCGGAGCGGACCAGGAAAGGGTGGGAATGTGGGGGGAAGCCAAGGGAGCAGAAGTGCGTCATTTTTTGGGGCGGGTGGGTTGGGTTTCCTTCCACGGGTTGTGCCAATGACCCCAGCGCTGGAGATAGCCTTCGTAGGCGGGGCGGGTTTTGGCTTCTTCCGCCAGCCATTCGCGCGTCTCGTCGACCAGTTCCTGTTCGCGATCGAGCGGCAACTGTCCCTGCACGACGGAACTGCGAAGGAATGCAAAGTACGTATCGAGCACATCGCAACGGCAGTAGTCGTTGATCTCGGCCAGCTTGCCGGCGTGGAACAGATCCTGAACCATGTAACCGGCCACGCCCATCTTGCCCGGCTGCCCCAGCAGGTTGGCAACGAGATTCAGCCCGCCGTTCAGTCGCGAGGCACCAAAGTTTGTCAACAACTCCTGCAAATCGAGGTGCGCGTTCTGGTTGTAACGGTTGCGGTACTGGTCCCACGATTTGAGCTTGGTGCTGAACCAGTCGGGGACGCTGATCCCGAAGCGGAACGCCGCCAGCTCGAGCAGCGGCAAGTCGAATGACCGGCCGTTGAAAGAGACCAGCGTCGGTTTGTCATAGGCCGTCCAGCCGCGCCAGAAATGCTCGGTGATCACATGCGGCCGGTAGTGCGGTTCGTCCAGCGTGACGACTTCCAGCAGCTGGAAATCGGCCGCGACCTTGCCAATCGCGACCGAGACCGGGACCTGGAATGTGTAAGGGATGAACTCCGAGTCGGTTTTTTTCAGCAACTCGGCGCGGTAGCGGTCCACCGCGGCGACCGGATCGAGGTCTTCGCCCGGGTAGCGGACGTCGGCCACGAGCTGACCGTCGGCGGCGCTCTCGCAGTCAAAAACCAGATAGCGGACCGGAACTTTCTTGCCCATTCAGCGTCTCCCGGCAGTCGAGGACCGGGGAAGCCCAATGCCCGGCGGTCGCGCCAGCCGCATCTTAAACGGACGCGGTGTCAGCGGGGAGTATTGAGGCGGGACCTGCCGCCCGCAGACAATACCCGTTCGCCGCGGGTCTCCGCTGTTCGGAGCGGTGCCCACTGTTCGGCGCCGGTCTCCCGACCCCGCCGAAACGGCTGCCCGCAGGTCTCCTCGGGAAAACGAGGTCAGAAGACCAGCGCATTTTCGGGAAATCGTCACCCCCGCCTGAAAGGTAGCCTGACCCGGCGCGTACATCTCCGTGGAATACAGGGGCTGTCGCCAAGCGCCGGCCCAGAACACTCCGTTTCGCGCTGGGGCGAAAGTCCAACTCTGCGCCGACTGCAACACAAACCCCAAACCCAAATCGCGATCATGGTTTCGAAATCCGGATCGAGTCTGAACGACTACATTGCCGGCTTCGTTTTTGTTGTGCTTGTACTGGCTTGTGGCTCGGCCAGGGGTGGATGCCAGGAACCTGAAGCTGGCGCGGCCCAGTTCCTCGCCGGCCTCGACTTGCTGGAACAGGCGGCGTGGAGCGAGGCCACTGAAGCTTTTTCCGAAGCCGTTGACCAGGCCGACGAGAACCCGGACTATTTTCTCGGCCGGGGCGTGGCCCAAGTCTTTGCCGAAAAACTGGAAGCCGCCGAACGCGACCTGCGGCGGGCCGATCGCCTTCGTCCCAACCACGATCCCACCCGGATTTGGCTGGCCTCGGTGGTCGCCATGCAGGGCCGGCTCTCCGAGGACGTTGAGATCTTTCCCGCCGCGACGCACGATCCTTACGAGACGGCCGTCCGGGAGATGTCGCACCGGTATGGCAACATGCCGTTCCAGCAACAGCTCAATCCCGGCTATTCCGATCCGCGCTGGCAACAGGAATACGACTCAGCCCGCGCGGAGTTCGCCGACCTCGCCCGGCAGTTTGTCCAGAAAACCAAACCGGCCGGGACGGCGACCGCCGGGCTGCTGGCCGGTCGCGGACTGAAGCTTTTCAACGAAGGCCAGTTCGCCGCCGCTCGCGACGATCTCGATCACGTCCTCGCCAGCGGCACGGCCAGCGACGACGCCGAGTTCGCGCTGGCTGGTTGCCTCGTCGCGCTGGGCAACCCGGCGGCGGCGCGGGCCCGCTACACCGCCCTGCTGGTCCGTCGACCCGAATGGGCGGAGGCCCACGCGGGCCGGGCGCTTTGCCACCGGGTCTTGGGCAACGAGGCCCGCGCGGATGAGGACGACCGCCACGCCGATGAACTGGATGCGGCTGCAGCCAACATGCTCCGCGCGCTAATCCAGCCTGCAGAAGGCTCCGCGCTGCCCAGTCCCTCGCCAGGTCTGGCGGATCCGCGGGGTGCGCTGCAACAGCTTCACGAACTCGCCCGCCAGGGCAAGGACTGGAACCTGGTGCTCGCAGCGGCTGAGAATCTCGTTCGCGCAATCCACGGCACCCGTCTTCACGCCGACGAGCAGTACCAGCGGCAGCGGTTCGAGCTGGAACGTTATGCTGCGCGCGAGCCATCCAGCGCTGACCGGCTCGCCGAGCTGGGCGAATTCCTCTTCAACCAGACCAACGTCGTATTGACCGAATGGGTCGAGCCACGCAGCCTGCCGCGGCCTTACCGACCGATCACCGACACGAGCATCCAGTCTGAGCTGGCAGCCGCGGAAAAAGCCCTCGACAAGGCCCTTGAGCTGCAGCCCGGCCATCCGCGGGCCTTGGCGTTCAGGGCCGCCTGCCTGATGCAGCGCGACCAGTTCGAGATAGCGCTGCCGCTCCTGGAGCAGGCACTCGCCGCCGCGCCGGACGACTCGAATGTGCTCGAGCTGCTCTCCCAGATCGCCGACCACGCCGCGGCCGTCAGTTCTGCCGCGGCCTCGGACTTGCGACAGGTCCGGACCTGGACGGACTGGCAGTATCAGTGGTTCCGCTATCCGTCCGAGTCGGAACTTTACCGGGCCGGCCAGTTTTCCACGGAAGCCCGCCGGCTCTGGGAGCTGGCGGACGAACGGCTGGCCAAAGCCACCCGTCGCGCCGAGGGGACCGCCCGCGGCCACTATCTTGCAGCCCTCATCGCCCGTCGCGGCAACAACCCCCAACTGGCCCGGACCGAACTTGAAAAGGCTGTCCAGCTGGAACCCGGTTACGGCGAAGCGTGGCGGAGCCTTGTCCAGGTCCTCGGCGAATTGCAGCTGACCGATGAAATGCAGACGGCTTTGCAGCAAGGTGCCAACCGCGTTCACACGACGGCCGGCCCGATGCTCCGGCTGGCGTGGCTCAAGATCGCCCGCACGGCCTGGACCAGTGCGGAAAAGGCTCTTCAGGCCGCGGCCGTCGACGACCCGGCCGACCCGCGCGTCGCCGCGCTGCTCGGGCTGGTCAGCGAAGGGCGCGAGAAACCCGAAGACGCCGCCGCATGGCTGCTCGTCGCCGCGGCGCTGGACGAAGCCAACAGCCGGCTTGAAGGCCGCGCGCTCGAAGCCGGCGAGCGGCCGTTGGCTCCTGGCGAAGCCGGGCTATCGGCGCAAATCCTCCGCCGCGCCGGCGAAGCCCTCAACCGCACTGGCCGTTCAGCGCTGGCCCGCGAGCTGCTCGAAGCGCGTCTCCTTGCCTGCCAGCGCGTCCCGGAAACCCAGCGTTACGAACTGTTGCCCGGCGCGATGCTGCCCGACCTCGCCGACGATAGCACGATGCTGCCGGAAGCTGACAATCTGGAGACGATCGTCGCGTGGGGGCGGCTCGCGCTGGCCGAAGCCTGCCTGAAAGACAACCAGCTCGACCAGGCCGCCACGCATTTCCAGTGGGTCGCCGAAGTCGAGAACCGCAAGCCCTCGACGCTCGACATGGGCAGCCGCGTCCGGATTCCGCAAAAGCTGGCGCAGATCGGCTTGGTCAAGCTGGCCCTCGCCCGGGGCGACACCGAACAGGCCCGCTTCCTCGCCATGCAAGTCGGCCGCCCCCGCAATCTCCCCGCCGCCGCTCAGCAGGAATGGGACCAGCTCCGCCAGCAACTGGGACGGCAGCCGTGATGCAAGCAGCGCTTATTACCAGCACGCAGCGCAAGCAAGTGATCTTCCGGCCCTCGCAACCCCTCACTGACCTCCCCCCGCCATAAATCTGCTGATTCTCCGGATCACTTGCTCGCGCTGCGTGCTGGTGTTGGTCGCCGGCGCTATCGGCTTAATATGTCACCATTTGGTGACATATTGCGATGGCCCCCGGGGCAGACTGTTAAAGCGGCGAATTTTTGTGAGCCTGAGGCGCTAGCCGATTCCATTGTGTGTGAATCAACGGTTGAATCGGCGTGCTTGGTTACCTCCTCAGGCTCACTTTTTCGCGGCGCAGGCTGGACTCGCCGAACAGCGACTTCGCGAATCCGCAACGCATCACTTTTTCTTTTCCAGCTGCTCCTGAACGACTCTTTCTTCACGCAGTAACTCCAGTCCTTTGGAGTGCCCAGCCTTCCAGATTCCGCGTATCCGGCTGACCGCTTCAATGTTCTCCGTCGGGTCTCCTTCCACGAGGAGCAGATCTGCCCGCAGGCCGGCTCGAATCCGCCCCCGGTCCGAAAGTCCAAACGCGTCGGCGGCCCGCGAAGTCGCCGCGGCGAGGGCTGCTTTCGGCTCAAGTCCCGCCTGGACCAGTAGCCGCAACTCGTGATGGAGGCTGACGCCATGCACAGTTCCGGGATTGGCTGCGTCGGTCCCGGCCAGGATCGGGACACCGGCTTTTTCCAGGGCCAGCACATTGGCCTGCAACGTGGCGAAGCTGCTCGGCGATTCTTCGCGGACGGGAAAAGTTTTTGCCAGGTTGACGTGGTCCTGTTCCAGCAGCAAACGGTCGAGTTCCGGATCTTCGGAGACCTGCCGGGTGGAATTCTCGCCGCAGGCGTTGGACACCACCGCCATCGTCGGCACGACGAACAGTTTTTGTTCCACCGCGCGGCGAATCCAGTCAGGATCCGCAGCGACATCGGCAAACAGATGGACGAGGCCATGGGCCTGATGCTTGAGGGCAAGTTCGGCTCCGGCCGCTGCGCTGACATGACAGACGGCCAGCTTGTTCTCCGCACGGGCCGCCGTGATTGCCGCTTCGATCATTGCCTCATCGAGCGTGGGCCGGGAACCGCCAAAGCCGCTGCCATCCTCGATGATCAGCTTGATGTAGTCCGAGCCTTCGCGAACCCGTTCGGCGACGAACTGCGGGGCGAGGGCGGCAGATTCCAGAACGGGAACCGGAAACCCGAACTGTGTCCCGTGGCCTTTCGCAACGGTGACCGCGGCACCGGCCGAAAAGAAGTCGGCCCGCTGATTGGCTTTGCCCTCGGCCTGCTGGCGACGGAATGCGGTCGCGGCCCGCGGCATCGACATCATGTCCAGCTCGGTTGTGATGCCGAACGCCGCGGCCTGTTGCAGGTGGACGGCAAAGTATGAATGCGTGTGGCAATCGATCAGACCGGGCAAGAGTGTTTTTCCCGCTCCGTCAACTGTCTCGCCGCCCTCAGGGCACTGCAGCTCGGGACCAACGGCCTCGATCTTGCCATCGCGAACCACAACATCCGCTGGACCGCTGAGAGTTTCGCCATCGAAGACCATCACATTGTCAAACAGGACGGGCCCAGGCGCGGTCTCCTCCTGCGCCGGCGTCACACCCAGGCAAGCAGCTGTCCACAACACTGCGATCCCGCCGGCCAAACCCTTCAACTTCCCACAACTCAACAGCATGGCATGCCCCTTCTTCAATCTTTTTGTCCACAATTTTTTTGTCTCCTGCATTTTCCCGCAACTCAGCACGGCGCGCCGGTCGACTTGGCGTCGCGGTTGCGAACGCGGGCTTCAAAACTGCTCCGCACGTTGGCCGGATCCCGGCGCGCCGGGATTCCGCTTCTGATTCGGCTCGGCGGCTATCATGTTGGCGGCCGGAACGGTTTTCGGCCATTGGAACGGCCGAATTCCCGCCACGCAACGATCCTTCATGAACCGCGAACGGCTGCTGAAGCGTTTTCTCGAGTACGTCCGGATCGAGTCGACGGCCAACGATGGCACCGAAGTTTATCCGAGCAGTCCTGGCCAGCTGGAGCTGGGGCGGTTGCTCGTCCGGCAGTTGCATGAAATCGGTTTAGCGAATGCCAGGCAGGACGAAAACGGCATCGTGATCGCAACCGTGCCCGGAAACCTTGGCCGCGCAGCGCCCGTGGTCGCTTTCAACGCCCACCTCGACACATCGCCGGAAACTTCGGCGGCCAGCGTCCGCCCGCAGGTGATCGAAAAGTACGCGGGCGATGACATCCGGCTGCCTGGTGATCCCTCCAGGATCATCACCGCTGCGGCCTGCCCGGAACTGAACCAGGTCACCGGCCACACGCTGGTCACGACGGACGGCACAACCCTGCTGGGGGCCGACGACAAGGCCGGTGTGGCGATCATCATGGAAATCGCCCAGCACCTGCTGGAGCATCCCGAGATTCCGCATGGCGACATGCGGGTGGTCTTCACCTGCGACGAAGAGATTGGCCGTGGGACGCAGAAGTGCGCGCCGTCGCTGATCGCGGCCGATGTCTGTTACACGTTCGACGGTGGCGGTCGCGATATCATCGACCAGGAGACTTTTTCGGCCGACCTGGCCGTGGTCACATTAACTGGTGTCAACATCCATCCCTCGATCGGCAAGGGCCGGATGGTCAACGCGGTCCGCGCAGCGGGAGACTTGCTGGAGCGGCTTCCCCGGGCGCTCTCGCCCGAACAGACCGAAGGCCGTGAAGGATTCCTTCATCCCTACATCATCGAAGGCGGCGTCGCCCAGGCCACCGTACGGATCCTGATCCGCGATTTCGACTCGACCCGCCTCGCCGATCACGCCGCCGTGATTCAGGCGGCCTCCAAACAGACCGAAACGGCTTTTCCAGGCCTGACAGCCAGCGTTGAAATCCGGCGCCAGTACCGCAACATGGCCGACGGCCTGGCAAAAGAACCACGCGCCGTCCAGTACGCCGTGGAAGCCCACCGCCGCCTCGGTCGCGAGCCGCGGCTCGAGATCATCCGCGGCGGGACCGACGGCAGCCAGTTCACCGAACAGGGCCTGCCCACCCCCAACCTCTCCTCCGGCCAGCACAACATCCACTCCCCCCTCGAATGGGCCAGCCTCGACGAAATGCTCGCCGCTGTGGAAGTCGGTGTCGAAATTGTGCGGCGATGGGGGGAAGGTCAATCCTGAATTGCCCCAAGGTTGTTTTTCCTCAAACCATCGCCTCCCGCCATCCAGAACCGGATCCTTATTTGTTTGAGGCCTGGTTCAGGCAACTTCAGTCGGCGGGCCGGCAAAGCTAGACTTCCGGATCGGCAACAAGACTCTGACCAGCGTTCAACCGGAATGCGCGGGTCCGGCTCTGCCTGCGCGCTGCATCATGGGTCCAATTCGCGGGCCTTTTCGAACAACTGCAAACGAATGTGATCATCCGCATCAATGCAGACAAGAGTTGAGACTCGCCCACGGCGTTACGGACTGATCCGATGATCACCAGGTTTACGGTTTCCAACTTCAAACGGCTGGGCCAGGTCGAAATCGACCTCGGCGATTCCGCTGTTTTCATCGGGCCGAACAACTCCGGCAAGACTTCCGCCCTGCAAGCACTCGCCCTGTGGAACATCGGCTGGCGACGGTGGGCGGAAAAGCGCGAGCGCAGCTCTGCCAGCGAGCGCAAGGGTGTGGTCATCAACCGCAAGGACCTGACGGCCGTTCCCGTGCCCAGCGCGCGGCTCTTGTGGCGCAACCTGAAGACCCACCGCTCCCAGGTCGAGAATGGCAAACAGGTCACCCACAAAACCTACATCACGCTGACGGCGGAAGGAGTCCACCTCGACCAGCCGTGGACCTGCCGCCTGGAGTTCTACTACGCCAACGAGGAATCGTTTTATTGCCGGATGATCGAACCAGAGGATGGACAGGTGCCCGACGGTGCCCGGAGGCACAATCTGGTTTTTCTACCCCCAATGTCCGGCCTCGCCGAGCGTGAGTACCGCAAGGAAACCGGTGAAGTCAATGTGCTGATCGGCGAAGGCCGGACGGCCGAAGTCCTGCGCAATTTGTGCTGGCAGCTGTTCAACAGCGCTGACAACAAGGGCTGGTCAACGCTCGTCGAACGGATTCAGCGAATGTTCCTGATCGACCTGAACGAACCCCAGTACATCCCGGAACGCAGCGAGATCACGCTGACGTATCGCGAAAAATCGGGAATCGAGCTCGACATCTCGTCTTCCGGGCGCGGCTGCCAGCAGGTCTTGTTGCTGCTCAGCTATATCCTGGCCAACCCGGGAGCCGTCCTGTTGCTGGATGAACCGGATGCCCACCTGGAGATTCTCCGTCAACGCGACATCTACAACCTGATTGCCGAGGTGGCGTCCTCAACCGGCTCCCAGGTCATCGCCGCCAGTCATTCGGAGGTGATTCTCCAGGAAGCGGCGGAACGGGATGTCGTCGTGGCGTTTGTGGGAAAGCCGCACCGGATTGACACGCGGTCAAAGCACCAGGTCAAGAAGGCGCTCGAGTCGATCCGGATGGCCGATTACTTTGTCGCCCAGCAATGCGGCTGGATGCTCTATCTGGAGGGTCCCACGGACCTGGCCATCCTCCGCACACTTGCCCGACGGCTGGACCATCCGGCTCAGGCCGTGCTGGACGACCGCGTACCCGTTTTCTATCTGGGCTCGAATCAGCCTCAGGAAGCCCGCGCGCACTTCTTCGGTCTGCGCGAAGCTAAAAGCGACTTGGTTGGACTGGCCCTGTTTGACCGGCTGGACAGAGAGCTTGATTCGGGAAGCGCGCTGGTCGAGCAAATGTGGAGTCGACGGGAAATCGAAAATTATCTCGTCACGCGTGCCGGACTGTTGGCCTTCGTTCAGGCCGGCCTCGATACCCACGATATGTTTGAAAGAGCCGAAATGGACCGTCGGGCACGGGTCCTGCGGGAGTGCATTGCCGAGCTCGAACGGGCCTTGCAAGTGACCAACAGACCCGATCCATGGGGCCCCGACATCAAGGTGACAGATGACTTTCTGGATCCACTGCTGAAGCTGTTTCACGAAAGACTTGGAACGCCGCAGCAAATCTTCAAGCGGGATTATCACGGCCTCGCGGAGGCCATCCCACGGAATGAAATCAGCGAAGAAGTCACTCAAAAACTGCAGGCGATCCGGGACGTCGCCGACCGGGCTGCCCGGCCCCTGGAATCCGAATGATTCGGGTCCAGTCAACCGGCCTGCCTTTAGGGTCAATGCCGGCGTTCATCCTGTCCAATGCGACCATTCTGGCCACGGCGACAACAGTTTGGGCTGTTACGTGATCAACCATTTCAGCAATGCACCGGCCACTACTGTAACCCCCAGAATCGCCCACAGCGGGGCACGGAGAGGGAAGGCGAGGATCAGGGCAATGGTTGAAGCGACCGCGGCGCGCCAGTCGAAGGTGGACCAGGCGGGCAGGGTCAAGTTCAGGCCAAGGAACCGGCTTTCGGTTGTGGCAGCGAACAGCGTGTGCAGCGCGAACCAGCCGGCGAGGCAGACGATCACGCCCACGACAGCCGCCGTGATGGCCGAAAGCGCGGCGGTCACGGATGATCCCATGACTTGTCGCGCGACGAGTTTTGATATTGGCGAGCGGCAGGGCGTCAGCCCTCCGTGTCGGAAGCACTAATCGGTGCCGTAAATTCACGTGACCCCACTCGGGAAAATACTGGCGGAAATCATTGCCGT
>JANOFL010000266.1:0-4383 GCA_031405895.1 Planctomycetota bacterium
CATCACGGGCGTTGCCGAGCAGATGGTGGCTGAGCAGCTGCTCATTGAAAGTGCTGGCGACTTCCGCCACGAAGATCGCGTAGTTGTAGTATTCGTAAGGCTGTTGCCGGGCCGAATGCCAGGTGTGCATCGAGTGCCCGGCTTCGTGGGCCAGCGTGAAGACATCGTTCAGCACGGCCGGCTTGTAGTTCATCAGGATGTACGGGGGGCCATCGAAGCCGCCGGCGCTGAAGGCACCACTTTGCTTGCCGCGATTGGGATAACGGTCGCACCAGCGGCCGCGGAGGCCGGCTTCGAGGGCCGTGCAATACTCGTTGCCGAGTGGCTGGAGCGCTTGCATGACCATTTCCACCGCGTCGTCCCACGACGTCTCGACCTGCATGTCGGCGAGGATCGGAATGTAAGTGTCGTAGTGGTGCAGGTCGGGCAGCTTCATCTTCCGCCGCCGCAAGTCGTAATAGCGGTGCAGGGCCGGCAGGTTCTTCCGCACGGCGGCAATCAGGTTGTCATAGACGGCAACCGGTACGTCGTCGGCGAAAAGGGCCTGGTCGAGCACGCTCGGGTAGTTGCGGGCCCGCGCCAGAAAGACATCCTTCTGCACCGACCCGTTCAGCATGGCGGCGAGCGAATGCTGGTGGCCGGCAAACTGGACGTAGAACTGCTGGAAAGCCGCTTGGCGAACTGTGCGGTCGGGCGACTGGAGCAGCTGGGTAAACGTCGCCGGGCTGAGCTCGACCGTTTCGCCTTTCTCGTCGGTGATCTCGCCAAATTTCAGGTCGGCGTCGTGCAGCTGGCGGAAAATCTGGCTCGTCGTGCCGGCCATTTCCGACTGCATCGCAAGCAGCTGTTCCTCACGCGGCGAGAGCGTGTGCGGCTGGTAGCGCTGCAGTCGCTCGAGGGAAAGCCTGAACCGCGCCAGCCGCGGATCGTTTCGCAACTCGATCAGCCGTTCGGGCGGGAAAGCGAGAATCTCCGGCCGGATGAAACTGGCGGCTTCGGAAGCCCGCATCGCCAGATTCTGGAACCGGCCGACCATCCGCTGGCTGGCCTGGTCGGTCTGGTCTTCGGCCGATTTGAGAAAGGCGTAACTCCCCAGCCGCTCGCCGGCCCGGTCGAGGTCCGAGTCGAACGCCAGGCACTCGGCCAGCACCACCGCATCATCCAGCCGGCCCTGGAACGGCGCGTAGCCGGCGATCCGTTTTTCAAACTCCGCGAACGCCGTTTCCCAGGCGGCGTCATCCGGAAACAGCTCGCTGAGGTCCCAGGTGTCGGCGGGGGATACCGATTTCCGGTCGGGGAGCAGGGCAGGTTTGTTCATGCTGGACCAGTTAACGCGGTTAGTGCGTGGCGACAAAGCTCCTGCTTTGTCGGGATGTTTCGTGGCGACAAAACTCCTGCTTTGTCGGAGTGACATACACTCACGCCTTGCCTGAAGATATCGGCTCCGCGTCCCGGCTGGAACGGTGACCTGAGAGGACCACGGCCGGGACCGGCCGGAATCCGGCCGGAAACGGAATCACTCAACACACCACCGCCTTGGTCCGGGATTCCAGTTCCGGTCGTCTGTTACCCCGGCTCCAACGGTCAGGCAGCAAGCGTGCCGTCCGAATTGGGCAACGACCCGGCAGGCGGCAAACGCGGGCCCAACCCGACCGATTGGCCCAGCCGGCAATTGAAGGCCGGCTCATCCACGAAACGAAGGCCACGCCAGGCTTCCCCAATTGGCCCGACCCGCAATATGTCACCAAAAAGTGACATGTCATGCCATCGAGCACGTTCGCCGGCCGGGCGTTCTTGTCCCCCGGGCCATCCCTTTCGCGGCGTATTGCCAGAAACGGCGCCGGGGTCCGGTGCAGGAAACTCTTCTGGTTTCCAGTCAGCGAGAGGCCCCTTCTTCCGGCAACTGAAAACGCCTCGTCGTCCCCAACCCCGCGAAAGTACTGCCGCCGGGCACTTCCCTGGTCGATGAAGTGACACACGAATCCACTTTGTGGGACGCGGCTGCACCGGGCATGACCAGGCTTCTTTCCAACAGCCGACAAGCCACATTGTCCCATTCACCTCGCGAAGCACGTGGTGGTCGTGGCATCCGGGCAAGGGACGAAAACCGAACGGCTCCGCAAAGAGGCCTGCCCCGTTGCGGCCTTGCGGAAACAGTTCAGGTACCGTCGCGGGTACCGTCGCGGGCACCGCCTGAGGGCCCGCGCCTCGCGTTCGTCCGGCCGAACAGCCGGTCGAGCGGACTGCGGACCTTGTTCGCGCCCAGTTTGCTGACATGCGTGTAGATCATCGTCGTGCTGACATCGGCGTGGCCCAGCAGCTCCTGGATGGTCCGGATGTCCGAACCGGTCTCCAGCAGATGGGTGGCGAAGCTGTGGCGCAGGGTGTGGCACGTCACCCGCTTGGTCAGGCCTGCCCGCTGAACTGCGGCGGAAAAGGTCTTCTGGACCGTGCTTTCGTGCAGATGGTGCCGCCGGAGTTGCCAGCCCTGGTCGACCAGTTCACCATCGATTTCGATTTTGCGGCGGTCGCGGCTCAGTTGCGGGGCCGGGAAAAGGTACTGCCAGGACAAGGCCCGGCCCGCCTGCGGAGCCTTGGTCGCAAAAGCATAGGGCAACCAGACCCAGCCGGCTCCCGCCGCCAGGTCTTCGGCGTGTAAGGCCTTAACAACTGCTAACTGGCCCTTCAGGTCGTCCACGAGATGGGCCGGCAAGGGCACGACCCGGTCCTTATCTCCCTTCCCCTCACGGACCAGAATCTGCTGCCGGCAAAAATCCACGTCCTTGACGCGGATCCGGCAAGCCTCCATCACGCGCAGCCCGGAGCCATACATCAGGCCAGCGATGGTTCGGAATGGCCCATCGGGGACCTCGAGCAGGATCTTTTCCACTTCCTCCTCGGACAGCACGACAGGCATTCGTTCCGGCTGTTGGGCCCGGACCGCATCCAGTTTGATCTCGGATTTCAGGACCCGTTTGTAAAGAAACAGGATCGCCGAGAGGGCCTGGTTCTGGGTGCTGGCCGCCACCTTCCGCTCGACCGCCAGCGAAGTCAGGAAGGCATTGACTTGGTCAGACCCCGCTTCGGAGGGGTGCTTCCATTCTCCGCTCTGCTTGCGAAGGAACAGCAGGTACCGGTAGACCCACTGCAGGTAGGCCTCCTCGGTTCGCTTGGACATATGCCGGGTCTGGATCAGATTCCGGACCTGTTCGAGCAGTCTCGGTTTGCCTGCTTCTCCCATGGCGCCCATACCTCCCAGCTTGAGGGGAATAGGCCGACGTCGGCATTTGGGGGCAAAAAGCCGACGTCGGCCTAATTCGGCGGCTTGCTCGACCCCACCCTCAAGCCCACGCCCGCAATCCGCAGGCGAATTTCCTTGAGAAAACTGGGTCCGGCGATAGACTGAAAGCGTATCAGCCCCGTCCAAAGTGTACAAGCGTCCACCCGATTAGGCCGACGTCGGCCTAATAGTTGTTATCCGACTCACGTTCTCCAATGCATGACGCAATCGAAAATCTCTACGCGACGTTCGCCCACTGTCGAATCGGCGACGACTTCACGGGGTGCGATTGCTGCGTCGGCCCCGAACACTCCGCGAGACTTGCTGCTCCACCACTCCGCGAGCTGACCTACGAGGATCTCGAACGCTATTCCCGCAAAGCCATATCAACATGGGGCAACGTTCGGCACTTCAAACACTTTCTGCCACGCTTGCTGGAACTTTCGATCGAGCATCGGGATGACTTCCTCGATCTCGCCGTGGTATTCGGGAAACTCAAATACGCGCAATTTGATTCCTGGCCCCAGCCCGAACGAGGTGCTGTAAATCGATTCTTCGACGAATACTGGGAATATCAACTTGCCGATCCCATCGTTGGTGCCTTTGAGGACTCGATTGATACGGTTCTGTGCTCAATATCGAACGCCCTTTCGTCCGTTCAACGTTTTCTTGATGTTTGGATCGCAACACGCACGGACAATGCCAAACGACATCTGGCGGCCTTCATCCTGAACAATGACGACACGCTCCTCAAGAAGGGCCGACTGTCGAATGCGTTCTGGGACACAACGGGGCAACCGCACGGTGAAGTCGTAAACTGGTTGCAGTCGGACGCTGTGTTCGGGTACTTTGATGGAGTTGACGATCCCGTACTTGTTGACGATTTCTCGTACGCGTGGCCGCAGCTAATGGCGATTCGCTCTGCCTTGGCCGAGGCCCAAACGTGACGCCAACCGTCGGATAATCGGGTAGCCGGGCGGGTTTCCCCGCCCAGCCCCCACACCACCTGACATGCGGGTCCGCATCAGGCGGTTCGACGGAGTGGAGCAAGTTTGGCCCAGAGGGATTTCAGCGAAGGAAGTCCTTGGGCCTGCAACCAGGCG
>JANOFL010000368.1:0-4201 GCA_031405895.1 Planctomycetota bacterium
CAGCCTGTCGACGCGCGCGCCAGCGACAGGCTGGAAGCCTGTCCCACGGCTGGAAGCCTGTCCCACGGCTAGTCACCACCCGGGTAGTTGTACTCGCGATTGTCGGGATCGAAATCGGCATCGGTCAGGCCCGGGTTGCGAACGAACTGCTGGTAGACATAACGTTCCAGCAACGGGGGCTCGCCACCCGGCTCCGTGGGCCAGAGGTAGCCTTCGTAGGCGACCGGCAACTGTTCCTCGACGTCGACGTAAATCCGGGCGATGTGGAAATCGAAGGGGGGACGTTCCCCGGGATGGATCACTTCGATCAGCACACAGTGCCGGTCGTTGATCCGCGCCTGCAGGTCGAGACGTACTTCACAGTCGCCCTGTTCCAGGTCACGTTCGCCTTTCTCGATGATCTGGTTGAGCAGGTTCTGGATGCCAAGGTCCCAGATCGGATAGCGGTTCCCGCGCATGGCCACCGGACCGTCCGGCTCCAGCCAAAACCGGGTCAGGTTGAGCAATCCGGCGGGATGGGCCACCAGCCGGTTGCTGTTCTGGCCCTTGACCCAGATCGCCTCCTGCCCCTGCATCGATACGGGCTTCAGAAAGCATGTATAGATGGACAGCGGAACTGTTTCCCCTTTCGCGTCTACTTGTTCGTGACGGATCTTGCAAAGGACATACTGTTCGCCCCGGAGCTCGCCATCGTCGAGCCGGACTTCGTTGACCAGCACAGCGGTGTAGTCCTGCAGATCCGACTCAATCAGATCGCGGGCGCGGTATGCGACCTGCATGACCTGCTCAAGCGGATGGGCCGCCGCGTCGATGGCCGCCTGGTTGAGGCCTGCGAGAATCCCCGGCAAGGGGGCCGGTTCGGGATGGCCCACGACGGCATGGTCGGCTGGAATTGCGGCGCCCGCGGAAATGTTGACCGGTGCCGTCAGGTTGGGATCCGCCGGCGCGATGAGCCAGTTCTTCCACGCCCAGTCCGCCGCCAGAAACAGGCCGACCAGCACCGCGAGACCGGCGAGGATGCGCAGAGGCCATCTCCACCACGATCGCGGTCGTTGGGGCCACGCGTTATCCAGCAGCCGCTTCGGGATCGTTTCGTCGGTGGCCGGTTGCATTGCCATTCATCAGGGTCATGGTGTCCGATCAGAGCCCTGTTCGTCCCGATGCGTCGGGCGGTGCAGGAAACCTGACCAGGCGGGAGCCTGGTCATCACGGACGGCTACGTCAGCGGGCCGCGAACTGTTCGGCATAGCCGAGGACCCAGCTGTCGATGACCGCCATCAGGGCATCGGGCCGGGCGTCCTCCAGTTCAGCGTGATGCTGCCAGGGGAACAGTTCCCGGTTGCGAACGGTCCCCTTGCCGGCAAGGCTGACCACGGGGAACTCGCCCAGAGGCCGGACGGTGATCTCGAGCCGGCTGAACATCGCCCCGCCGCGCATCAGGTCGTCGCGGCGGATGGCCCCGCCCCAGCCCCGGTCGCCGTACAGCGTCTCGTAGGTGAATCCGGGAAAATGCTCGGCCGTCTGCTTGAGGACCAGCTCAATGTGGTCGCTGAGCGCGAGGCGCAGGCTGGTGTGGCGGCGGCGAAGTTCTTCCTGGCTCAGCCGGGCCTGCTGACTGGCCTGTTGGGCGGCGTCGCCACGAACCTGTCCGCGCTGGATGGCGGCCTGGAGTTTTTGATCGAAGTCCACGATTGCTCACAGTGTTCAGGCCGGCTGGAGGATTGGCCAGCAGGCATCTCTTTTGTAGCGGAACGGCGCAAGCCGTCCGGTCTGTAGCGGAACAGCGTGCGTCCAATGGTACTTGCTTTGATGGCAGCAGGCACATTCCATCTGCCGTCCGCCGGACAAAACGCCGATTCGCGGACGGCAGATGGAATGTGCCTGCTACTTTAGATCGCAAAGCAAGTGCCACTGGGCGTGAGCCGTCAGGCACGGGGCGGGCGCGGCAGCGGGCCATTTTTCGCCGCAGTTCCTCGCGCCAACGAACCATCCCGAGGCCATCACCCCAACCCGTTCGGCATTGCAGAAACAGCGGTTGAATCGTAAGCTGACTCGGCCTTGATTATCAACCCGCAGCGCTGGCTTCGCCGCCATTTCCCGCCGCGGCAGCGAGGCATTCGCATCCGTGGGCCAGACAGCCGGTGGGCTGTTTTTTTGTTGGCCGCGCTGCCAGCACCGCCGAGGAGACCGCGCGTGATCGTTTCCGCCGCCACCGCCTGCTTTCCCGACCTGCCGTTTCCGGACGCAGTCGAGCGGCTGGCGGATCTCGAATTCACCAGCATCGAGATCGACATTCACGAAACGGGGCAGCACCTCCGCCCGAGCGAGGTTTGCGAAAACATCGACCGCGCGATCCTGACCTGCAATACGGTTCGGCGGATGAACGTGACCGGCTTCGGCCTCCAGTTCAGCGCCACGGGCGAAGAGTATTTCGAGCAGTTCACCCGCTGCTGCCAGCTGGCCAAGGCGACCCAGGTCGTTTCGCTGACCGTGGAGAGCGGCGAGCATGGCACTCCGTTCAACGAAGAAGTCGAGAAGTTCAAACGACTGGTCGGGATCGCCGAACGACACGGCGTGCGGGTCGGCATGCGGTCGCGACATGGTTATCTGTCCGGCGACATCGACACGGTCTCGGTGATCTGCGGCCACGTCAAGGGTGCCGGTCTTTCGCTGGATCCGAGCCACTATGTTTTCGGCCACGAAAAACCGCTGAACTACGACAAGCTGCTGCCCTACGTCCAGAACGTCTACCTCCGCGACACGACGCGGCAAAGAATGCAGGTCCGGGTTGGCCAGGGCGTGATCGACTTCGGCCGCCTGATCACCCAGCTGACCCAGACCCATTACCGCCGGGCCCTCGTGGTCGACATCCTCCCCGAAGCCGATGTCGACCAGTTCGGCGAACTTCGCAAGATGCGGCTGCTGCTGGAAAGCCTGCTGGGATAGGACGACGTTCGGCCTATTCGCCGTTGGGGCCTGCCTTCGCTGGCCATTCAACCAGTTCCAGCGGCTGGTCGCGGTTGTGACCGGCGATCCGCAGGGCGAGCCGGCCGGCGAGCAGGTCGCGGAAAGCGGGGCCGACAACTTCCCGCCGCCAGCCGGAGTTGAGGAGGCTGTCGCCGCCCGCATCATCGAGGCCCATCATCCGCGCGGCGAGTTCGCGTACGGCCTCGGCATTGGCCACCAGGCCCGGCGCGATCTGTTCGCGGACACAGACGAGGTTCAATCCCGTCTGCAGGAACTGGCCGAGAATGCCAAGGCTGACAGAGGCCGGTGCGCGGACGCGGTCAGGCAGGTGCTGTTCGGGAACCTCAAGAGCCGCCTGCGTTGCCGCCGCGATTTCTGGCAGGTGCCGGGCATTGACCCGCCCCGCCAGCCCGCGGATGGCCTTGAGCCGCCCGAGGTCGGCTTCGCCGCGTTTGGCAATCTCGATCAGCAAGTCGTCGGGAAGCATTTTGCGCGGCGAACGGTCCATCCGGCGGGCCGTGTCGTCGCGCCAGGCCGACAGCTCCCGGACGATCGCCAGATTGCGACGCGAAAGACGGCTCAGGCCGCTCAGCCGCAGCCACGAGGGCTGGGCGTCCACCTGTTCGAGCTGGCATTGCCAGCGTTCGATTTCGTCGTGGTACCAGGCCAGCCGGCCGTACCTTTCCAGTGACTGGTGCAGCTGCCCGTGCATCGGCAGCAAATGCTCGACATCCTGCAAGGCGTACTGAATCTGTCGCTGGGACAACGGCCGCAACCGCCAGTCGGTTCGCGTCTCGCCCTTGCTCAGCGATTTGCCGGCCAGCTGCCCCACCAGCGTGCTGTAGGCGGCCGGATACTCGTGGCCGACGAACCCGGCCGCGATCTGCAGGTCAAACAGGCCAGCTGGCCGATGGCCCGTTGCGCGATGGCAGAACAGGAACTCTTCCCGCGCGGCGTGGGTGACGACCGTTTTCACTCCGTCGCAAACCAGGGTCCAGAATGGCGTCAGGTCCGTGATCGCGATCGAATCGATCAGTGCCAGGCGGTCGGGCAACGCGACCTGGATCAGGCAAAGCTGCGGGCGGAAAAGATTCTCCGAGACGAACTCGGTGTCCATCCCCAGCCGTTCCGAACCGCTGGCCGCGGCGCAGAAGTCGCGGAGATGTTCGGCCGTCGAAATCAGCTCGTGTTTCACGGACAATCCAGGCAAGGCGGAGCCGAATCGCAGGGGTTG
>JANOFL010000380.1:0-2546 GCA_031405895.1 Planctomycetota bacterium
CCGCACCGAACAGGGTCCCCAGGACGACAAGGCCCAGATTGAAAAGATCATGTCGATGATCGAGTCGGGCCGCCCTGAGGGGGCCAATTGCGTGACGGGCGGACAACGTCACGGCGACCGCGGCTTCTTCATCGAGCCGACCCTCTTTACGGAAGTCCGCGACGAGATGGAGATCGCTGAAAAGGAAATCTTTGGCCCGGTCATGTCGGTCCTGCGTTTCAGCGACATGGATGAACTGATCACCCGGGCGAACAACACGTTCTATGGCCTCGCGGCCGCCGTCTGGACGCGCGACATTGGCAAGGCCAACCTGGTTAGTGCCCGGTTGCGGGCCGGCACGGTCTGGGTCAATTGCTACGACGTCTTCGACGCGGCCGCCCCCTTCGGCGGCTTCAAAATGTCCGGCCAGGGCCGCGAACTCGGCGAAGAAGGACTCAAACCCTACCTTGAAACGAAAACTGTCACCGTCGCGATGGGCTGACGGGCCGCGACAACCAACGGACTTGGAATCGGCACCGTCATTTCTGTGCAATTCATCGGTTCAGGGACCCATCGTCGTCGCGACATGTCCGCATGGCAGTCGGTTGGGCCTTTGGCCGGACGCTGGTGATCCCGGGAAGCTGACTGGCGAGATGTTTTCGCGAGAAAACGGGTCGTTTCCCGCGCTGACTCGTCAATCTGTTTCCCGAGCCTCCCTCTATGGCCGGTCCAGCCGTGGCCATTGTCGGGAACGGCGTTTGGGCCGCTGTTACCAGTTGAGAAGCCGGCGAGCCCGCCACGAGCGACGATCCACACGATTCTTTCCTGCCTGATCGCGACAATTGACGCCAACCAGCCGTGTGGCGGTGCCCAAATTACCGGCGATCCGGCCCTCGACGCGATTTTTGCCGTTTTCCGGAAAAAGCCCGGGAATCCGGCCCCTTGTCCTTTTGCCAAACGGGTCCGGTGATGCTTGACGCACCAATTGGCCGGGTTACACTACAGTTTGCCTCTTCGGAATAGTCGCCCGAACGGGCAATCGTGTTGCACCTTGTTCAATCGTATTTTGGGGGTACCAGATGAAGACCAAAATTGTGAGTTTGATCCTGGCGACGTTGCTCGCGTTTGCGTCGTCCGCATCGGCCGATACGATCGTGGCCGCCAATTTCTACGCCGCAACGCCTTTTGCGCCAGCTAATGGCCTCAACACGTTCATTCGTGACGTTGGCGCGGCACGAACTGGTCAACTGCTGATCAACCAGAATCAGCTCGGCACCATGCTGCCTGGCGATACGATTACCGGCATGTCGTTCCGTATGTATAACGGTGCGACCAGCACCTACACCGGTGCAACATGGACCGATTACTTCATCGGGATTGGCGAAGGGGTTGCTCCAGTAGCCGGATCGACCACGTTTGCGAGCAATATTATCGGTGCATTGACCACGGTGCAGTCCGGTGCATTGACGATGAGCGGCTTCACTTCAGGTGCGGCCGGCGCGACGCCGAACGCCTGGCAGGACGAGATTGTGTTTACGACGCCACATGTGTACACGGGCGGACATCTGTTAATCGAGATCCGGCACACAGGAAGTGGCATCACCAATCCGGCCAATTCTTTTCTCGAGGCAGTGTCAGCAACGACCGGCGTTGGCGCTGGAATAGACTACCGGTCCTTTACCTCCACCGCTGGTGCCGCGGCGACGACCGGAACGCTGGCCGCTTTCACAATGACCCGGCTGTCGTTTACGCCAGCTGCGATCCCTGAACCGGGATCCCTTGCGTTGCTGGCCGTTGGTGGAGCCTTGACACTTTTCACTCGCCGTCGCAAATAGGGTTTGGTTCGGGCCTGAACCGGGCTTGACCGACTGCTGAGTGATTTGGAGAAGCACAAAACCATCCTCGGCGTGTGGGTTCGGTTGGGCTGAAATCAGTCCAGTTCGCCCACCCCGAGGATGTTTTGTTTTGGAAAATCGGGACCTGCCTTGTCTTTTGGCTGGTTCTGATTCCGCAGGATGACGCAATGCGATGGGGTTTATTCATCGCGTTATGCGTGGGCTTCTCACTTCTCAAGCTGACCTGATTCATTTCGGTTGGCTGTATAGTGAAGCCGGCAACGGGTCTTCTGCAACTTTCAGCTGGTTTTCAACGGGGGTCAGGGCTGTCCCGACAACAGTCGAGCTTTGAGAATTCCGTCGAGTTCTGCGGCGGCGTGGTGGGAGGTGCGGGTGGCGAGCAGGCCGGCGCGGCCTTGTTGGCCAAGGTGATGGGCGGATTCCGGGTCGCGCAGCAGGACCGCCAGTTTCGATGCGCAGTCGGAGGCGTCGTTGGGCTGGAAGAGCAGGCCGCCTCCAGTCGCAGCGAGCAGCTCCGGGAAGGCACCGTGGGCCGGCAGGACGACGGGCACGCCGGCGGCGAGTGCTTCCAGCGCGAAGAGACCCTTGGGTTCGGCTTGCACCGCCGGGACGGAAAGCAGGCTGATCGAGCGGAAGAAATCCAGCTTCTGCAACCGGTCGATCACGCCGAGGTACCGAAACCGGTCTTCCAGTCCAGCCGCGCGCAAACGC
>JANOFL010000407.1:0-12707 GCA_031405895.1 Planctomycetota bacterium
GGGTCAGACACCTTTTTCAACGGCCAGTCGGACTCAATTCATGTGCGACGATTCGCGAATCAGCTTTTCTCGCCTTCCTCGCGGCGCTTCTGGGCCTTGCGTTTGGCGTCGAGGAGGCGTGAGGTGTAGCCTTCGTCGGCCGAGCCTGGTTTGGCAGGGTCTTCGATGGCCTGGACGGGCGGGGGCTCCAGCTCGCGTTCGCGTTCGGAAGCGAGGATCCGGGTCAGCTGCTCACGGCCGGACCCTTTTTCGTCGCCTGATTCCGGCTCAAAGCGCAGCTGGCCGCGTTTGGCTTCGACTTCGCGTTCGATCTCGCTCTTCTTCGATTTCAGGCGCTGGATGCTGGCCGCCGCTTCGGCACCCGTGTCGCGGCGTGAAAAGAGCGTCTTTCGCAGCGCACCGATCCATTCGTTGACTGGCAAGGCGACGCGGCGGACGAATACGTCGCTCAGCAAAGTGATCCCGGCCAGTACAAGCAACAGCGGCCAGATCGTCTCGATGCTGATCGTCTGCTTCAATCCGGGCCGGAACGGGTCGAGCCGTGATGCCGACTCGTTGGAAGCCAGCGTTGCCGCGGGGTCTGCGAGCGTTCCGGAAGCGTTGTCATCGGTTTTCAGTCCGGCCAGCGTTTCGAGCAGCGAGGCGTTGGTCTCGCGGTCGGAAAACTCGCTCGACCAGGGAACGTTGATCCCGGCCGTCAGCCGCTCGTAGCCTTCGCCCGGGAAAATCGAGAAGAGGTAGTTGCCCGATTCGGCCGCGTCGAACTCGGCGACGTAGCGCCCGGGGGCGGTCTGCGAGAAATTGAGGTCAAAGCCCTCCATGTCGGGGTTGACGCCGCGGGCCTGAACGTTGAGGAAGTTGATGAAGTCCTCCTGGTCGTCGAGCGCGGAGACGACGACGCGAACCCGGTTGTCGCGGACGTCGGTCGAGAGCGCGAAATTGGCGCTCTGCGTGACCGCCCGCATCGAATAGCGGACAATCTGGGTGAAGAGCTTGTCGTAGTATTCGCTGCCGTACCAGCCGGTCGTCCAGAGGTGGCCACCGTCAGAAGTGAAGGCCACGGCCCGGCCGATTCCGTAACGCCAGGCCGCGAGCAGGGTGGTGTTTTCAGTGTTATTGGCTGGTTCGTTTGCGACCAACAGCTGTTCCACGAGCGGATTGACTTTGACCGTCGTCATGACGTAACCGTAAAACGGCGGCAGCTGGCTGGCCGTGATTCCCTGCAGCATCTCGTTGCGGGCCGCGGCAGGAAGTTCGAGAATTGCCATCCCGGCCCGGGATTCCTTGACCACCGGCTTGGCCACGCGGCGGGCCTCGCGCTGGTAGATCCGCGGCAAGGCGCGGGGGTCCTTGACTTCGTAGTATTTGCCACCGGTCTGTTTCGCGATGTCCTCCAGCAGCTGGCTGTTGGCGGGGCCATGCGTGCCGACCGCGACAGTTGAGATTTTGATCTTGGCCGCGGCGTAGCGCGTCAACAGGTTGTTGGCCGGCGGAGCCGGATCGCCGTCGCTGATGATGATCATGTGTTTCATCGACGCGGGCGACTTTTTCAGTCCGGCTAGGGCCAGCTCCATCGGCGGCCCGAAGTCGGGCATGTCGCCGGGCGTCATTCGTCCGACCAGCGCCAGCATCCGGTCCCGCTTGTCCGAAATCTGGTCGACACCATCGGGCATTTTCCAGAGCCAGCGCGGGGCCCCGCCGAAATCCGACCAGTCAACCATTCCGCAGTAGTCCATTGGCCCGAGAACCTTGATCGCTTCGCGCGCGATCTTGTTCTGCCAGAAGTTGCCATCCGCCATTTCCGAAGCATGCATCATCAGGGCGAGGGCACCGACCGCGCTGATCTTGTCGTTTTTGATCTGGAAATCGACCGGCATCGCCTTTTCAAGTTCCGTGTTCGACCAGGCACCGGCTCCGAACGAGCGGTCCCCGCCCAGCATCACGAGGCCCGAACCCAGCTCTTCGCAATTGGCCACCAGCATCTGGATCTGGTCGTCCGAAAAAGCCGTCGTCGCGCCGCCCGCGTTTTCCGAAGCCCGCGGCACATTGGCGAGAATCACCGAGTCGTAGGGCAACAGCTCGGCCGGTGTCGTGAACAGGCTGTCGAGCGACATGACGTCGACTTCGATTGCGCCGGCCCGGAGCCGCTCGACCAGCTGCTGAAACTCGCCCGGGAACTGCGAGTCTTCGATCAGCAGAACGCGCCCTTCGCCGCGAATGTGGGTAAAAGCCGAAGCCTCGTTGTTCCGCGCGATCGCGTCCGCGCCGGCCGACTCGGCATCCGGAACAAAGGTCGCATTGAAAGTCACCACCGCCGACTGGTCGATCTGGTGGTTGAACGTGAAGACGTTCTTGCCCGGATCAAGCTCAACCGGGATTTCGTTGACAAACTCTTCGCGGTCGCCGATCCGCTGGTTGAGCCGAAGTTTGCCTTTGACCTTGCCGGTCGGGTTCTCTTCCGACGGCTCGTTGTGATTCGAGACGACGATCCGGGCTTCAAACGCCTGGTCGCGGCGGATATCAGAGGGCAACAGGATCTTGTCGACCGATACTTCGCCGCCCGCCGCGAGCATCACCGGCACCACGTCAATCCCGACGCCATCGTCCACCAGCATCCGGGCGACCCGCAAGGCATCGCCCGCGTTCTGGTTGCCGTCCGAAACGATCATAATCCGCCGGGCCGTATCAGGCGGGAACGAGGCCGCGGCAAGTTTGAGCGCCGCCTCCAGGCTCGTCCCGTCGGTCCGCAGACCCTCGGCTGATTCCACCGCATCGATCAACGGCGGCAGGCCATCGTAGGGCGGCGATTCGATGATCGCGTTGGCACCAAAAACGATTACCGCGGCCTTGTCGAGCCGGTCAGCCCGGCGGTGTTGGCCGACCGACTGGACAACGAAGCGGAGCATCTGCTCGCGCTCAGCGCGGGGAATGCTCTCGGACTGGTCAAGCAGGTAGAAGACCGTCATCCGGTCAGTCTTCCGGTTCAACGACGTCTCGGCCAGTGCGAGGACCAGCAAGGTGAACAGCGCGGTCCGCAACAGCAGTGCCAGCGCCTGCCGGAAACGCCCCAGTCCCGCGAGGCTGTAGAACCCGGTCACCCACAGCGGAATCAGGCCGAGCAGGAGCAACCGCCACCATGGCTGACCGAACCCCCACTCATAGTTGCCGAACATGGTCGACCAGAGCCGAAAGGAAGGGCCGATTCACCGAAACTCGCCCGTTTTCAACGGCCAATACAAGTCCGGACTATATCAGTTATCCGGTCCATTCGCCGAACCCGGTCGCCAGCCCTCGTGCTAGACTGGAAGCGTTGCCCTCGCCGGGGTCATCGGGTGGCTGGGGCAGGCGATTGAGAGCCGTCCGTGAACCGCGAAGTGAAGGGGTCAGACCCCGGCTGTGGCCTGCCAAAAAGTGAGCCTGAGGCGCTAGCCGAGAACGCTGATTCAGCCATAAACTCACACCCAAGGGAATCGGCTAGCGCCTCAGGCTCACAAGAATTCGTCGTTTTGACAGGCCACCCCGGCGGTTTCCGGATTGGCTCGGAGTGGGTCATTGTGCTGATGGCGAATTGGCGGGGTAACTGCCCTGGCTGTTCGATGGTTCCGCCTTGCGGGCAGTTGGCCCGGCGGACCGGACGGTCGCCTTCAGGTTTCGTCTCATTGTTCCAAATCGGGGATGTTTGCCCATGTTGTGGATTCGCCGTGGTTGTTTCTGGCTGCTGGCCGGTGTCGTCAGCCTGCCGCTGGGAGGTGCCCAGCCGCTGTTCGGCCAGGAAGCCGAAGAGCCCAAGTCCGACTATCCTGCCTTTGAAAAAGTCATCGAAGGCTTTGAGGAAATCCCGGTCACCGATGAAGGTGGCGACGGATCAGCCAAGAGCTTTTTCCGGCTCTGGATTGACCGCAAAAACAATCAGATGCTGGCCGAACTGCCAGCGGACTACGCTTCCGGCGATCACAAGGAATTCATCGCCACGACGCTTTCGGGCGGCGATGTCTTTGCCGGCCTCCAGTCCAATGATTACTACGTCTACTGGAAGCAATATGGCAAGCGGCTGGCGCTCGTCCAGGAGAACGTCTCGATCCGCGGCTCGGACGACGAGTCGAAGGCCTCGGTCAAGCGGCTCTTCACCGACTCGATCCTCCTCGACTTGCCAATCCTCACAATGGTTCCCCGCGGCGGACCAGTCATCGACCTCGACGAGTTGCTGGTCGGCAAGGCCGGAGTCTTCTTTGCCGGCGACGCGGCTGGCAGCCGTTCACAGCTTTCACGCGTCGAGCGGGTCAAGGCCTTCCCGAAAAACGTCGAAGTCGCGTGGGAAATCGCCTCGGCCGACGGCAGCCTCAAAACGTTCCACTACTCGATCAGCAAGATCGAAGGTTCGGCCAGTTACAAGCCGCGCGCTGCTGACGAGCGAATCGGTTTCTTCACCACCGGCTATGCCGACTACGGCCGCTATGAAGGCGACGACATCCGGACCCGTTACGTCAACCGCTGGCATCTCGAAAAACGCGATGACAAGCTGAAGATGAGCCCGCCCAAACAGCCCATCATCTTTTACCTTGAGCACACCACGCCGGTGCGCTACCGCCGCTGGGTCCGCGAAGGCGTCCTTTACTGGAACAAGGCCTTCGAGCAGGTTGGCATCGTCAACGCGATCGAGGTCCGCCAGCAGGACAAACAGTCCGGCGACCACATGACCAAAGACCCTGAAGACGTCCGTTACAACTTCATCCGCTGGCTGAACAACAACGTCAGCACGGCGATCGGCCCCAGTCGCGTCAATCCGATGACCGGCCAGATTCTTGACGCCGACATCGTGCTGACCGATGGCTGGATTCGGGCTTTTGAACAGCAGTTCGACAAGATCATGCCCAAGATCGCGATGGAAGGCATGTCGGCCGAGACGCTGGCCTGGCTCGCCGAGCATCCCAACTGGGATCCGCGCATCCGGCTCGCTCCTCCCGAACAGCGCGAGTTCATCCGCCAGTCGATCCTCCGCGAAGCCCTGACTGCTGGACCGGCCAGCCAGTCGGCGACGCGGACCCGGATGCTGGGTGACGAACCCGGCGATGGCCTTTACAACCGCGACAGCCAGGTCAACGGCGGCTGCCTTGCCGCCGAAGGCCGCCAGTACGACGTCGCCATCATGCGGATGATGATCCAGCTGATGCAGGACGAGCCGAAGGACGACGACAAGGAAGAAAAGGACGGCGAGAAAAAGGAAGAAGACGAATCGGCCGAGCAGATGCTTGACGGCATGCCCGAATCCTTCATTGGCCCGCTGCTCGCCGACCTGGTCTGCCACGAAGTCGGCCACACGCTGGGACTGCGGCACAACTTTAAGGCCAGCAGCATCTACTCGCTGTCCGAAATCAACAGTGCCGCGCACAAGGGCCAGAAGCCGCTCGCCGGCTCGGTCATGGACTACCTCCCGACGAACTTCAAGTTCGCCACGGGTGAAGTCCAGGGCGACTGGTCGATGATCGGTGTTGGTCCGTACGACATGTGGGCGATCGAATACGGCTACGAAATGGACGACAAGAAACTGCCGGACATCCTCAAGCGGGTGGCCGAACCGCTGCTTGTTTATGCGACCGACGAAGATACGGGCGGACCCGACCCGCTCGCCCGCCGATATGACTTCTCGAAGAACCCGCTCGATTTCGCGAAAAGCGAAGTCGCGCTTGCCAAGCACCACCGCAGCCAGATTCTCGACAAGTTCGTGGAAGACGGCGAACCGTGGTCACGGGCCCGCCGGGGCTACGAGCTGACGCTTGGCATCCAGACCAAAGCCACCGGGATGATGGCCAACTGGCTGGGCGGAACCTTTGTCAATCGCGACAAGAAAGGTGACCCGAACGCCCGCAAGCCGATTGAGGTTGTTTCCGCATCGCTCCAGCGGGACGCCCTCGATTTCGTGGTCGAAAACACGTTCCGCGATGAAGCCTTTGGGCTGACGCCGGATCTGCTCGTGCATCTGGTCGGCGACAGCTGGCGCGATGGTCCGGGCCGGGGAAGCGATGAGGCCGCCTGGCCGGTTCACGACCGCGTGATGGCCCTGCAGGCTTCGGCCCTGACCCAGCTCATGAATCCGAGCACCCTCCGCCGGGTTTACGACAACGAGCTGCGGACGGCCGCGGATGCCGATGCCCTGACGCTGAACGAACTGCTTTCGAAAGTCACCAGCGCGGTCTGGACCGAGCTGGAAACGCCATTCGCCGGCCAGTTCTCCGACCGCAAGCCGGCCGTCAGCTCGTTGCGGCGCAACTTGCAGGCCGAGCACGTCCAGCGGCTGTTCGACCTCGCCAACGCGGGCACGTCGGGCAACGCGGCGATGAAGCCGATCTCCAACCTCGCCGCCCAGACGCTGCGCAACCTGCGTGGCAAACTGGCCGAGGCGAAAAACGCCTCGGTGGACGCTTACACGGCCGCCCACATCGCCGACCTGCACGACCGGATCGACCGCTGGGCCGAAGGCAAATTCGTCCCGGCCGGAACAGCCGCTCCGGTCCAGTTCATGTTCGGCCAGCCGGCTGAGACCGACAACGCGGGTTCGCAGAAGTAGTTCGCGAACCAGTTCTGTGTTTGCCGGGCTGCCCCGCCATGCGGGGCAGCCTTTTTTTGTTGCGTTGAAACGGACCTGAAGCCCCGCTGATTCGCAGGTTGTCCTTCCGCACGCCAGATTGCTCCAATAAAACTCACGATCAAGGTCCAACGGAACTGACAACCGACGTCACGGATTTCCGCATCGGATTCGGGCCATCGGCTGTCGGCGTTCGCGCAGCTAGACTGGACAATTCCTCAGGGAACGCATGATCGTCCTCGGCCCAATTCCTGCACCATGCCCGACAACGCCCGTTACTGGATCGGTTTTGACCTCGGCGGCACGAAGATGCTGGCGAATGTGCTGGACGACAAGTTCCGCGTGGTCGGCAGTTGCCGGAAGAAAACCAAGGCCAACGAAGGCCAGGCGGCAGGTCTGGAACGGATCAACACCGTCATTGCCGGAGCCATCGAAGACGCCGGCGTCGCGGCCACCGATATCGGCGGGCTGGGGATCGGTTGCCCTGGGCCGCTTGACCTGGAAAAAGGCGTCATCCGCGAAGCCCCCAACCTGGGCTGGGTCAAGGCACCGGTTCGCAAGTCGATCCATGATCAGTTCGGTTTCGATGTTGCAGTCGGCAACGATGTCGATCTGGGAGTGCTGGGCGAGTACACGTTTGGGGCAGCCCAGGGAGCCCGCTGTGTCGTGGGGGTTTTTCCCGGCACCGGGATCGGCGGCGGATGCGTCCGGAATGGCGAGCTGCTGACAGGCACCAACTGCACCGCGATGGAGATCGGCCATATACCAGTCTCGGCCGAGTCATCGCTTGACCGACCCGGTGTCCCCGCAACCCTCGAGGCAATTGCCTCCCGGCTGGCGATCTCGGCCGCTGCGGCCCAGGCGGTCTTTCGCGGCCAGGCACCCCACCTCGCCAGCATCTGCGGCACCGATCTCGCCGACATCCGCAGCGCCCAGTTGGCCCGGGCGATCAAGGCCGGCGATCAGGTGATCGAAGACATCGTCACGACCGCCGCGCGGCGATTGGCAACGGGCGTCGTGACGCTGATCCACCTGCTTGCGCCCGACATCGTCGTCCTCGGCGGCGGACTGGTTGAAGCGATGCCCGACCTGTACCTCAAGGCCGTTTCGAACGAAGTCCAGCGACTGGTGTTGCCATCCATGAAGGACGTCTTCAGGATTGTCCCGGCGAAACTGGGCGATGAAGCCACAGTCATGGGCGCCGCCGCCCTCGCCAAACGCCGCTTCGCCGAATCTGCCAGCCTGGCCGGCACGACCTGAACACAAGACAAAGCTGGACTTTTCGTCCGCAGATTGCACAGTTTTTCGCAGATTTCTGTCGCGGTCAGGCAGTCTGGAACGAGTTGGTTTGGTTTGGTTGGGTTTGAGTGCCGCAGGTCTTGATGGAACTGGATGGAAACAGGTTGACGTACCCATGACCAACAACCCCAAACACCGGACGAGCGTTTCGGCAACTCTCAAGGCACCACTAACCTGGTCCTGCTCCGAAATCTGCGAGAATCTGTGCAATCTGCGGACAACCCTTCTTTGACCTGACCATTCCCGTCCCATGAACGCCACTCCCGAAAAGACCTTTCGACGCGTCGCCGTGATCGACATCGGCGCTTCGTCGGTCCGGATGCAGGTGGCGGAGATATTTGCCGATGGCCGGATTGAGAAACTGGATTCCTACTCGCAGGGTGTCAGTCTGGGTCGTGACTCCTTCTCGTCCGGCGAGATTTCCCGCGCAACGATCGAAGACAGCGTCAGTGTCCTTCGTTCTTTCAAAGACATCCTGCGGACCTTGCGGGTCGATCCCGAGCGCGATGTGCGGGTGATCGCGACCAGCGGCCTCCGCGAAGCCACCAACCGGTTGGCCTTTCAGGACCGGGTGGCGATCGCCACGGGTTTTGAAGTCGAGACCTACGAATCGGCCGACGTGCACAGGGTGACCTACCTCGGCCTGCAGTCTTTTTTTGCCCGTTACCCGACGATCTTTGATGGCGACGTGGCGGTCTGTGAAGTCGGCGGCGGGACCACGGAGTTCCTCTTTCTCAAGGGGATCGACATCGTCTTCAGCCGGACCTTTCGGCTGGGTGCCCTGCGGCTGCGTGGCTCGCTGGAAAGCCTCGACGGCGCTTCGGGCCGGATGCGGCAGCTGATGGTCTCGCGAATCGAGCCGGCAGTCCAGCAGATCCAGCACCTGGTCCACGACGAGACAGCGGCCTACCTCGCGATGGGTGGCGACATCCGGTTTGCCGCCCAGAAAATTCTCGGTGCCCTCAACAACCAGGAACTGGTCCAGCTCCCCGTCGCGCGGCTCGAGCAGTTCGCCGACCAGCTGCTTGATCTCGAACCCGAACAGGTCGCGGCCCGCTACAAGCTCAGCCTCGCCGATTCGCAAACGCTGGGCCCGGCCCTGCTGATCCACCTCGTCCTTGCCCGCCGGTTTGGTGCCACGACGATTTGCGTGGCCCCGATCAACCTCCGCGACAGCCTGATTCTGGAGATGTCGCTGCAAGGCCGCGCGGCCCAGCCGATCGAAGCCCAGATCGTCCGCTCAGCCGAACTGCTGGGCCGCAAGTTCGACGTCGACCACGAACATGCGATCACGGTCGCTTCGCTGGCTTGCCAGCTGTTCGAGCAGCTGGAAAGCCTGCATCGCCTGCCGCCCCGCTACCGGATCGTGATCCACCTTTCCGCGCTGCTGCACGAATGCGGGCTGTTCGTCAGTTCCCGAAGCCACCACAAACACGGGATGTACCTGATCCTCAATTCCGAACTGTTCGGGATCAGCCGCAGCGAGCAGGAGCTGATCGCGCTCGTCGTCCGTTATCACCGCCGGGCCACGCCGCAGCCCACGCACGAAATCTACGTCACGCTTGCCCGCGAACAGCGGATCGCCGTCGCCAAACTGGCGGCCATACTCCGTGTCGCCAAGGCTCTCGACGCCACCCGCCGCCAGCGGATCTCCGCCATCAGCTCTGAACTCGGTGCCAGCCGCCTCCGGATCCGCGCCGAAGGCGTCGCCGAGGTCTCCGCCGAACAGGTCGAAATCGAACAGGACGGCCAGATGTTCGAAGACCTCTTCGGCATTCGCCCGGAACTGGTGGGGAGTGAGCAAAGGAGCGGTTAGGCGGACAGCTTTCACGGTCGTACGACCGAAGCATGATCTGGTGTTCTTTGCTTCAAGGGAAAGGAAAGGTCCAGACAAAAAAAGGACCGACAAAAAAAGCGGAGGAAATGCGAAAGGTACCCCGTCATGGATGCCTGTTTTTAACCCCAGACTCCGAATTTTTTTGTCTCCCCTTTTTTTGTCCGTCCACTCTCCCTCAACGGTCCCGGAAAGACTGGGACCGTTGAGGGAGAGGGGAGAAGTTTTCCTTGTCCTGCACCTGGTAGTGGCCATGCCCTCGCTTCACCGACGCGAGGGCGGTGGGCGCGAGGCTCAAGCAAGGTCGGCGATTCTTTCGACAAGCTCCTGCACAGATGGGACAACGAGACTCTAACGGCTGGATATTGCCGCCTTCCTCGCCGTTTCAAACTCATCGCCCGGAACCCATGCCGGGATTCCCGGCCGATTCGCGATTTCGAGGGTGACGTGGCAGAGGAGGTGGGCGTCGAGGACGGCGCCGGAGAGGTCCCAGTGCTCGTCGAACTCGTCGCTCGTCTGGTGGTAGATCGTGTCGGTCCACTCGCGGAGCTTTTCCCGGCCCCAGCCGTCGGGCTTGCCGATGACGTGAACCCCGGAATGGAGATAAACGCCCGGCACGCCGACTTTGGCGAGGCTGAACTGGTCGGAGCGATAGTAGTAGCCGTGGTCGGGGAACTGGTCGGGGACGACGGTCCGTTTTTGCCAGGTCGCAATCCGTTGCACAATCCCGTCGAGGTCCGATTTGCCTTTTCCGATCACGACCACATCCTCGGTCGGGCCAAGAATGTTGATCCCGTCGATGTTGACAATGCCGGCCAGATAACCGGCCGGCGTGGGCGGGTTCAGGGCGAGGTACTCGGAACCCAACAGGCCCTGTTCTTCGGCCCCCACGGCGGCGAAGAAGATCGAGCGTTTCGGTCGCTGCGACTCGGGCAGGCTGGTGATCGCGCGGGCAATGCCGAGCAACACTCCCGAGCCGGAGGCATTGTCGACCGCTCCATTGAAAATGTTGTCGTGGTTCTCGTCGCGTTTTGGCTCCATCCCGAGGTGGTCATGGTGGGCGCAGACGATGACCCATTCTTTTGCCAGCTCCGGATCGCTGCCCGGCAGGAGCGCAAGGACATTGCCGGTCTCCCGTTCTTCGGCCAGCGCGGGCAAGGTCACCGACATCGTGATGCCCAGCGGCACCGGCCGGAACTCGCGCGTTTCCGCGGAGGCTCGCAGCGTGTCGAGGTCTTTGCCGCCCAGCGCGACCAGCCGCCGGGCAGCGTCTTCCGAGAGCCAGCCCTCCATCGGCATGTGGCTGTCGCCGCGGCCCCGAAGCTGCATCTGTTCACCGGTCCAGGATGACTGGATCACCTGGAACGGATAGCCGGCTGAAGGCGTGCTGTGGATGATCAGCATTCCGGCCGCACCAAGCTCAGCCCCTTTTTCGAATTTGTAATCCCAACGGCCGTAGTAAAGTCGCGTGCTGCCGGCAAACAGTTCCGGGTCGCCAGCCGGGTCGTTATTCATGATCACGAGGACTTTGCCCCGCACATCCGTGTCGCGGAAATCATCCCAGTTGAACTCGGGGGCCTGAATGCCGTAGCCCGCGAATACCAGCTCGGCGTCCTTGACCCCGCCTTCGGCGACAGGCTGGCCGCAAGTCAGGACTGTGTCGTCGTGGTGTTTGAGCTGAAGGGTTTTGTCGCCGGCCCGGAATTCGGTAAACTCGGGTGCCCGGGTCGTCACTCCGACCATCGGAACAGGCTGGACCCAACCAGCACCTGGCTGGACAGGCTTGAGTCCCAACAGTTCAAACTGCGTCGCGATGTATTGTTGGGCGAGCAGATCGCCGCGTGTGCCTGGCCCGCGGCCTTCGAGCAGATCGTGGGCGAGAAAGCGGACGTCGGCCTTGAGCGTTTCGGCCGTGATCCAGTGTTCGGCCGCCTGCCGCCATTCGGCGAGCGGTTCCTGAAGGGCGGCAGCCGGTTCGTGCCAGACCAGCATGGACGCAATGAAACCGGCGACAACGCAGACTCGAAACACGTGAACGTTCTCCGCGCAGAGACGGGGTTCTGAAGGCCTGGTCCTCACATTGTAACGGCCTGACGGCTGCCGGGTTCTCCACAGTCAATACGGTCAATCCGGTCAATACTGTCAATCCCGTCCGCTCGGTCCTTATGGCCTGGCCAACCGTTTCGTCAACTGGCAGAATGTGGCGGAACGTTGCGATATCGGGCCGGGGGCGGCCAGACCGATTCGAAATCAGGCACAGAAACGATCCAGGGCAGTCCGCGATGAATGACCGATTTGGCAGTCCCTCCGCCCGTTACTACAACCGCGAGCTGAGCTGGCTGGGTTTCAACGAACGCGTGCTGGACGAAGCGTTCAACGAGCGGGTTCCGCTGCTGGAGCGGGTTCGCTTTCTCGCCATCACTGCCCGCAACCTCGATGAGTTTTTTCAGGTCCGGGTGGGCAGCCTCAAGTTCGCGTCCGCCAGGGGAAGCCAGAAAACGGGCATCGCCGGCATGACCGTGGAGCAGCAGCTGGAGCGGATCCGCGAACGCGTCTCCGATTTCAGCCAGCTGCAGTACGGCTGTTTTCTTGACCAGCTGGAACCGGCGCTCGAAGCAGCCGGCTTCCGGCGGTTGAACCGCCCGGCGCTCAACGGCCGGCAGTTCGATTTCGTTGCCCGCTTTTTCGACGAAAAGGTCCGTACTTCCGTCAGCCTGCTGGCCTGCGGACGGGGTCAGGGGTTTCCCTGGCTGCAAGGAGCCCAGCTCTGCGTTCTGGCCCGGCTCGAAGGCGGGGAGGGAATCCTGCCCCATCTTTATGAGTCAGAGGATGACCGGTAGCGTTGGGACTGCCTTCTTTGATTTTTTTGAGGCTGTCCACGGCTAAACCTTCCCGGCGCAAAACAGCTGCAGTGCCTTCTGTCGCGACCAGTTTAAAACCGAGCGTCGATAACGAGCGCGCGATTGGAATAATCGCGCCCTTGTCGCGGTC
>JANOFL010000413.1:0-2949 GCA_031405895.1 Planctomycetota bacterium
TTCGTCGCCCCATCCAGGGCGAATTAATCAAGTCCCAACCCATTCCACGGGTTTCGCGTCGCCCAAAGCGGCGACGCTTCACCCGTGGCTACACTCCACCGCCCGCTCCGGGGCGGAAGAACCGCCAATCGTGGCTGTTTATTAGCCAGCCGGGAGTGGACCCAACGTCTGCGCGAGATGTTCAGATGCCAATGATCAACTGGACACCCGGCCATCAACTGGTTAGCCGGCTCCCGCCGGGTAACCCACCGACCCGAGGCTCCGCCTCGTTCTTCACGCCACCATGGCGACCAGGCTCCTGCCGCGTCCGCCCTACGTCTTCGCCGCGTCCAGCTCGGCATTCAGCTCCGCGTTGAGGCCAAACCGGTTCATGAGCCAGACCAGAATCGGCGAAGCGACAAAGACCGTACTGTACGTTCCGGCAATCACACCGATCACCATGGAAAAGGCAAAGCCGTGGATGGCCGGGCCGCCGAAAAAATAGAGCAGCATCACCACGATCAACACCGTCAATGACGTGAGAATCGTCCGGCTAAGCGTCTGGGAAACGCTCTTGTTGATAATATCGTTGGTCATCTCCAGCCGCTTGCCGCGGACTTCGCGGACCCGGTCGAAAATCACGATCGTGTCGTTGATTGAAAAGCCGATGACGGTCAGCAGGGCGGCGATGATCTGCAGGCTGATCTTGAACTTCTCGACCATCATGAAGCCGAGGGCACCGGCGACGTAGTGGCTGATCGCGATCGCCGCCAGAACCACCAGCACGTCATGGATCAGAGCGACCACGGCCGCGATGCCAAAGGCGATATTCTGGAAGCGGACCCAGACGTAAGCGATGATGCCGAGCAGGCTGGCGAAGATCGCCGCGAAGGCCTTCCATTGCGTACTGGCGGCAATCTGCCCGCCCACGCCACTGGCCGTCCTGAAGTAGGGCAACTGGTTGAAGTTCGTCGACCAGGCACGGACGATTTCATTCGCATCGTCGCGGCTGGAAGTCTCCATCGCGACATTCCAGCGATTGAGCTGGAGCGCATCGTAGACTTCACTGACAGGGATTCCTTCGCCCGTCAGCACGATCCGGGACTCCTCGATCGGCCGGTCGATCCGGCTGGCCGCCTCGACGAGCTGCGTGCGCAACGAGCGGGCCGAGATCGGGTCGGCGAAATCAAGGGTCATGCTGGCCAGGAACTGCTGCCCAACCACCTGATCTTGTGCCTCAGGCTGCGGAACGGCGGGTGTTTCGGTCGCGCCGGGATCCTGGCCCGTCGGCTGGGGTGTGGGATTTTCCGGCGTTAGCGGTGCCTGCCCGACTGCAGGGTCCTGGCCCGCCGGTGCGTTTTCGCCAGGCTCCTGATTGCCAGCCGCTGGCTGTTCGTTAGCCTGCGTTCCGGCTGCCGGTGCCGTTTCACCCGGCTGGGCATCCTGGACAGTCAACAACCCGCCGCCTATTTCGGCCCAGTCCCGCAATGCGACGCGCGGTGCATCCGGTACCGAAGCGGGCAAGGCCGACGATTGTGGCGCTTCCGTCCCCACCGGTTCGACCGAAATTGTCTCGGGCACCGTGACCTGATGCAGACGCAGTTTGCCGGCGAACCATTCCGCAAGCAGCACGTTCAGTTCTTTCCAGGGCGGCTGGCCGGAAGTCTCGTCGTAACTCGGGATGCTGCTGTCGATCTTGTAGACCCGGCCAGGGTAAATCTCGTCGGTGATGGTGGAAACCACAAAGTCGACCGGTTCGCCGTTATGCAGGCAGTTCCGGCCGGACAGGTCCTTCTCAAGTTCCGCCCGCGTAATGGCCTGGTTGAAGATGACTTGGGCTGTCGATCCGCCGCGCAGGTCGATGTCGAGGACCCGCGCTCCCAGCGTGAAAAGGCAGGCCATGCCCACGGCAATGATCACGACGGAAGAAATCGCGGCCGGCCAGAACTTGCTCATGAAGTCCCAGTCCCGGACCTTGACCAGCTCGAAAAAACTGAGCGACGTCAACCACTTTTTGCGTTCGGCAATATTGAAAAAAGTCCTCGAGACGTAGACCGCGGTGAACATGCTGGTCAACAACCCGACGATCAGCGTCACGGAAAAGCCCTTGATCTGGTCGGTCCCGAGGACATAGAGCACGATCGCCGTCAGGAGCGTGGTCAGGTTCGAGTCGACGATCGTCCCGAGGGCCCGGTCAAAGCCGTTCTGGATCGCCATCCGGAGCGAAGCCCCGCGGGCCAGTTCCTCACGGATCCGCTCAAAGATCAGGACGTTGGCGTCCACCGCCATCCCGATCGTCAGCACGATCCCGGCGAGTCCGGTCAGCGTCAGCGGCTGGTCGATGGCCATGACGAAGGCCAGCGTCAACAGCAGGTTGAGCAACAGGGCAATGCAGGTCACGCCGCCGGCGAACAGCCGATAATAGAAAAGCATGAACACGATAATGGCGAGCAGCGACAACCCGATCGTCCAGAGGCCTTTGGTTCGCAGCTCCGCTCCCAGCGTCGACTCGAGGTACTGCGTGCTGATCGGGTTCTTGACAAGCGCGACAGAAATTTTTCCGCTGTCGAGGTTGATCTTGAGGTTATTGACCTCTTCAATCGTGAAGCTGCCGCGGATTTCCCCGCGGCCGTAGATCGCGCTTTCGATCTCGGGTGCCGAGTGCAGCGCGTCATCAAGAACAATCCCGAGCCGGTACTTGCCGGTCGGCGTCGGTTCGTGCCGCTTCGTCAGCGCGCCCATCCGTTTGGCACCAGTCGCGGTCATGCCGAAGGTGATGCAGGGGCGGCCCATCTGGTCAAAGGTCGACTGGACATCCTTGAGATGTTCGCCTTCGACGTCGGTTTTCTCGTTGGGCGGCTCAATCATCAGGATCTGCGGATTGCGGATACTGTTGGCGGCCAGCCAGGCCGCAAACTGCGCGCCCGGATCGAAATTGCCCAGCGGGATCTGGGCCATGGGGATCAGCCG
>JANOFL010000002.1:0-6998 GCA_031405895.1 Planctomycetota bacterium
GACAATTGACTCAATGCAGATACCATTCCGGGAAACCAACTCGCAACCAGGGGGTTGGACCGAAGATACAGCACCAGGGAACCAGCGATGAGCGATCACGACGAACTGGTTTGCCTCGAAACTCTCACCGATCTGTTCAAAGCCCAGGCGCTTTGCCAGGTCCTTGAGGCCAACGGGATCGTCGCCCACATTGCCGGCGACAACGTCGACACGGCCTTCGGCGGCGCGCTGCCCGGCTCTTCAGGTGACGAAGACTACCGGGTCATGGTCCGGGCTCGCGATCTGGAAGCCGCCCGCGGCTTTGTGGCGGAACTTTCCACCGACGCCGAAGCGACCATTCCCGCTTGGACCTGCGCCTGTGGCGAGACCGTCGATGAAGGCTTCGAGGTCTGCTGGTCGTGTGGAGCCGATTGGCCGGGTCTGGCTCCGAAGTAGAGCTGCGTCACAGGCCGGTTATAGGGTGAGCCGACGGCGCAAGCCGCGGACTCTTCGAGGAACCCGGACGCTAGTGGTGCCGGCTCACCAAGGCCACTCTAAAACCCAGCGTTGACGGAGCACCAGCTGCCAACCGACCCGAACCGGCCGATTCTCCCGAAGACTGGCCACGGGTGCCGGTCACTTTCGATTGGACCTTCAGGAAATGGTACGATCCGGATTCCAGGGTGTTGAATCCGGCTTCCAGGTCCAGTTCGGGAGATCGACCATGAATTCTGTTGCTGTTTGGGGACTGCGCTGTGCGCGAACGACCGGACTGATCGGTCTGCTGGTTTTCGGAGTCGCGCCGCGCGCGTCGGCCGTTCAGTCCCAGCCTGCCGTTGATGTGGTGGGTGTTTCGGTCTCCCTGCCTGACCCGGACAACGAGTACGGCCAGTCGCTCGTGCCGGGACGCAGCCCGGGCGTTGAAGTCCATGTCCGGGTGCAGGACAAGAGCAAGACCTTTATCGGCGTGGTCGACGCTGAAAACAATCCCGAAGCAGTGACCGCGTTGCACGACGGCTCCGGAAACGCGATGGCCGCGGGGTCAAGCTTTGGCGGCTTTGGCAACAACATCAGCGAAGACGGGCACTCGGTCACGGTCCAGGTTTCGAGCTCCGACGTGCCACCAGCCGGCTCAAATTCCCTGCAGGTCAAGGGCACGGTCATCCTGCTGGCTGGGGCCGACGAGAAGACCGAAGACGCCGCCCTGACCTTGGCCACCGACAGCACAGTCAAGCTCGGCGGAATCGAGGCCAAAGTCACCCAGGCCGATGCAGGGGGCGACGAAGACAGCTGCTGGTTCGGTCTGGAAGCCAACAAGTCGTTTGACACAATCGCGGAGTTCAAATTCCTCGACGCTGCCGGCAAGGAACTGGAAGGCCAGAGCATGGGCGACAGCAGTTTCGGCTTCGGCGACGAGATGACCTACCAGAAGAACTTTTCTGTCGCAGCCAAACCCGGCTCGAAGATCACCGTCCGGATCCGGTACTTCAAGTCCACCGAGGAAGTCAAAATCCCGATCGATCTGGCCGTCTCGCTCGGATTGGGCAAGTAAGTCGTTGGGGCAGGTCGCGTCAACGTGGGACAGGCTTCCAGCCTGTCATCAACGTGGGACAGGCTTCCAGCCTGTCATCAGAGAGTGTTTCCCGTCCTCTCCCAAAAAAGAATCACAGGCTGGATGCCTATGCCACGTTCGATCACCCGCCGGACCATGCTGGGCCAGGTCGCCGCCGCGGCGGCACTGGTTCACGCACATGATGCGCTGGCACTTGTTTCCACGGAGTGCCATCATTCCCATTCCCGGCCCGATCGCAAACCCGCCCCGACCGGCGAGGCCGACCACCTGATCCGCGGTTTGCGGCTGCTGACCGCCGTTCCACTGGACAAGATGCGGGAGTTCTACTGCCAGACTCTTGGGCTGGAGCTGGTTTCCGCAACCGAAGCCGAGTTGACCGTCCGTGCCGGTGGGACGAGCATCATTTTTGTTCCCGCCGCACCCGAACACCTGAACAGTCCCGGCGGGCTGATTAACGAAGGCGGCGTCGGTAGCGGCGAGCCGTTCTACCACTTCGCCTTCAATATCCCCGAGAACAAGATCCTCGCCGCGCGACGCTGGCAGCAGGAGCGGACTCCGCTTGTCCCGACACCTCCCAACCTCCGCGACCCGGCCTTTCCCGACGATGTCCGGCACTTCGCCAACTGGAATGCCCACTCGGTTTTCTTTTTCGATCCGGCGTTCAACGTCGTTGAGTACATCGCCCGGCATGACCTTGACAACGCGGCTGAAGACGCCGGGTCATTCGGCCCGGCCGACTTGCACTATTGCAGCGAAATCGGATTCCTGGTCGCCCCCGACGACCGGGAAGAAGTCGCCGGGCGGGTCGCCAGGCAGATCGGCCTGAGCGAGTACCCGCCCGGCACGACGCCCTGGGCGATGGGAGACGAACGGGGCTTGCTGCTGATTCTCGGCAATCTTGGCGGCGTCTGGGGCGAGAACACCGATACGCCGGTCCGTTGGGGAGTCTGGCCAACCGAAGCCACGATCGCCGGCCCGGCCTCCGCCGACGACACGTTCGACGGCAAGCCCTACCGCATTCACTCCTGGCAGCCACCCGAATCGGGATAGTCCGGACGATGGCTTCGATTGTGCTGCGATCCATTCGTTTCTTTTCAGTCGTCGTATTGCCGCCGCTCAATACCTGACCAAAGCGCAAGCAAGGGTTCCGACCACGACCAACCTTGCCTGCGCTTCGGGCTGGTATTGAAGTCTGGTGCCGAACGGCTGTTGACGGTTCACTGCCGCTCAAACGCCGCATTTTGTGGGTCCTCCGTCGAGTCGGGGCCAATCCGTTATCCTGTTGGCTGTCGAAACCGGCCGACGCCCGCCGTCTGGCCGTGTTTCGTTGTTGTCCCGTGACTGGAGACCCAGTTCGACCCGATGGTCATTCTGTATTTGCTGGTGGCCCTTCTGCTGTTGTTGCTCAACGGCTTTTTCGTGCTGGCCGAGTTCGCGGCCGTCAAAATGCGGCCCTCCCGCGTGGAAGAGCTTTCCGACGCCAAGGCCCCCGGGTCCAAAGCCGTCCAGCACGTCCAGACCTACCTCGACGAATACCTCTCTGTCTGCCAGCTCGGGATCACCTTTGCCTCGATCGGGCTGGGCTTTGCCGCCGAGCCGGCGATTGTCCGCTTGATCCAGCCGGCGATCGAGTGGCTGGGGATTTTCGACCCGGACGGCCAGGCGTTCCTGCTCACCTCGCACGGCATCGCCTTCACGATCAGTTACCTGATCGTCAGCTTCATGCACATCCTCTTCGGCGAGCTGATTCCCAAGTCGGTCGCGATCCGCCTGACCGAGCGGGCCTCGCTCTGGACCGCCCGGCCACTGATCTTTTTCCGCTACCTCTTTTACGTCCCGCTGAAACTGCTCAACAACTCCGCCAACCTCGTCCTGCGGCTGTTCGGCATCCGCGACGCGGGGGTCCACGATGTCCATAGCGAAGACGAACTGCGGATTCTGCTCAGCCAGTCCCAGACCGGCGGCGTGATGTCATTCCGGCGGCTTCTGTTCGCCGAGAACGTTTTTGACCTCGGCGAACTGACCGTTCGCGACGCAATGCGTGCCCGCAGCCAGGTCCGCACCCTGACCGCCCGGGTCCCGTGGGCCGAGAACCTCGAAACGCTCCGGAAGTACCGCTTCAGCCGCTATCCGCTGGTCGAAGTCAACTCGAACACGCCGATCGGGATCATCCACGTCAAGGACCTGCTGCTCGCCGACAAGGACGAGCCCGACCTGCTGACGATGTGCCGCTCCTATCTGACCGTCGTCGAAGGGACGCCGCTTGAGAATGTCCTGGCCGACATGCAGCGGAAGCGGATTCACGTCGCCCTCGTCCGCAACGCCAGCGCCGAGTGGACCGGCTTCCTCACGCTCGAAGACGTGATCGAGGAGATCATCGGCACGATCCGGGACGAGTTCGAGGACGAAGAGAACATTCTTCTGTCCGACATCGTCGAGGAGCAGCATGTCCTGCTGGGAGTCGAGGGAAGCGACTCGGTTGACGCGATCCGGAACGCCTTTTCGCGGATTGCCAACTGGAAGCTCCCGGTCAGCAAGGAGCAGGTCATCAAGGCAATCGACCTGCGTGAGCGGGCCGTCGAGACTTACCTCGGAAAAGGCTTGGGCATGCCCCACGCCCGCGTTGTCGGGCTGACCAAGTCGGTGGTCTTTTTCATCCGTTCGGAGAAAGGGATTCCGTTCCGGACCCACCATGAGAAAGCGGACCTGCTCTTTGTCCTGCTCAGCCCGGCCGGCCAGCCCCGCGTGCATCAGCGACTGCAAGCCGTGATCGCGACGATCATGGACGAAAGCGAATTCATCCCCGACCGTCTCCGCAGCGCCGAAACCCCCGCTGAAGTCGTCATGATCCTCCGTACCGGCGAACAGGCCACGCTGGACTGATGGCGGAGAGAATTAAAAATTACGAATTACGAATTACGAATTGAGAATTACGAATTCGTAATTCGTAATTCCCATCCTCCCACCCATTCCCATCCACCCACGGGTCCCCCATGATTCGCGGCATGCACGCCATGTTCTATTCGTCCGAAGCCGACGCGCTGCGGGCCTTCATCCGGGACAAGCTCCAGCTGCCCGGCACCGACGTGGGCGACGGCTGGCTGATCTTCGACGCCCCGGAAGCCGACCTCGGGGTTCACCCGACCGATGCCAACGACACGCCCTCCGGCACCGCCAACATCTCGTTCTACTGCGACGACATCGAGCAGACGGTGGCGCAGCTCAAGTCCCGCGGAGTCGAGTTCACCCACGCCATCGAAGACCACGGCTACGGCCTGGTCACCTTCTTCAAAGTCCCCGGCGCCTTCGAGGTCCAGCTCTACCAGCCGCGGTACAAGCAGTAGAGCTGCCGATGCGGGCGACAACCACGAACGAAACTGGGAAACTCAGCTGGAAAACGTGTCGATTGGGAGTGGTGCCATGAATTTACAATTGAATTCCCTGATCGGCCTGTGTTGCGTGCCATCGTTTGTTCTTTGCATCGGATCGATTTCCCAAGCGCAATCGAACGAAAAAGGTCAATCTTCCGCCTTTCAGCGCGAAGATGTTCACGCCAAACGCGATCGCTTGTTTATTGAAACAACGGCAACAAGGGATTTTGACCAGCTGATCGAAGCAATCAGCAAACACGATGGAGAAAACGGGGCCCTTGCAAGGGCGAGCGCGATGCAGGGAAGTTTCATCGGTTCCGGGTCGGTACCGTTTCGCGCTGTGCTTGCGGATCGGCGTGTTGCCAAGTTGCATGAACTGCTGGCCGCAATGCCTCGTGCCGAAGCGTCGCACCGGATTTCAAGGGCTTTTGCGGACAAATGCAATCTGTATTCGGCAGAATGGGACAAAGCACTTGAGGAGAACACTGGCATTGTCTTTTCAGAGCCGCAGCAGGGAATGAATGCCGCACTCTTTTTGTGCCTTGAGTTCTGCGATGACGTTGAATTTGACCGGCTGCTCCAACAATGGGCTGGCTGGTGCAAGTCAAATGTCAAATGCCGTCAGGTCGAAGAACATCGATCTGCGGGTTTGCCCCCAGGTCCTGATGAGCAGATGATCATCAACCTTTACGCCGTCGCGCTCCACAAAAAGGGCATCGCCCTCGAAGATCTCAACCTCCAAGTACGGCAACTATGCGATGAAGCGGGAATCGGACGACTTCCGGACCTGGAGATGCGGCCGTTTTACAAATGGAATACGGTCGGCCAAATGCGCAACGACCCGGCAAACGTGCTGGCCGAATATCCTGTGTTTCACAACTGGGGCGAAGCGATTGAACGGACATTGGGAGATTCCGCCACCTACCCCATTCGCATGAATGCCATGGCCAAGGCCCGCGAATGGGTCCATCCACCCAGCCCACTCAGCCAATGGCTGCAATCAGGTTGGCAACGTCTGGTTGAATGGGTGGCTGCGTGGTTCCGACTGGATCAGTAACGGCCAATTCGGCATCGGACGTGACTGGAACAAGTTTTTTCGGCCGAATGACCGGCGAAATCCGTGGAAAGATGCGGCTCTGAATTCTTCCGCCCCGGAGGCGGCGGTGGAGTGTAGCCACGGGTGGAGTCCCGGCGCGCCGGGACGGAACCCGTGGAAAGTTGCGGCTTTGAATTCTTCCGCCCCGGAGGGTCGGTGGAGTCATCCGAAACGGTCGCTTTCCTGAGGCGTCGCCCCGGATCGAGCCAACTCCGTCGCCCCTCCGGGGCGAAGAGAATTGTGCGATGCAATCCACGGGTTGCGCGACGCGCGGAGCCGCGTCGCTTCACCTGTGGCTACACTCCAGCGCCCCGCCGGGGCGAAGAACGCGGGCGGTTCGCCTACTTGATCGGACCCGTGACGGTGCCGCGGTGGACGTCGGTGCGGAGCTGGGTGCCGCGGTCGAGGAGCTGGTGCTCCATGACGGGCTGCTTGGGCTCCATCACGAAGTCGAGCACGCGGACGTCGCGCCGCTCGCGCAAGCCGAGGTTCTCGCTAAAGAACGAGAAGGGGAACATTTCGTAGACCGGCGGGCGGATTCGCTGCTTGACGCGGGTCGTCTGGTAGCCGTCCTTTTGCAGCTCGACTTCGCGCGTGCCGTAGTAGGTGAACGGGACGCTGACCGGCGAGTGGCCGACGTACTGGCGGTCGACGAGGACCATCGCCCCCTCGGGCTGGGTCTGGATGTGAAGCCGGCGCTGGACGCAGCCAGTGCTGGTCGCGAGGCAGGCGACTGCGAACAGGATCGGGAGTGTGGCGCGAACGGGTGCCATGGATGGGGCAGGGGGGTTCCGATCGGACCGGGCTTGGGCCGGTTTTGGCGCGGGAGGATAGGGAACCAGGCCGCGGAAGGGTATGGCAGTTGGGGGGCTTTTGCGCGCGGTGGGCCCCCCCCCCCCCCCCCCCCCCCCCCCCCCAAACAACCCCCGGGGGGGGGGGGGGGGCAGAGAATGTTTTTGTGCCCCCCCACCCCAAAAAC
>JANOFL010000024.1:0-14576 GCA_031405895.1 Planctomycetota bacterium
AGATCGTGCAGCTGGTCTCAACGGCCTGCGAATCGCCGCGTGACAGCGGGCGGCCGGTCGACGACTGGACGGGGCGTGAGTTGGTCGACGAGCTGCGGCAACGCGGGATCATCGACTCGGGGAAGAAACGGGGACAGGTCCAGTTAAGAGGAGGAAATGGGGTCAGGTCTGAATGGCACTTGGCGAGTGCGCAAGTCGGTGTGGTGGAGTGAACGATCAAAGGTGACAGCCACCAAATCTGGGAGGTCTGGCGAATTTGGGCGGTGTCTGTGGTCTGCGGCGAGGGCGAACAGTGGCAGCCCATGGAAACGCTCTGAATCAGTTACCCACCTGTTCGGCTTTGCCGATATGTCACCATTTGGTGACATATCGAATCGGAGGACGGCGTTTGGAAAGGCAGTATCTGGGGTGCGGGTTTGCCTGATCCGGAAGATACTGACGGCTGGCCGTCGTCAGAAGTCTGGTCCGGCGGGTACGGGCGAACCATTTGGGCTATGCCCGGCCGTGCTCAATCTGAATCGGGTCCAAACCGCCAACACGGCCTTCGGTATCGCTGACGCAGTGCGAAAATGCAGGGGGCATCGACGAGACAGTTGATCCGCGCGCCGTCTCGGCGCTTTTCCCCTTGCGCCCAAGGAGGGGAGGGCTTTGAAGTCGTGAGAATTGGCAGACAGGCCAACGATGCGTGGGGAAGTCTCACGATTTCAACTTCGGCGAAATGTCTCCTTCATGACCGAAAAGGCACAACAACCGTCCGAAAAACGCTGCCCGTTCTTCCCTTGACTTGTCGACCTTACAATTTGCGGATCTTCCCTGACCGTCAAACTCATGCGGGTGCCAGGTTGGTTCGCGATGGCTGTTCCGGGAGGAGTCGCCCGGAACGTCGCCCGGGGGGCTTTTCACGTTCGATTCCGGCGTGCGGATTCTCCGATGAATTGTTCAAGGCCCTTGGCCCGATTCATCACGCCAGCCACAGTCCGCGATGCCCCTTTTGTTTGCCAGTTCGCGGCAGTCGCCCAGGTGGCCGGGTGCCACCTTTTCGCTGCTTTCCCGAACACCGGGATTCGACAGACTTTTCGCGAGTTTCGCCGTCCTGGCTCTTGGCCTGCTCGGTGGATCTTGCCAAGCCGTCGGCGCTGTCCCGGCCTGCCGCCAGGAAAGCACAATCCCATCACTTGGCGATCAACGAAATGCCGGTGAACTGACCGGATCGGCCATCCCGGTACCGGTGTCCCTGGTGGACGGAGAAAAGGCCGGCGACCCCATCCCGCCAATCACGGCCGATATCCTGACACCATTACCCCAGCCGGGTTTTGAAACAGAAAGCTCGGAAGTAACAGCTGCCGCTCCAGACGACCTTGGCCCGGCAACCGGAACCGAACCTGAACCCACCGCAGGAAGCCGTGACCCGGATCGCGGCGAAAACCATCCGGCTGGCGTTACCGACCGCCTGACCGACTTGGACGCATTGCCCCAAGCCTGGCCGCAGCCGGCTTTCCTGCTGGCCAAACTTGCCGAGCTCGAAACCATTCCGCAGCTGCAGGCCTGGGTCGCGGACGTCCAGTCCAATCTGGCCCGGCTCGCCGTGATCGGACGGTTTGATGATCCGCAAACCGAGCCGCTGCTCAGCGAACTGGCCCAGCTCATCAACGCGCTCGACCCGGTCATCGTGGCCTCGTCCACCGTTCGGGTCGAAACACCTGATCAGGCAGCTGGTCCGCTGGCCGCTGAGCTGCGGTCGATCCGGCATAATCTGGTCCAGCACTGGACAATCAACGGATCAGCTTACCGGCTTGCGACGCTGGCGCCCCAGCTCACCCGATCCGGCTTTCCGGCCGTGCCGGTCGTTCGCGTAGCCCACGAACGCCTCGCCTGGCCCACCCTCGATCCACTATGGTCGGAGTACCTTCAGCTCGACGCCTTGCATCAGGCGTTCGATGGTGCCGGAAACGACCAGAAAGACCGCCGCAGCGCGGCACAAAAGTTTCTGACCCGCTTGACTTCACCCGTGCTCGACGACCAGCAGCAGCAGTTTCTCGCCGGCAGTCTGGAACCGGCCTGGATCGAGACGATTCGCGATGCGGCCTGCGAACCCGTGGACTTGCGCGAGACGCTGCAGACGCTCGACGACTGGCAGACCACGCGCCACGGCTATCAGGCCGCGCGGCTGGCCCGGGCGATGCAGGGACTCGTCTGGCAGGACGACGAGTCGAGCCAGTTGTTGGCCGCGGCGATGAACAAACAGCTGCGGGCCGCCAACCTCCGGATCAGTGTTTCCGACGAGATGTTGAACCGGATGCTGCCGGCCAGCCAGGAAGTGGCCGCGCCTGTCAACGAACATGTGCTCGGTGCCGATGTCCGCGGTCACAGCCGGATCGCCAACCGGCTGCAGATCCGGCTGATTCCTGATCCCGAACAGATCCAGCTGCGGCTCGAAGCGATCGGACTGGTCCGTTCGCGAACCGAGGCCTCCCAGAGGGGCTTTACGGTCGACAATGTCGGCGACTCGCGGTTTCAGGTCCTCAAGCGGCTGGCCATTGGCCGCAACGGCATCCAGTCCGACCGGCCGCTGGCGACCGCCAGTTCATCCAACCAGGTCGTCGGGATGCGATCGCCCTACGACGGCCTCCCGGTCCTCGGCTGGATGGCCCGCCGGCTGGCCAGCAAACAGATCGCCGAGCGGGCACCGCAGGCGGACCGGCTGGTCGAGTCGCGGATCAGGGCCGAAGCTTCCCAGCGGATGGAGACGGAAATCGACCAGCACCTGACTGACCTGCAGACCTGGCTGACGTCTTCGCTGCTCGAGCCGCTGACGGCGCTGGAGCTGGAACCGGAAGCCGTCGAAATGCGCTCGACCCATGACCGGATCCTGATGCAGTACCGGATGGCGGGCCGCGACCAGCTGGCCGCCAGCAGTTGCCGCCCGATGGGCCTGCAGGGTTCACTGATGAGCCTGCAGCTTCACGAATCGCTGATCAACAACATGCTGGCCCGGATCGAACTGGCCGGACGCAGCTACACCGGCGACGAACTGTCGGCCCACCTCGCCAGCATTTTTGGCCAGCAAGCGCGGCCCGACGAAAAGTTCGCCAACACGACGTATAAGCTGGAGTTCGCGCCTTACGATCCGGTGGCCCTTCATTTTGACGACGGCCAGTGCGTGATCGAACTCAATCTCCGCAGTCTCAAAGTCGGCCGGGGCAAAGCCTGGAAAAACCTGACCGTGCGAGCGACCTACACGCCGGCAGTCACGGGCGACCGCCTGCGAATGGTTCAGGACATGTCGGGAATCAGCCTGCAGGGCAACCGGCAGTTGACTTTCCGCGACCAGACCGCGATCCGGGCGATTTTTACCGCGCTCTTCCGGGGACAATACGAGATCGCGCTGCTCCCACCCGGGATTCCCGAACGGCTGGGGAATCCGGTCGCCATGAGCCAGTTCGAGCTGGCCGACGGCTGGCTGGCCCTTTCGATGGACCTCGCCGGCACTGTGCCCGTGCCGGCCGAAGGCAGCGATTCCAACCGGCCCACCAGCCACCACAGCGATCGCGGCGTCGAGTTGCTGCGGCGCTAACCGCAACGTGGGACAGGCTTCCAGCCTGTTGTCGGGCATGGGACAAACTTCCTGCTTGTCGTTGTTTGCTGTCCCTGCCGCCCGTCGATCACTATTTCCTTTCCGATTTCTCCCTCCACGGCTGCTCGCCTGGCAGCTTGTGTCACAGCGACTTTCCGGCTAACATTTTAACTTCGATTTTGGCCATTTTCCGGCCCGGCTCGACCCGTTCATTCGGCGGTTTTCACTCTGTTTCGCGTGATCGTTCAATGACCATTGACAAGAGCCTGCGCGTCAAGGCAGGTGGCATCAAGCAACGCAATGTTTTGACCCGGTCCGAGCGCGTGGCCCGGCTCAAGGAACTCGAACGCTGGTCGGGCGATTCCAAAGTCGTGGGCATGCCAAAGGTTCGCGTGGAAAAACTCGCGATGAAGAAAAAGAAGAAGGCCAAGGCCGAAGAGGAAGTAAAGGCCGCCGATCCCAAGAAGAAATAGCCACCTCGCCAGCCAACCGATTCCACATCCGCCACGGTCAACATCCGTGGCGGTTTGCGTTGGAACGCAAAACTGCAGCCGACTGGAAGCCCCGCTGCCCAAGGTCCGCAACGAATGCCAATCCGGGATCTTTGGGTGATTGTTTCGAGTCGCTGAACCGCTGGCGCAACGGACTCCAACGATGAAAGCGGCCTATATCGAGCAAACCGGACCACCGGATGTGATCCGGTTTGGGGAGTTGCCGGACCCGGTTCTGTCGGCTGGTGAGGTACTGGTCCGAACCGAGGCTGCGAGCGTCAATCCGATCGACTGCTATGCCCGGAGCGGGTTGATCGCGGGCGAGTTGCCCAAGCCCTGGATTCCGGGCCGCGACGTGGCCGGAGTCGTCGCGGCCATCGGGCCTGGCGCTTCTCGATTCGCTCCCGGCGACCGGGTTTGGGCCACTAATCAGGGCTTTGGCGGTCGCCAGGGAACCAATGCCGGGCTGTGCCTTGTGCGCGAGCCGTGGCTCTATCACCGGCCGGACGGGATCCCTGCCGAAACTGCTGCGGCCGCGGCACTGGTCGGCGTGACCGCCCATCTCGGACTGGTGCAGCGGCTTGCGATTCGCGCGGGAGAATCGCTGCTCGTGCGGGGTGCCGGTGGCGCCGTCGGTTCAACCGTGATCCAGCTGGCTACGGCTCTTGGTACCCGGGTCACGGCCCTCGCCGGTGACGCCGCCAAGGTGGCCGCCGCGCAGGACGATGGTGCCGTGATGGCGGTCGACTATCACTCTCCCGATCTGGTTGAGCAACTTCGGCAAGCCACGCCGGACGGCTTCGACGCGGTCTGGGATACGACCCGCGAACCGGATTTCGGGATGCTCGTCCCGCTCATGGCGGAGCGTGGCCGGATGGTGCTGATGGCGGGCCGCGACGCCCAACCGCCCTTTCCAGTCGGACCGTTTTACGTCAAGCAGTGCACCCTGTTCGGGATCATCATGCTCAAGATGACGGCGGCCGAAATGCAGGCCGCGGCCGACGACATCAATGCGTGGTTGCTGGCCGGCGCCCTGCGACCGCGGATCGCTGTCCGCTTGCCCATGTCGCAAACAGCGGATGCCCACCGCATTCAGGAGGCCGCCACGCTCGGTCTGAGCGGTGTCCTCGCCGGCAAGATTGTTCTATTCCCCGACTGAAAATCGCGGCTATTCGGCAGGTGGCAGAAGAAAGCGGACCCACCTAACCCGACGCGTTGGCGAGGAAGAAACGCGGAACTCCTTGCTTACGCGGCGGGTTGGGGTAGGACTTTTCCTGCCGCCTGCCTTACGCCGCGCGCCGTTCTTCGCGGCTGGCTTCAATCGCAACTTTGGCAACGTTCGCTCCATCGCGGAGCAGGTCCACGAGCCTGGCGCCGAACAGCCAGCGGGCTTCGGCCGATGCGGTATAGAACCGGACGCCAACAAAAAGATCGCCGACAAACAGAAAAGACTGCTGCATGCCTTCGTGGTCAACGCCGCAGCGCTGCATGTGCTCAGTCGCAATGCGGCGAACGGCCGAAATCTGGTCGGCGTAAAGATTCATGACGGCTGGTCAGCCTGACAGGAAACGGCCTGGCATCGCGGGGCAGTCCTGTCGCAACGGGCAAACTGACCCCCTCACAGTCTGTTCGACACTTGCCAGCACCCCGGCCCGAAGGAACCGGGATCGCCCGCAAACTCCTCCCCGCCCGACCAGATTCCCGGTGCCGCCCGTTACATATCCACCAAAAACCGGCGTCGTGCGAGGCTGACTGAGTGCCCACAGGCCAGCCCCCTGTCGCCAACAGCCATGAACCGACCCGTTAAGATGTCAGCCGCACCAGGACTCTGCCGGGCCGGCCGGATAGTCCCACCCCGCCTGAACCGCGAGGTTGAACAGCGGGTCCAGACCATACGGCTCCTGCCAAATCCAGACCGCGCGGCCATTTTCGCTTTCACCACCCGCCCTCGTAGCTCAGTTGGATAGAGCAGTTGACTTCTAATCAACAGGTCGCAGGTTCGAATCCTGCCGAGGGTGCTGGGAAAGGCCGCATTTCGCGGCCTTTCTCATTTCTTGAAGTGTCCTGATTGTCCGTTTGCGGGCATCGGCGGGCATCGAATCGGTTACCCGGTTACCAGAATCTAGCCCGAAATCTCGTGACCGCAATCCGGAGAGACCCGGCGGCATGACCACTGTTACCAACCCAACCGGATGACCGCGCCCAAAAGCCATCGAGCGGGCGTATGCCTTCCTTGTCGTCGTGTGCGATCCACTGCGCCGGCGGAAGCCAGTCTTCCGGGCATCAACTGGCGGCAAGGATTCAAACACCGGCTCGATGACAGGCTGGAAGCCTATCCCACTCCGCCGCGCCGACCGGCCGGCATCCCGAGGCACGTCAACACCCGGGCTGCCAGTTCGTCCACCGACTCGTCGCCGCCAGCCAGCTCCAGCTCCGGATTGAGCGGCGGCTCGTAGGGAGCGTCGATTCCGGTCAGCCCCTTGAGCTGGCCGGCGCGGGCCTGGCGGTAGAGCCCCTTGGGGTCGCGCTTTTCGCAGATTTCGAGCGGCGTGTTGACGAAGATTTCCACGAAGCTGGCTGGCGATCCGCGCTCGCCGACAATCGCCCGGACCAGGTCGCGGTCGCGGCGGTAGGGGCTCACGAACGCGGTCAACACGGTCAATCCGGCTTCGCACATCAGCTCGGCCACCCAGCCGGTTCGGCGGATGTTTTCTTCCCGGTCTTTGGCCGCGAACGACAGCCCGAACCGCCGGGCGAAGTCATCACCATGAACTTCGGCCAGCCGCTCCGGACTGGCGTTCAGTCCGTGCCTCAGGTTGTCGCCGTCAAGGACGAATGAAGGAATCCCAGCTTGGTGCAGCAACGCGTCGACGCGGTTGGCGATCGTACTCTTTCCGCTGCCGCTCAACCCGGTAAACCAGACCACTCGCCCGCGCGGACGTGTGACGGCCGGCGAATGCCACTGGACACTGGTTGTTTCATCACTCATGTTCGACATCAGCCCGAGGCGCGTCCTGTCAGCGGGCAACTCCGGTGCCCGTTCCATTCTGGCGTGTTCCAGCGTCGCGAGGGAGTGTTACAATGCGATGTTTTCGAGCCAGGGCAGTTCCGCACTGCCCGGTTCCGGTACCCCTGCCGACTTGTCATGCCGACCCGCAAATCCACGGAAGCCATGATCCAGCCCTCAGTTCCCGTCAACGCCCAGGAACAGTTGACGACCCAGGAACTGTACGACAAGTGCATGGCGCTGGCCAGCAACCTCTGGTGGTCCTGGACACCCGAAGTCCAGCACCTGTTCCGCGATCTGGACCCGACCCGCTGGCGACAGCTGGATCACAACCCGGTCGCGCTGCTCCGCGAGTTCACTCCCCAACGGCTGCATGAGCGGGCCAACGAAGTGGTGCTGTTCAGCCGGATCAACCAGGCTTACCGCCGGCTGAAGGAATACATCAATTGCCGGCAAACCTGGGGCGCGACCCATGCCGGAGTGCTCGGAGCCCGCCCGGTCGCCTATTTCTCGGCCGAATTCGGGATCCATGAGTCGCTGCCGATCTACTCGGGCGGCCTCGGCGTTCTTTCGGGTGACCACATCAAAAGCGCCAGTTCGCTCGGCGTGCCCCTCGTCGCGGTCGGTCTGTTTTACGCGCAGGGCTATTTCCACCAGCAGCTCGACGCCGACGACCTCCAGGAAGAACGCTACGTCGACACACAAGTCGACAATCTGCCGATCCGGCCAGCCCTCAACGCCGAGGGCCAGCCGATCACGATCGAGATCGAAACGCGGACCGGCAAGCTGCTGGCCAAAGTCTGGAAAATGCAGGTCGGGCGGATCCGGCTATTCCTGCTCGATTCCAACGTCGAAGGCAACCGGCCCGAGGACCGGACCCTCACCAGCCGGCTCTACGGCGGCGATCAGCGGACCCGCATCCGCCAGGAGCTGATCCTCGGCGTGGGCGGCGTCAAAGCCCTCGCCGCGCTCGGCATCACCCCCGGTGTCTACCATCTCAACGAAGGCCACAGCGCGTTCGGCCCGCTGGAAGCGATTCGCCAGCGCATGGCCGACGACGGGCTGTCGTTCAACGACGCGCTGCGCGAAATCGCGCTCCAGTCGGTCTTCACCACCCACACACCCGTGCCTGCCGGGCATGACCGTTTCCCGGCCGACATGATCGAGGAGCATCTCGGCCCGCTCCGCGACCAGCTCGGCCTGAGTTACGAGCAGTTTCTGACGCTGGGCCGCGTCAAGCAGGACGATCCGAACGAGACATTCTGCATGACGGTCGCCGGCCTCAAGCTTTCGCGAACCGCCAATGCCGTCAGCCAGCTGCATGGCCAGGTCTCGCGGCGAATGTGGTCCGTGATCTGGCCGTGGAGGGCGGAAAGTGAAACGCCGATCGGCCACATCACCAATGGCGTGCATTCGCAAAGCTGGCTGGCTGACCAGATGCGGACGCTCTACGACCGGCTTTTCCCCGCCGGCTGGATTGACCAGGTGGGCGAGCCATCCGTCTGGCAGCGGATCCACGATGTCGATCCGGGCGAGCTTTGGGAGATCCACAGTACGCTCAAGAATGCCATGATCACGTTTGTCCGCCGCCGTTACACCGCCCAGGTCCGCCGGCGCGGTGAAAACGAAACTGCGGTCGAGGCAACGCGCCATGTGCTTGACCCATCGGTCCTGACGATCGGCTTTGCCCGCCGGTTTGCCACCTACAAACGGGCCAACATGATTTTTACGGACCTCGACCGGATTGCCGCCCTGCTCAACGATCCGCGCCGGCCGGTGCAGATCGTGTTTGCCGGCAAGGCCCATCCCAAGGACGAGCCGGGCAAGAACTACATCCGCTCGATTGCAGGACTCCGCCGCGACCCGCGATTCGCGGCCCGGGTCGTGTTCGTGGAGGACTACGACGTCAATGTCTGCCGGCATCTCGTGCAGGGCGTGGATGTCTGGCTCAACAACCCCCGCCGCCCGCTGGAGGCCTCCGGGACCAGTGGCCAAAAAACGGTTCTCAACGGCGGACTCAACCTGTCGGTCCTCGACGGCTGGTGGGCCGAGGCCTTTGACGGCAGCAACGGCTTCGCCATCGGCCGCGGCACACATCATGTGGACGACGCGATCACCGACCAGCGCGACGCCGAGTCGCTCTACCAGGTCCTCGAAAACGAAGTCGTGCCGATCTTCTACAACCGCGACGGCGATGGCCTGCCTCGCGACTGGATCAAACGCATGATCAACTCGATCAGCACCCTCGCCTGGCGCTTCAGCAGCGACCGGATGGTGATGGATTACGTCCGCAGCTGCTATGTCCCGTCAGCCGGCGGGCTGAGCTGCAATATGGAGACCGGCTGAAAAACAGGTTTCCGGGCCGCCCGCTTCCGGCAGATCGCTGAAGCTGGAGGGTGAACAGTAACTTGGAAATTCGTACTCGTACTCAATGAAATGGTAATCGTGCTCGTACTCCAGGCTCTTCCATCGAGCCCGATTTCGAGCACGAGCACGAGCACGAGCACGAGCACGAGAGAGAAAACGGTCCTTGAGGCCTGGCCTGGCCAGCTGCCTTGTTCCCGCGAATCACTTCTTCATCCTTCCCCGCCCGCATGGCCCGCATCCTGATCACCTCCGGACCGACGCGGCAATACCTTGACCCGGTCCGGTTTCTCAGCAACGCCTCCAGCGGGCGGATGGGCCAGGCAATTGTTGCGGCCGCGCTGAAAGCCGGACACTCGGTGATCGTGGTCAGCGGCCCGGTTCAGGTCCGCTATCCGGCCGCGGCCGAAGTCATCCAGGTGGAAACGACCGACGAAATGCTGAGGGCCTGCCTTGCCGAGTTTCCCGCCTGCGATGGCCTGATCGGCGTCGCCGCGCCCTGCGACTACAAACCGAGGCGCGTTGCGGCCGGAAAGATCACCAAAACCGGCGGGCCGCTGCGGCTGGAACTGGTGGAAACGCCTGATATCGTGGCGACCCTCGGCCAACGGAAAAATCGCCAGCAATGGACTGTCGGATTCGCGCTCGAATCCAGCGACGCCCGCTTCCGGGCGCTGGCCAAGCTGGAAGCCAAGCATTGCGACCTGATGGTGGTGAACACGCCTGCGGCGATCAACGCCGCCGAGTCATCAATCGAAATCCTCGCCCCCGGCGGCCAGGTCCTTGCCTCCGCCAGTGGTCCGAAATCGCGACTGGCCAGCCTTGTCCTGAAAACCATCAGCAGTCAGCTGATGCCCGCCGCCCCGCAGCAGGAATGACTGCAGCTCTGGCCATTCGTTCATTCCGGCGTTCCCGGGTGCGGCCAATCTGGACTGTAGACGACGTCCGCGTAGGATTGGCACGATTGTTTTCACTGGGTCGGAGGCAGGAATTTTCTTCCTGAGAGGTTCAGTAATGTTGCGATCCATAGTATGCGGCGTGGCTTTTGTGATGGTGATGGCGTCAGACAGTCTGGCGCAGCTGGGGCCCCCGGATAACCGGATCACGGTTATTGGTGAAGGTGTCGTCGCGGCCACGCCCGATGTCTTCCTGCTCGATTTCGCCGTGACGCTGGAGGGTGCCGATCTGGAGAAGATCCACGCGGATGTGAGCCAGCGCTGCGGCCAAGTCGTGAAGGCCGCGCGCGAGTTCAAGCTGGACCCTGCGCGGACTTTCACCCGCGAATACCAGATCACTCCGCGGAACGACCTCAACCAGAAATTTGTGGGATACAGGGTCTCCCAGAAATTCCGGTTCGCCCTCGCTGAGCTTGACCAGGCGGAGGCCCTGACGACGGCTGTGCTGAAAGCCGGGGCGACCACGATCGAGTCGGTTGAGTTCACTGTCGCCGATTCCGAGGAGCTTTGGGAAACCGCGCGCGAAAAGGCCGTTGCCAAAGCCCTGACGCGGGCAACGCGGATGACCAAAATGGTCAATTCAAAGCCCGGTGCGGCGACCAACATCTCGGATCAGGGCAACCAGTTTTCCTCCACCGGCTGTTCGTGGAATCCCAAAGCCCTGGAGAAGACGGACGGCGCGGGGCTTCCCGAAGGCGATCGCGTCTTCTTCGTGCCACCGACCTCGGTCAAGTTCCAGGTTCGCGTCAGCGTGTCGTTCTCGATCGAACCGCTATGAACCTGCCGGCGTTTTCCCGGGCAATTCCGCCAAGTGTACCGGTCAGCATCAACAGGTGCCGGCACTGACGCACTGTCTGGTGTCCGTCAGTCATCGGTTTCAGGCATTGTCCGGCTGAACCACCCCCGCAAGTCAGCAACGTCAGCGAGGTCTTTGGGTCGCGCCGCGGCTTCCTTGTTCTTCAGCAACAGCTCGGGCGAGATCACCAGTACCGGCTGGCCATCCACGTCAACAACACGCCGACTGGAGTAAGCGTCGTCAAACGTGACGCCGCTGATCTGTGTCAAAAGATCGATGCGGAAAGGTGATCGTCCCAGCATGATGACCTTGTTGGGGCTGAGCAATGAAACTCCGGCCGGAGGAACCACGGAACCAAATCCAAAGTCATTCAGAACTGACCTCAGCAGCGTCTCATTCGGCTCGCCGGACTCAACAAAAAAGTCGATATCACCGGTCAGGCGGGGCGGGCGGTACAGATTCAGGGCATAAGCCCCAACTGTCACATACCGTACGCCGGCTGAATTCATCAACGCGATAAATTCGCTGAAGTCCTTTGGCAGCTGCATAGTAGGGAGCCATCATTTCCATGAAAACCTGGAATCTCTCGGCTGGCGTCCTGTTGGCATCATCCTCGCGGTCCGCCGCCTCCGCGGTATCAAGTCCGCTATAGATGCGAAGGGTTTTTTCCATAACGCAGGTGGTGGAAAGACAGGTTGTCATCAGAGCAAAAGCGTAGCAGGGCACGACGCGGGTTCCAACTTCCTTTCCCCCAACGGCCAGATCATTTTGCCAGTCTCCAGACAGCAGTGGACCGATTTCCGCTGGAAACGCGATCGCAGCCTTTAATCCCGGTTCTTGCTTTCCCCGTCACCTTCCGGTGACGTCAGAAAACCGGCGTTGCCTCCGGAGCTGGCGCCCGGTTTCTGCCGACCCCGCCGCCGGACGGCGTCGGCGAGCAGGTATTCGATCTGGCCATTGATGCTCCGCAGCTCCTCATCGGCCCAGACGCGGAGCTGCTCGAACAGGCGCGGGGAAATCCGCAGCGGAAAGGCTTTCTTCGGTGAGGGGGGGGTATCGCTCATCCCGGTCCATCAGAGTTCCGCACGCGACGCGTGGAAAGATCCCGGTAGCAGACCCTTGCTTGCGCTGCGGGCTGGTATTCCGGAGATCCGGGCCAATAGGTCAGTGGATTGTTCCGGCGTTTACCACCGGATGGGTTTCCGATTCGCTGCAGAGCACGACCAGCAGGTTGCTGACCATCGCTGCCTTGCGCTCGGTGTCCAGGTCGACGATGTTCCGGTCGGAAAGGTCCTTGAGGGCCATCTCGACCATCGAAACCGCCCCGTGGACGATCTTGCTGCGGGCCGCGATGATCGCTTCGGCCTGTTGCCTGCGGAGCATTGCCTGGGCGATTTCCGGAGCGTAGGCGAGATGGATCAGCCGCGTCTCGTCGATCACAACGCCGGCCGTTGCCAGCCGGCTCTGAAGCTCGGACTGGAGGGCGTGCGAGACTTCGTCGACTCCCGACCGCAATGTGACTTCGCCCTCCTCGCCATCGTCATAGGCGAAGTTGTTGGCCAGCATCCGGACCGCCGACTCGCTCTGGACCGCTACAAACTCTTCGTAGTTGTCGACATCGAAGAGGGCTTCGGCCGTGTCGGCGACCCGCCAGACCACGACGGCCCCGATCTCGATCGGATTGCCCCGCTTGTCGTTGACCTTGAGCTTGGGCGTGTTGAAGTTCCTCGCCCGCAGCGAAATCTTCGTCTTGGTGATGAACGGATTGGTCCAGTGGAAACCGCTCCGGCGTTCGGTCCCGATGTAGTCGCCGAAGAGGATCAAAGCGCGGCCTTCATTCGGCTGAAGCGTAAAGAACCCGCACAGCCCGACGATCCACGCGAACACGAGAGCGATCGCGGTGCCGAGGAACCAGAGGTTCGGCCAGCCACCCTCCCGCTCGGCCACAATCGCCGAATTGATGAACAGGTAGATCAACCCGCCAAAGAGGGGAATGGCCAACAAGACCACGCCCAACATTCCCCAGCCCGACCACGCCCGAACGACCTTTTCCACACTGCGAACTTTGCTCACTTGATTGCTCCCCAATCCGCCGCGAATCGACTACTGCCACGCCGTGATATTCGTATGATATCATCGTGATATTGGCCTCGCCATAGCGGAAATAGACAACTGTTGTAAATCATTGCTGCTCAGGCACTTGCGCCGCATGTCCAAGCGAGTTTGAAATGCGATTGCGTGATCAATAGTCCAGTTTTTTGCGTCCGGGCAACTGCTGCCTCAACGTGAGGACTTCGCGGGTTCACCTGACAACGTCGCGTTCAAGATTGCGTTTGCGAGGGACTGGATCTTCTGAACCGACAGGCGGCCCTCGCGTCCGCCGACGCACGCAGCGCCGCGAAAGCCAAGAATTCTGGGGCCAAGGGCCATCAGGAATGGAATCTCGGCCAGCCCGAGCGAGCCGGCCAGCGCCACCGGCAGATTTCTGGCACCGGCCGATTCCACAAACTTCTGCAACCGGATCGGCCCCATGCACTTCAGCGACGACCGACCCGACTTCTGGAAGGTGTCGAGCATCAGACTGGTACAGCCCGTATCAACCGCCGCCTCAAGCACCTCTTCCGGCGTTGGCGCGGCGCAAGTTTCGGCGTCGGCGCAGGCCACCAAAACCCGGTCGACAGGTCCACCATTGAACTCCATGGCGGCCCGCCACAACTCCGGCCAGTCACGCTGGCCGGCCATTCCGGCGAGTCCCAGCTTGAGTGCCTTGAACACATCCAGCGCCTCAATTTCCTCTCCGCGCCAGTCGCGCAATTCGCCCAGTGCCAGACTGAAGCCAGGGCGCGGGACCAGGGACCTGACTTGGCGATCCGCTCGTTCAAAGCCGGCTACCTGGTGGCGAACCTTGGGCGAGACCGGTCCGAGCGGACCATTGGCTGGTTCCTTCAGATCGATGATCGAGGCACCCCCTTCCCGTGCGATCCGCGCCTCGGCAAGGCTTCGGACGCTGATCAACAGCCGACCACAGGGGAGGTCCATGTTCCGTCCTGGCGCGAGAACAGCGATCGTTGGCGCATTGGGCGGCCTGTCCGGGAGCCGCGAATCAGGCTACTTTGTAACGTTTTCGCGGAAGGTTCGGGGCCATTGATGGGAGCAAGAGCCTATCCGGGAACCGCCGGGGTCTGACGCCAAATAGCGCAGTCTTCGGAGCGATTTGGGGTCTGACCCCCTCTCTTCGCGATTCCCGGATAGGCTCCAGGCCTTTTCCTGCGGCCCAACCCCTGCGATTCGGCTCCGCCTTGCCTGGATTGTCCGTGAAACACGAGCTGATTTCGACGGCCGAACATCTCCGCGACTTCTGCGCCGCGGCCAGCGGTTCGGAACGGCT
>JANOFL010000059.1:0-39628 GCA_031405895.1 Planctomycetota bacterium
GCCCCCGTATTCCTGATTGACTGTCCAGCCAGTCCTGTTCGGGCATCGCGGAAACGCTGCCCGCCGCGATCCAAAAAAACGCTGAAGGCCGGCCAGTCCACAGGAGGTCCAGCCGGCACAGACGCCACGATCATCATCGTCACGACAACGGGTCTTTTCGTCAGCTTCCCGACAACCGGCTTGCGGTTCAGGACGCGGCGGACCGCAGGATCGTTATCCTCCGAAGCAGGTCGCTGATCTGGAAACTTTGCCGGACCGGATCACTCGATCCAGCCCGGCTGAGCCGAACCTGCTGGTCGTGGAAAAGTACCCGCGCCGGCGAACCGCGCAGACAAACTGTGCCGGTTGTTGGAGATGGGCCAGCGAAAAGAGGCTTGAACAGGAACGAATCCAGTTCAGCGGGCGCGGGCCAGAGATAGAATTGCAGCAGAAACACTCGTTCCCAGCCACTTCCCCTTTTGCCTGCCGATTCGGTGGACTGGGAACGAGGTTCCGCCTGCGCCGGCAGCCCCTTGCGGGGTTGCCGGCGTTGTTTTTTGCTGCCGTGGGATAGGCTTCCAGCCTGTCAGCACCCCGGCGCTTCAGTCGCCGGCGTCGTCCCCTGGCCGATGCGGGACCACCAGCTTGACTGGCAATCCCTGCGGACTGGGTCATCGATGACGTGTGGGCAGAGTTGCATGGGACCACAGAATTCGGGCCTGGTTTCGACACGGATGCGCGCGACTTTGACGGTCGCAGCGGTTCAGGTGCGTTTCGCGGATTGCAAAATTCTCCTGGACAACGGGCGGCAGCGCCAGATTCTCTTTTCCGGCTCCCTCCCCGCCGTTGTTTTGAGCAGCGTGGGGAGGGCTGGAGTGGCCTGTCAAAAAGTGAGCCTGAGGCGCTAGCCGAGAACGCTGATTCAGCCATCAACTCACACCCAAGGGAATCGGCTAGCGCCTCAGGCTCACAAGAATTCGTCGTTTTGAAAGGCCAGGGCTGGGGAGGGGGCGACCGCGCATCAGGAGGTAAGCACCGCGGCGGCGCCTCCCACTCCACTCAGTCCCGGCGAATCGAGCTCCAGAATTCGAAGATTGCAAAGTGCGAAATGCACGCAGCAGTTCCGCCAGAAACGGGTGGACCCTTCGGTATCGACTTAGCTGCCGGCCTTTCCCCCCGCCAACACGAACTTCCTGCAGAGCTTTCTGCCGGTCACGGAAAGCGGCAGTTCAGCGATCTGACTGGCCGTTCGCCAGCGATAGCCAGAGTCCTTCGCGAGCTTGCCCTCCGGATCCCGGACCTCAAAACTGGCGAGCCGGATGTTGTAGCGTGTGACCACATGCCGGAGTTCGTGACCGGTTTCGATCACTGTTCCTTTCAACCCGGTGTTTTCAAACAGCCATACTTCCAGCACCGCGGCATGCTGAGTCCGGTCCCCCGATTCAGCCGCGCCGATCCTGACGCGGGGAAAGTCCCACAGTCCCTCCCACCATTCCCCCGGCCCGCGCTGCGCGACCAGAAAACGGCCCCGCCGCGCGACCAGCAATGCCGCTTCATGCACCAGCTCACTTGGCACGCGCCGTGGTTTGACGGGGAGCCGCGACTGCAAGCCCAGCTTTCGCGCCCGGCAAAAACCGGCGACCGGACATTGTCCGCAAGCGGGTGACTTGACCCGGCAAACGAGGCTGCCCAGGTCCATCAGCGCCTGGTTGAAACGACCCGCGTCCTTTTCGGGAACCAGCGCCGCAGCAAATTCCCAGAGCATCTTCTGGACGGATGGCCGCGAGACATCCGCCCGGGTGCCCAACAGCCGCGTGTAGAGCCGCAGCGTATTGCCTTCCAGAATCGGCAGGCTCTGGTTCGAAGCAATGGAGAGTACCGCGTGCGCCGTGTAGCGGCCAACTCCCGGCAAAGCCTGCCAGGCGGCGGCCGTGTCGGGCAGTTGTCCGTCCTGTTCGTCGACAATCAAGCGCGCGGCCTGATGCAGGTTCCGCGCGCGTCGGTAGTAGCCCAGCCCTTCCCAATACCTGAGCACCTCCGACAGATCGGCCTTCGCCAGCGCGGCCACATCCGGAAACCGGGCAATGAACCGGCTGAAATAGTCGCGCACAGTTTCAACCTGGGTCTGCTGCAACATCACTTCGCTGACCCAGACCTTCCACGGCCGCGAATCATCGCGCCACGGCAGACTTCGCCCATGCCGCCGATACCAGCCCGCCAGCCGCTTCGCAAAATCCCGCGTGGAACACTCCCGCAGCCAGTTGCTCAGCGGGGCGGAATGAATTGCGCGCGTGATGTTGGGGCTCCGTGTCAACTGAATCCCGGGGACCGCGCTGGCACTGGTTGCAAATGACCGGCCTTGACCCGACACTATCATCCTGCCCGGAAACCAGCAATTACCGGCCCGCGGCGCAAGCAGGGACCGGTTTCCGGATGGGTGCCAAGATCAGCCAGGCCGATAATCCGGTCGCCCGACCTCCCCACCACTGACCTGCCGGGCTCCGGACGCTGTCTGTCGCAGAGCCTGTCCGAAGCTATCCGCGGCCAGTGAAATGGGAGAAGGTAAATGAACTGGCAAGAGCGAATCCTATCGGACCCGAATGTGTGTCACGGGAAGCCATGCATCAAAGGGACTCGAGTTATGGTCTCCGTCGTCATTGACAGCCTCGCGGCGGGCGAGAGCCATGAAGTGATCATCCGGGGATACAACATCGCAGAAGAAGACATTCAGGCGGCTCTTCACTACGCCGCCGACCTTGCCCGTGATCGGCTGCTGGCTTTGCCGGGCGGAGCCGTTTGATGCAGTTTAAGATCGATGAAAACCTGCATACGGACACCGCCGGCTTGCTGCGGCAACACGGCCACGACGTGCTGACAGTCTTTGACCAGGGACTGCAAGGAAGTCTCGATACGGACGTCGCCAGTATTTGCCAGCAGGAGGCACGGGCGATTGTGACGCTTGACCTGGACTTCTCGGACATCCGGGTTTATCCCCCAGCAGACTATCACGGCATCATCGTGTTACGTCTGAACGAACAAAGCCGGGCGTCAGTCCTTCAAGCACTGGGGCGAATCATCCCGTTGTTCGGTACGGAGCCTCTGGCCGGGCGACTTTGGATCGTCGATGAACACCAGGTCAGGATTCGGGAACCGATGAGGCCGAAATGATGACCGGGTTTCCAACCGGCGGCATTGCCCAGGGTGACGTGTGCAGCGGCCGTGCCCAGGAAACGGGAACCGTTCCGGGCACGCAGTTCCACCCGCCACCTGCAATTGCCGGCTAACCGGCTGAAATCCGTGAATATGTCACCATTTAGTGACATGTTCGTTCAAAGTGAGTCGGGAAATTCTGTTTCTTTTGAATGCTCTGCGCCGTCTTTCGCGAATCCACGGGCTTGAGTCCTTGTCCTGGAACCGGGCATACGATCACGACGCGCGGGCCGGAGAACCCTTGCTAGCGCTGCGGGCTGGTATTCAGCCGGCAACAATGTTGACCAGGCGGTCGGGGACAACGATGACTTTGCGGACCTGTTTGCCCTGTAGCAGTTCCATGATCCGCGGATCGGCGAGGGCCAGGGTTTGCAGTTCAGCTTCCGGAGTGCCACGGTCGACGACGATCCGGCTGCGGACTTTGCCGAGGACCTGGACCGGAATTTCGATCGACTGGTCGATCGTCAGCTGCTCGTCGAACTCGGGCCAAGGCTCGTACGCCAGCGAGCGCGGATGGCCGAGCAGACACCAGAGTTCCTCGCTGATGTGCGGAGCCAGCGGGGACAGGAGCAGCACAAATGGCTCCATCAAGACGCGCGGCCGCACGTTGAGTCGAGTAAAGTGGTTGACAAATTCCATCAGGCGGGCGATGGCCGTGTTGAAACCCAGCCCTTCGATGTCGCCCGTAACGGACTTGATCGTGCGGTGCAGCAGCCGCAGGCCCTCATCATCCGCCGGCATGTCCTGGACGGCGGGATGCAGGACCAGTTCATCGGCGTGGTGATCGACCAGCATCCGCCAGACCCGGTCGAGAAAGCCGCGGACGCCGTTGACACCGGACATGCTCCACGGCTTCATCGCCTCCAGCGGGCCCATGAACATCTCGTACAGCCGCAGCGAATCGGCCCCGTAATCGGCCACGATCTGGTCGGGGTTGACCACGTTGCCGCGGCTCTTGGACATCTTGTGGGCCCGGCTGTCGATCCGGATCGCCGGATTGGAGGCCAGCACGAAGCGGTCGCCCTGCTTTTCCGCCTGGTCCGGTTCCAGCCGCACGGACTGGACGGCCGCACGGGTGCGGAGGTGAACCAGCGTGTGGTCCGGCTGCTCCTCGACCTCGTCGCCGCTGATCCAGCGTTCGTCGGCATCCCGGTAGCCCGTGAACTCCATTTCGCCGAGGATCATCCCCTGATTCACCAGCCGGCGAAACGGTTCGGCCGTGGACACATGCCCGCGATCAAACAGGACCTTGTGCCAGAACCGGGCGTAAAGCAGATGCAGGACGGCGTGTTCTGCTCCACCGATGTAGAGGTCGACCGGCATCCAGCGCCGTTCCAGCTCGGGGTCGACCAGGCAGTTCTCATTGTGGGGGTCGATGAAGCGCAGGAAATACCAGCACGAACCCGCCCACTGGGGCATCGTGTTGGTTTCCCGTTTGTAGCGCCGCCCGTCGATGACCGGATAAAGCCACTCGTCGGGGGCCTTTTCGAGCGGCGGCTCGGCCCGGCCGTGCGGCCGAAAGTCGTCGAGGACCGGCAGGTCGACTGGCAGATCTCCAGTTGCGACGGCGCGCAACATGCCCGTCGGGATTCCTTCCGCATCCAGTTCGTGCAGGATCGGGAATGGTTCGCCCCAGAATCGCTGGCGACTGAAGAGCCAGTCGCGCAGCTTGTAATGCACGGCCGCGCGACCGAGGCCCTGTTCGGCCAGCCCGGCCACAATGGCCTTCTTCGCTTCGGCCGATGCCAAACCATTCAGGGGCCCGGAGTTGATCGAAGTTCCGTCGCCTGTGAAGCACTTGCCCGCCGGCTCACCGGCGGGTGGTCGCACGACTTCGACGACGGGCAGCCCAAACTGGCGGGCGAACTCGGCATCTCGAACGTCATGCGCCGGCACCGCCATGATCGCGCCGGTGCCATAGCTGGCGAGCACATAATCGGCCATCCAGACCGGAACGGGCAGGCCCGTGGCCGGGTTGATCGCGTAGGAGCCGGTGAAGACGCCGGTTTTCTGTTTCCGGTCGTCGGTCCGTTCCCGGTCGCTGCGCACCGCCGCCTGTTGCTGATACGACTGCACGGCGGATGCCTGGTCCAGCGTGGTCAGCTGGCCGGCCAGCGGATGTTCGGGCGCGATGACCATGTAGGTCGCGCCATGGAGCGTGTCGGGCCGCGTGGTGAAGACGCGCAGGGACTGGCTGTCGGGCTTTCGCGGAAAGCCCGCGTTGCCGCGGCTATCGCGCCAGGTTCCGAATCCAGCGGCCGGACCGGTGAAGAAATCGACATCGGCCCCCGTGCTTCGCCCGATCCAGTCGCGTTGCAGCTTCTTGATCCCATCGGGCCAATCAAGGCCGTCGAGGTCCTGCTCCAGCCGCTCGGCGTAAGCTGTGATCCGCAGCATCCATTGCCGCAGTGGAATTCGCTGGACCGGATGTTCGCCGCGTTCGCTGCGGCCGTCGATGACTTCCTCGTTGGCCAGCACCGTGCCAAGGGCGGGGCACCAGTTCACCAGGGCTTCGGCCTGGTAAGCGAGCCGGTGTTCGTCTTGCCACGCCCGCACGGCTGATTCGCCCGCGGCCGCAACGTCCGGCGGGACCGGCAGCTCACTGATCGGCCGGCCGCGACCTGATTGCGGGTCGTACCAGGAGTCAAACAGGACCAGGAAAATCCACTGCGTCCAGCGGAAGTAGTTCCGGTCGGTGGTCGCCAGCATCCGGTTCCAGTCGTAACTGAAGCCGAGCATCTTGAGCTGGCGGACGAAGTTCCGGATGTTGGCTTCGGTCGATTCGCGGGGTGGCGTGTTGGTGCGGATCGCGTGTTCTTCGGCCGGCAAGCCGAAGGCGTCAAAGCCCATCGGGTGCAGGACGGCCCGCCCGCGCATCCGGCTGAACCGGCAGACGATATCGGTCGCGGTGTAGCCCTCGGGGTGTCCAACATGCAGCCCGTCGCCGCTGGGGTAGGGAAACATGTCGAGGACGTAAAGCTTTTCCCCATCCGCTTCGGCGGGTGTCGCAAAAGTCTGCTGTTCGTCCCAGTAGCGCTGCCAGCGGGGTTCGATCTCAGCCGGGTTGTAACGAGGCACGCGATTCGTCCTTTCCTGGGTTCCGCCCGTCTGGCCAGCAGGCCTGCGACGTGCCGCCCGATGATAACAATTGCGGGCGGCGGCCGGTGCGGGGCGGGCTGGCCGGCCGATGGCGAACCGTGAATGGGGGCCGACCAGCGGCTCGTTACTGGCCGGCGGCCCGGACCGATGTAGCCATTTTCTGCTAAAGTGTTAATGGCCGCCCGGGGCTCGCGCGAGCCTGGTTGACCTGTGTTGCAGCCGGATCCACCCACTCCGTTTCTCCGCCGTCGTGATCCGTCGCCGCCCCCGCCTGAAGCTCAACGAGCGCGATCGGCAGATGATGCGGGCCTCCTGCCGCTTCAACTCCGACCTGATGGACGAAGTTCGCCGGCACGTCCGGGCCGGCGTGACGACCGACCAGCTGGACCGGCTGGTCAGCGACTACACCCGCGATCATGGCCACCGCCCCGCCTGCCTCGGCTATCCGGGCGACAAGTCCCCCTTTCCGAAAAGCTGTTGCACCAGCATCAATGACGTCGTTTGCCACGGCATTCCCGACGACCGGGAACTGCAGCCGGGTGACATCATCAACATTGATGTGACCACGGTGGTCGAAGGCTGGTTCGGCGACCAGTCCGAGACATTTCTGATTGGCGAGGTCAGCGACGAAGCGCGGCGCGTGACGCAATGTGCCTTTGACGCGCTCCATGAAGCGATCTCCGCGCTCCAGCCCGATTGCCAGGTCGGCCTGATCGGCCAGACGATTGTCCAGTATGTCGCGCGGTTCTATCGCGGCTTTGGCGTGGTCGACAAGTATGTCGGGCACGGGATCGGCACCAGTTTTCACCAGCGCCCCAACATTCCCCATGTCCCGACCCGGCAGTCCTGGCAGGACCGGCTCCACCCGGGCATGTGTTTTACGATTGAACCGATGATCAACGGCGGGACTGCCAACTGCGTGAGCGACCCGCAGGATGGCTGGACCGTGCGCACCACGGACGGGAAGCCTTCGGCGCAGTTCGAGCACACGATCCTGATGACGGAAGCCGGGCCCGAAATCCTGACGATGACCCACAAGGGTCCCCGGCCCGGGCACCAGTTCTGATCGCGCCACGCCTGGAGCCATCGCGTGACGTCGCGCCGGACAAAGCTGCTGCTGTTTGTTTTGCTTGCCATGACGGGCTGCGCGGCGGGTTCCGTACTGGGCGGGGCTGACTGGACGGACCTGCCTGAATCGCCCGCAGCACGGCCTCCCGCCGTTCATCCGGTTTCCATCGTCGAGGCGGATGTCTTCGTCCAGAAGTTCCGCACGATCATGCGGCTGAAGTGTTTCGCCGATGACCTGGAGCTGTTGCAGGGTGTGGAGGCGCTGCCGGACGGAACCTACGACATGGAGGAAATCCGCGAAGCGACCGAGGACCACGGCCAGTTCCTCGCCGCGCGGATCCTGCTCTTTGATGCGGCTGGCAAGGCTCTTGCGGCGAAAGTGACGGAAGTTGTGCATGTGACGGCTCCGCCGGCGGGGCTGCGCCAGGGCGAGCTGATGAACTGCTTCCTTGGTTTCCAGTTTGAGTACGAGTATCCGGAACCGCCCGAGTTCATCACGATCCGGCACGAGATGGTGGGGGAAGGCTACCTGCTGCCAAGCGAAATGAAGGTCCTCCTCCGCCAGGCGGGATCAGACGCACCGAACTTCCAGATGCTCAAGCCCCAGACCCCCGAGACGTTCCGGTTCGACTGGGACCGCCCGGTGCTCAACGAGGACGCTTCAGAAGAAGACTGGCAGGCGTGGTTCGACCGGCAGCGCGAGACCACGCTCGGGATCACCAGTTACAGCAGCGTTTACTCGTTTGTCTACCTGACCCCCTATGAAGTCCGGCACGAGATCCTGATTCCCCTCGCCAGCCTCGCCACGATGCTGCCGCTGGAACGGGCCGATCCGATGCGGCTGGAAGTTGCCGAGCAGGATCGCGCCACGGAGGACATCCGGAAGTTCTTTTCCGCCGGCAACGAGGTCCGGCTGGACGGTATTGCTGTGCGGCCGGTGTTCGACCGGATCGACTACTACGCACTCGACCTGCGGGACTTTGCGGTGCAGGCCGAACGCAAACCGGTCAGTCTGGCCAACGGGCGGGTCGGGTTGATCCTCTCGTATCCGAGCCGTTCGCCGCCGCGCGAAGTGGAATTGACCTGGGACCTGTTCAACGACGCCGTTCAGACCGTGGATTCGGTGATCATCAACGGCGAAAAGATTGAGAAGACCCAGTTCTCAACCTTTCTCGCGTCGAATGTCTGGCGCTGGCAGGCCGATGGCAGTCTGCCGGCCCTGCCGCCGATCACCGGTGTCAGTGCGGAATCGCTGCCGCGCCTGCCAGTCCCGGCGTTGCCACTGGCTTCGCTGGTCGCGGGAATCGCTGCCGTGGTGGTGCTCGTCCTGCGGCGACCGGCCGGGCTGGGTTCGCGGGTTCCGCTGGCTGGTGTGCTGCTGGCGCTGGCCTGGATTCTCTGGCCGTTCTTCCGGATGCCCCTGCCCGTCACGACGCGTTTCGCGCCCCTGCCGGCTGAAACAGCCGACAGTGTTTTTCGCCGGCTGCACGAAAACCTGTTCCGGGCCTTTGACTACTATCACGAGCCCGATGTTTACGACGCCCTGGCTCAAAGCGTCGACGGGCCGCTGTTGCGCGAACTCTATCTTCAGATCCGCGACAGCCTGCGGGTCCGCGAACAGGGCGGAGCCGTGGCCCGGATCGACGACGTGGCGATCGAATCGGGCGGGCCGGAGTCCCCGGGACCGGAGGCCGGCGACACGCCCGGCTTTCGTTACCGCTGCACCTGGAACCTGCTCGGAACAATCGAGCACTGGGGTCACCTTCACCAGCGAAGCAACCAGTACGACGCCCGTTTCGAGGTCGCCCTCCGCGATGGGCAGTGGAAGATCGTGGCGCTGGAGATGCTTGACGAGCCGATACAGGGGGTCGTGAAGACCAGTCTGCGGAAATTCTGACGCAGGCCCAAATGGCCCCCCGGCATGGACAGCCGGCGGCCACGGCCGTTACGATCCGGCCTTTTGCCGGGGCCAGTTGCCTGCCACCGGTTCCCGCCAGCGCATCGGTTCACTCATTCATGGAAGCCGGAATTGTCGGTCTGCCCAACGTGGGCAAAAGCACCCTGTTCAACGCGCTGACCAGCAGCACCAATGCCCAGGCGGCCAACTATCCGTTCTGCACGATCGAACCGAACGAGGGGATCGTGCCCGTCCCCGATGGCCGGCTGGAACGGATCACGCGCTTCATTCCGCCGCAGAAGGTCATCCCGGCCATCCTCAAACTGGTCGACATCGCCGGGATCGTGCGGGGTGCCAGCCAGGGCGAGGGCCTCGGCAACAAGTTTCTCAGCCACATCCGCGAAGTCGACGCGATCATCCAGGTGGTCCGCTGCTTCATCAACGAAGACGTGATTCATGTCAGCGGGCAAGTCGACCCGCTGTCGGACATCTTCACGATCGACGCCGAGCTGTTGCTGGCCGACGGCGAAACCCTCGAGGGAGCACGGGGCAAAGCCGAACGTGCGGCCCGGCTAAGTGACAAGGATGCCCGCTTGCGGCTGGAAACCATCGACGTCGCGCTGGCCCACATCGGGACCGACCGGCCGCTGCGAAGCTGTCCTTTCACGCCGGCCCAGGCCGTGGTCGCGCGGGGGCTGGGGCTTTTGACGCTCAAACCCGTTCTGTATGTTGCCAACGTCGCCGACGACGATCCACGTGGCGAACACGAACTGGTCGGCCGGGTCCGCGACCACGCCCTTCAAACCGGGGCGGCAGTGGTCGCCGTCTGTGCGAAACTGGAAGCCGAGATCGCCGAGCTGGAACCCGCGGAACGGGGCGAAATGCTGGCCGCGGTCGGGCTGGCGGAACCGGCTCTCGCCGTGCTCGCGCGGGAAGCCTACCGCACGCTTGGCCTGCAGAGTTTTTTCACCGCCGGTGAAAAAGAAGTCCGCGCCTGGACGATCCCGCTGGGTGCCACCGCACCCCAGGCCGCCGGTGTGATCCATACCGACTTCGAACGCGGCTTCATCCGCTGTGAAATCTACTCGCTCGCCGACCTCGAAACCCACCAGACCGAAGCCGCCATTCGCCAGGCTGGCAAACTGCGGGTCGAAGGCAAGACTTACGTCATGCAGGACGGCGATATCTGCCACTTCCTGTTCAACGTCTGATCTTCAGGGCGGCGATGGCGGTTGCCCGGGCGGTCCGGCGGGTGGCTCGCGGAGCCATTCCGCCAGCTGGCGGACATCGGTGTCGGTCTCACGGGCAGCCGGATCGTCGAGGGGAATGTTGCCAAAACGGACCAGCTGGTAACGCTCGATCAGGCGATGAATGGCACTACCGATCAGCCCGGCTGAAGGCCGGTCGGAAAACCGCTGCGTGGCACTGGCCGCAAACTCGCGGTAGGTCTCACTCGGCTGACGGACCGCGCTGTGTCGCGCGAGTTCGGTCGTGAACTTCTGCCAGAACGGAACCTGGCCCGCCGCGCCGGAACCTCCGAGGACCCAGCGGGCCAGCGGCGGGGCGATCTTCCCCAGTGCATTCCCCAGCAGCCGGCGGACCCGGGCCAGCCCTGCGCGGACCGGTGCCACGCTGCTGCCGCCTTTTCGCCGTGCGCGGACCGCAGCCATCGCAAGTCCGCCGCCGAGCACGAGGCCGGCGGTGACGATCACCCAGAGCAGTGGCTGCGTGCGGACACTGTCGATCACCGACTCCACTCCGTTCGACCACGACGAAAGGTCGAGTGCTCCGGCGACCACCGACGAGGCGTATTCGCCCCACGAAAGCTGCTTGCCCGGCTCCATGCGCAGCACATACTCCTGCCAGAACGAACGGGCCAGGTTGATGGCGTCGTTGCGGTTGGCAGCTTCATCGCGGATGTCCGAAGGAGGAGTCGAATCCAGCCGCAGCCAGGCACCGCCCGGGCCGGCCGCCCCGGACCGGATCATTTCCGGCGTGCAATCTTCGGGCCGCAGATAGACCTCGACCCAGGCGTGTGCATGGCCCCCGGTCACGTAATAGGTCCGCGTCGTTTCGTTGAATACTCCGCCATAAAATCCAACCGCCAGGCGGGCCGGAATCCCCTGGCTTCGCAACATGATGGCAAGCGCCGAGGCAAACAGGGTGCAATGACCCTTGCGATGACCGGTCACGAAGTCTTCGACCGGGTCAACACCCGGGCGGCGGAGCACATCGGTGTAGTCGAGGGTATAGGTGAACCGGCCCGGTTCGAGGTACCACTTTTCGAACCGCCGCAACAGCTCACGGCGATCGGGGTTGCCTTCCGCGGCAAGCCGGTCGGCGATCACTGTCAAACCCGGATAGCGTCCACGATCAACGGCCGTCAGCCATTTCAGTTCGGCGGGGTTGTCGGCCAGCGAAGGAATCCGCCGGTCTTCCCGCTGATGATGTTGCCAGGGAAACGACTCGTGCAGGCCCAGCTCACCATCCGAAGCGACCTGAAACCGGTAGCTGAAAGGCAACAGGTCGATCCCGGCGTCGCCTTCACTGCGGGAGACCAGCCCGAGGTCGGCGTTGTGCCGCAATTGCAGCGGGTACTCCGGGTCGGCATGAAAGGGCTCGACGGTGTTGACGAGCGGATCACCGACCGGCTCCTGCGTGACTTCGACAAACAGCGGCGACTGGACCAGGGAACTCGAGGGCACCGACCACCAGGAAAAAGAATAAACGCGGTCAAACGGTGCCCGCCAGGCCGTGACTCCGTTTTCCACCACGAGCGACCCGAGCGCCATGCTGCGGAAGTAGGGCGTGCTGGCGAGCCGCAGGCCCTGCCCGCTTCGACGCGAACGAAACGTCGCGCGCAGGATCGCGGAGTAGTCGAGGTTGATCCGTCCCCGTACATCCAGTTCAACCTTGCGGGAGCCCCCGGCCACGGTCACGGGTGCCCGCCGCCCGCTGACCCAAGCCGATTCCGTCCGCGGGATCAGCACGAAGAGAACCGCGGCGAAGGCGAAACAGGCACCAAACCAGGCCGTGACATGCCGCAACATGGCCCCCAGTGACGCCGTCGGAGGCACCGCATTGTCCCGCAGCGTCAGGGGCGTCCCACGCTCCGCTTCTTTTCCGGAGGAGCGGGTCCGCGACAGCCTCCATGCCGGGCTCACAGGCGAGGGTTGCGATGTGCGAGCCAGTTCGTGGACGGTCCAGGCATTCAGCAGGATCAGGAAGACCGCCGATGTCGCCATGTACAGCAGGAACAGCAGTCCGCCTTCGAGCTGCATGTTGAACACGCTGGCCACAACGATCTGCAGAAAGTTGAGCACCAGCAGCTGCCAGTATTGCCGCGGTGTCTTTTCCTGCAGCACCAACAGCGCCTGAAGAAATACGAGCAGGTTGGCCACCGCGCCCAGCTGGCCACTCGTTTCGGTCGAAAAGAAACCCCGCATCGACAGGTAGAGCACGGCGAATGAAACGATGTTCGCCGCCCAGACCGGCAGCTTCAGCCAGCCGAGCCAGTCCACGACCAAAAAGCCCGCGAAGACTCCCAGCCCGCCCACGAGCAGGTACCGGCTGTTGCCGAGGCTGATCGTCAGCAGCAGACCGCCCAGCACCGCCATGATCAGAAACGAAATCTCCAGCAGCCGTTTCTGGTGCTTCATCGGACAGCCTCCCGCGAATCGCCAGCGGCCGAACTGGCCGGCTGCATCGCCGCGGCGCGACTTTTCATAAGAGGTCCGGACGGCTCCGGGCTGCTATCGGCCGGCCTGGAAGGCGTAAAGATCGCGTCAAACCCGGGCGTGCCCGGCGACAGGAACCGCAGCCAAGGCTGCAGCTGGGCCAGCGTCGGAGCCATCTGGTCATCCAGTTCGAACAGGATCGTCCCCGGAACTGGCCGCGTCGAGATCAGGTAGACCGGCGACCCGGCCGGCGTCAGGTTCGCAATCTCGCGCAGCGCCGTGCCGACATCGGGAGCACCGGACGCGGATGCCGTGGCCAGCGCGGAATGGATTTCTCCCAGGCCCGTACTGTTGCCTTCCGGCCGGGCGACAATCACCCGGCTTGAATCGCCACAGACCGCCACGATGATCTGGCCGCGGGTTTCCCGTTCAGCCAGCAAAACGGCCGACATCGCGAAGCTAAGGGCCACCTCGCAGGGGTCATCCGGTCCGGCGGGGTCTGACGCCAAAACGCGCAGTCTTCGGAGCAATTTGGGGTCTGACCCCTTCTCTTCGCCGGGCAGGCTCCCGGTTTCCAAGGCCGACCCGGACGTCGTTGCCGGTCGCCAGAGGTCGAGTACCAGGATCAGGTCGCGGTCGCTGCGCCGGTCGTGCTGACGGACCATCGGCCGCCCCTGCCGCGCGGTCGACCTCCAGTGAATCAGTCGCAGGCTGTCGCCATTGCGCCATGGCCGGACCGCGAAAAACTCGTCTCCCTGCAGGCCCGCCCGGCGCTTGACCGCACTGTCGCCGATCGCTTGGGAAACCAGCCGCCGGTCCCAGCCCGCCACCAGCTTTCCAGGTGCCGGCGCGACCACGATCGTGGTCGTCGATTCGATCTTCCGGCTCGCGCGAATCAGCCCAAACGGAAAGCTGGTGTTAACCCGCGCCGGACCGGCGGTGTAGAGGCCGCGCCGCGGGAACAGGACCCGCCACGAAACCGACTGATGCCGCCCGGCACCGACCTGCTCCAGCACCATCCGGGTCCGCGCCGGCTCGGGCTGGTCAGCACTCTGTCCGATATCGGCAACCAGCCGGTCTTCGATCAGCAATTGCCAGGCGGGCAGGATCCAGTGCGGATTGTAGGCCTCCCAGTGGATCGCGTCGGGCCGCCCGGCATACCAGAAAGTTCGTGTGACCCGGCGCAACACCAGCCGCCGCAGGCTCGAGCCACAGATCCGCCAGCTCAGCAGCAATGGCGCAATCATCAGCCCGTTGAGCAGGATCAGCAGGTTGATGTTGCGCAGCAGCGCGGCGGCGGCGACAAACAGCGACACCACCACATAGGCAAACCCTTCCCGGGTCAGCGAACTGAAAGTTGGCCCGGCCATGCTGCCGGAACCTGGCTCGGGTCGGTTGGGAATGGACGACAAAAGCTGCTCCCCGGCCTGGTTCCCGGACCGATTCAAGGCACTGCCACACGGGACAGAATCCGCAGGATGATCTCTTCCGCCTCGGCCCGCGAAGCTCCATGCATGGCCCGCCGCAGCTGGACCCGGTGGGCACAGACGCTGATCGCCAGCGACTTGACGTCGTCCGGAGTGCCGAAACTGCGGCCATCGACAAACGCCATCGCCTGTACGGCCCGGAACCAGAGCAGAGCTCCGCGGGTTGACACGCCGACGGAGAGATCGGGCGACTCGCGCGTTTGATGGACAATCTCCAGCAGATAGGCGGAAACCGCTTCGTCGACCCGAATTTGCCGCACAGCCTCCTGGATCGCGACGACCGTGGCCGCACCGCAGACCGGTTGCAGCTCATCCAGCGGCTCGCCCCGACGATGGCTCTCGAGAATCTCCTGCTCGAACTCCCGCGCCGGGTAACCCATTGAAATCCGCAGCAGGAACCGGTCGAGCTGGCTTTCCGGCAGCACGTAGGTGCCCTCGAACTCAAACGGATTTTGCGTCGCGATCACGATGAAAGGCGGCGGCAGCGGGCGGCTGATCCCGTCCACCGTGACCTGCCGGTCGCTCATCGCCTCCAGCAGGGCGCTCTGCGTTCGGGGAGGTGCCCGGTTGATTTCGTCCGCCAGCACGAAGTTGCTGAATACCGGGCCCGGATTAAACACGAACTCGGAGGTGTCGGACCGGTAAACCGCACTGCCCACGATGTCGCTGGGCAGCAGGTCGGGTGTGAACTGGATGCGGCGGAAGTCGGCGTCCACGCTGCGAGCCAGGGCCTTGCCCATCAGGGTCTTGCCCACGCCGGGCACGTCTTCGAGCAGCAGATGCTCACCGGCCAGCAGGGCGACGACGCAAAGCCGCGCCACGTCACGTTTGCCCAGCACCACCTGCGTCGTGTTGTCGAGCAGGCGGTTGACCAGCTGATGCATTTCCGCGACGGTCAATTGCTCTTCGGCGGCGGCAGTCGCGTCCAAGTTCGGCTCTCCCCGGGGTTCAGACAGGAACCTCCAAGCATAGCAGAAACCCGCAACCAGCCGGATCGGGCCGGCGGCGGTCGCTCGATCAGTGCGCACCAAGAATCTGCGCGGCTCGGACCGCGGCAATCGCGACGGCCGCCGTCTCAATTCGCAGGATCGTCGGCCCCAGACGAAAGCCCTTCCAGCCAGCGGCGACCAGCTCGCTGATCTCCTCCCGGTCAAACCCGCCCTCCGGGCCAACCGCGAACCACTCGGCGTCGACAGTTCCGGCGGCCACCAGTGAAGGGTTACCGGAATCCGGATCGGCAAACCAGCCGGTCAAGCCACCGGCCTGCGATCTCGCAAGGCTCGAAACGCCGCGCGGCTCGGCGATCGCCATCAACCGGTTCCGGCCGCATTGTTTGCAGGCCGCAACGACATGTCGCCGCAGCCGTTCCAGGGCCGCAGTGCCCGGTTGAACGACTCCCCGCCGGGTGACCAGCGGAACCAGCTCCGCGACACCAAGCTCCGTCAGCTTTTCAATCAGGACTTTCTGCCGGTCACCCTTCGGCAGGCTTACGGCGAGCCGCACAGGACAAGCGAGTTCCCGCGAGACTTCGACCGGTTGCTCCGCCACCAGCCCGATCGCATGGCGGCCAGTCGTGGCGATTCGCGCGACAACTTCCCGGCCGGAACCGTCAAAAAGGACCACTTCCGCGCCAGCCCCCAGCCGCAACACGCGCGACAGGTGATGGGCTTCATCGCCCTCCAGTCGCAGACTGCCGGCCACCAGCAGCTGGTGCGAGAAAAACCGTGGCAGGGACGGGGCTGACATTGCGTGGAAATGACGGGGATACCACAATCGGGCAGCGTACCCGGCCGTCGTCAGACAGCCGTGGGCCTGCCGAAGGCCGACGATGCCATCGTGGCGCCAAATCGGGTTTGTTCGCTCAACACCATCGTAGTTCCACGAAGCTGTCCATGACTATCCTCCGCTACGATCGCGGCGACGACGAGGCTGAGCTGACGGTCGACCTGCGCGATCACCGGATTGCGGCCCTCCTGGCGTGGCTCTGGCCGGGCGCAGGACATTTCTACCAGCAGCGATATGCCAAGGGCTTCATTTTCATGGTCTGCGTGCTGGGGACATTTTTTTTCGGGCTGCGCGTCGGAAGTGGACGGGTGGTCTACACCAGTTTCCGTCCCGGCGATTTCCGCTGGCAGTACCTCTGCCAGGCAGGCGTTGGGCTGCCCGCACTGCCGGCCGCGATCCAGGCCGCCACGATGACCAAGAGTGGAAGTCCGCTCTGGACCCTGTGTCATCGCTATCCGGCCAACTTCAAAGACAACCCACAGCTGCAGTTTCAGCGTGTGCCCGAGGATCAGGTCAAGAATCTGCCGCGGACGATCCGGGATGGCTTCATGGCACCGCCGGCACCGCCGATCCTGCCGAACGACAACGACGTGCTCGGCATGTGGCACGCCGAGCTTGGCAACTGGTTCGAGATCGGAACGTTCTATACGGTGATCGCCGGATTGCTGAACCTGCTTGCGATCTACGACGCTTTCGCCGGACCGGTGATCGTCAAGCGTGTGACACCCGCATTCCCTGATTGAGGCGATCGCCATGCCTGGACTGGACTTGTTGTCGATGCTGGTGGCCCAGGGCGCGCAGGTGCCGCGCCTTTATTACGTCATTCCGCTGATCATCGCGGTCAGCTTTGTCTACGGCGCGACGCGCCATGAAGAACTGCGGGAAATTCTCGGCCAGTCGCTGCGTTCGGTCGTCTGGATTTCCGGGTTCCTGGGCGTGATCATGGCCCTCTTCTGGTGGGGCGGGTTCTGGAACTGATACTTCATTACAGGCCGCTTTTCCGGTGAACCGCAAGGCGCTAGCCGCGGGCTCCGTGACGTACGCCCGGCTGGCGACCGCGCTCCCCGAAGAGCCCGAGGCTAGCGCCCATCGGTTCAGACCAAGGCCAGCCAGTGGCGCGCCCTCCCGCCGTTTTCGCCTTGGTCACAAGCCGGTATCATGGCCGGATTGCCCGCACGCAACGCGTCCTGGAACGGGAACCCGGCTGACATGGCCAAAGAGCAGAACGAACCCTCGCCGCAGGTGTTTGACGTCGAGCGGATCCGCCAGCTGATCAAGCTGATGGACGAACACCAGCTGAACGAAATCGACCTGCGCCAGATGGACCGCCGGATTCGTCTTCGCCGCGGGCCGGCCGAAGGGCCAGCCATGATGGGCTATCCGGCGATGCCCTATCCGGCTCCGCAGACTGGTGCTGCATCGTCAGCGACCGCAGGCGGCCCGGCCAAGTCCCCGCCCGCCGAACCGGCCGGGGTCTTCATAAAAAGCCCGATGGTCGGCACGTTCTATTCCCGCCCCAAGCCGACCGCTCCGCCTTTCGTCAAGGTCGGCGACATGGTTCAGCCTGAAACCGTCGTCTGTGTCGTCGAGGCGATGAAAACGTTCAACGAGCTGCCGGCCGGGGTCTCGGGCAAGATTGTCGAAATCCTGGTCAAGGACGAACAGCCGGTCGACGTCAACAAGCCGCTGTTTCGCGTTGCTCCCTGACGGCGAACCGCCGCCCCGTCCCGCCCGCCGACGACGCATGTACAACCGCATTCTGATAGCCAACCGGGGCGAGATTGCCCTGCGCGTGATGCGCGCCTGCCGCGAAATGCAGATCGAGACGGTCGCCGTCTTTTCCGAGGCCGATCGCGGCAGCCTCTGGGTCGACATGGCCGACGAAGCCTACTGCGTCGGCGGCCCGCGCAGCACCGACAGCTACCTCAAGATCCGCGAAATCATCGCTGCCGCCGAAGTCAGCGGGGCCGAAGCGATCCACCCGGGGTTTGGCTTCCTCTCGGAAAACGCCCACTTCAATGAAGTCGTCCGCGAGAGCGGAATCGACTTCATCGGCCCGACCCCCGACGCGATGCTCAAGCTGGGCGACAAGAACACGGCCCGCGAGCTGGCGATCAAGGGCAAGGTCCCCGTCGTCCCCGGCAGCAAGGGGCTGATCGAAAGCACAGACGAGGCCCTCAAGATCGCCCGCGAGATCGGTTTTCCCGTCCTGATCAAGGCCACGGCGGGCGGCGGTGGCAAAGGGATGCGCGTCGCCCCCGACGAGAAGTCGCTCGCTCCCGCCATTGAACAGGCGATGGTCGAAGCCCAAGCCGCTTTTGGCAACCCTGGCGTCTATCTTGAAAAGTACGTCGACCGCCCGCGGCACGTCGAAGTCCAGATCATCGGCGACCAGCACGGCAACATCTGCCACCTCTGGGAACGCGACTGCTCGACCCAGCGCCGGCACCAGAAGCTGATCGAGGAAAGCCCCGCCCCGACGCTGCCCGAAAAAGTCCGCGCCGCCCTCTGCGACGCCGCCGTCCGGATGGCCCGCAGCGCTGGTTATCACAACGCCGGCACCGTCGAGTTTATTGTCGACGACAAGCACAATTTTTACTTCATCGAAGTCAACGCCCGGATCCAGGTCGAGCACCCCGTCACCGAGCAGGTCACGGGAATCGACCTCGTGAAGAACCAGATCCGGGTCGCGGCCGGCGAGCGGCTTCCGTTTACCCAGGCCGACGTGGTCTGCAACGGCGTCGCGATGGAGTGCCGGATCAACGCCGAGGACCCGACGAAAAACTTCCTGCCCTGTCCCGGCACGATCAGCTCGATGTTCGTGCCCGGCGGCAGGGGCGTCCGTTTCGACTCCCACGCCCACGCCGGCTATTCGGTCCCGCCGTATAACGACTCGATGATCGGCAAGCTGATTGTGCACCAGCCCGACCGCGAGCAGGCGATCGCGTGCATGCTCCGCGCGCTTGGCGAACTCCGCATCGAAGGCGTCGCCACCACCGCCGCCTTCCACCAGCAAGTCCTCCGCCACCCCGACTTCGTCAACAACCGCATCGACACCAAATGGGTCGAACGCACACTGCTGCCTTCCCCTTCCCCATAGCGGAAGGGCGTCAGCCCACCGGTACGCACGCACCATTTTTTGATTTCTCCCCCTCTCCTCTCCCGGCGCGCCGGGATTCTTTCCGGGCGACTGGAGGAGAGGGGGCGGGGGGTGAGGAGGGCGAAAGCGTGGGGAGGCGCGGAGAACGCGATGCGTAACGTTTGGACGCGGAGCGCGAATCTTTGATCGCCTTGAGTCTTGCGGCGAAAAGAGACCAGTTCGGGCCGCGTTGGCGAAATCCGGGCCGCTGATGTTTCAGCCCCGGCCCCCTCAACCCCAGCCCTTCTCCCCCGTTTGTTTTGGAAGACAAAACAAACGGGGGAGAAGGGGGCAAGAAAAACAACCTGGCGACCTGGTCGCGGAGATCTCGCTGATCGCGTTCAATACACAAAGTGCCGGATCTGTTCACCCTGGACGCCGATTTCGGTCATGGCTTCGATGCCGATGTCGAGGTGGACGTCGGACCAGCGGTCGGTGACGAAGCGGTCGGATTCCTCGGTCTTGACGCCTTCGGGAGTGATCGGCACGTCGCTGACGAGGAGCAGCGCGCCGCGGGAGATGGCGTTGTGGTGGCCGACGATGAAGATCGTGGCGGTCTCCATCTCGATCCCGATGCAGGTCATCGCGAGCAGCCGCGCGCGGAAGGCTTCGTCGTGCTCCCAGAGCCGCCGGTTGGTCGTGTAGACCACGCCGGTCCGGTAGTCGAGATGCCGCTCGATGATCCGGTCGGAGACGAACTTGTGAAGCTTGAAGCTCGGCAGGGCCGGGACTTCGGGCGGGAAGTAGTCGAGACTGGTCCCTTCGCCCCGGATCGCGGCGATCGGCAGGATGAAGTGGCCCAGTTCGGTGCTGCTTTTCAGGCCGCCGCACTTGCCGAGAAAGAGCACGCCTTTCGGCATCCGGGCCAGCAACAGGTCCATGATCGTGGCGGCGTTGGCCGAGCCGATCCCGAAGTTGATGATCGTCAGGCCCGCCGAGTTGGTGGCCGCCTGCATCGGCTTGCCCGCGCCGTACATCTGGCAGCTGAACTTCTCACAGAACCGCGTGACGTAGTTGTGGAAGTTGGTCAGCAGGACATAGTCGCCGAATTCGTCCAGCGGCATGCCGGTATAACGCGGCAGCCAGTTGCGGGCGATTTCGATCCGCCCGATCAGCGGGGTGGCGGGGCTGGCTCCGGTGCTCACGGCGGCCTCCTTTGGGAGCGGGGAATCCTGATGAGTTCAGTGGGGTATTTGCTGGCAAAGCGGAGCTGTGCCCCACTGTGCGCGGTCGGCAAAGCAGAGCTATGCCCCACGCGGCGCAAGAACCACTCCTTTTCCGGCTCCCTCCCACGCCGCTGCTTTGAGCGGTGTGGGGAGGGCGGGGGGAGGGGGCGTCCGCGCAACAAGTTTGTATGGAGGTCATGTTCCATCCGAACAGCGCGGGGACGCGGCAAACTGAAAACCGCTCTCGATGAAAAGATGATTCCGCGATTCAATGTTGCATGGTTCCCGATCGTCTGTTGTTTCGTCACGCACATTTCTCCCCCCTCACCCCGGCCCTCTCCCACCCGTTCAGAGCAACGGGGGGAGAGGGGGAAGATGTTTTTCATTGTGGGGGAGACGGGGAAGAGATGTTTTCTTGGTGGTTCAGCCCGAAATGGCCCAGCGGATGATTTCGCTGAAGCGGGGGGTCTTGCCTTGCCAGAGAATTCCGGCCCGGAAGACCCGCCCGGCGAAAAACACCACCAGCAATGTAGCGACGATCAGCCCGACGAGGCCAGTCACCAGCTCCCACGCCGGAATCCTGACACCGGTCGCCAGCCGCATCACCATCGTCGTCGGCGTGGCAGGCGGGAAGAGCGAGAGCCAGCGGGCCAGCGAGCCATTTGGTCCGCGGAGGATCAGCAACCAGACGAACATCGGTGCCATCATCATCATCCAGACCGGCATCAGCATCGACTGGGCTTCCTTGAGCTGGCTGACACAGGCCCCGACGGCCATGAAAATCGCGGCGTAAAACAGCACGCCCAGAATCTGGAAGGCGATGAACCAGGGCAACAGTTCGCGCGGCAGGCTCTCCAGCCACGGGACCCGCTGCGCGACGACCAGAGCACCCATAATGTAGATGCAGAACACGGTCAGCGAACCGGCGACCGTACCGAGCAGCTTGCCGAGCATCAGCTGGAATGTGCTGGCCGAGCCAAGCAGGACTTCCGCGATCCGCTGCGATTTTTCCTCAAGCACGCTTTCGAGCATCGGCTGGCTGGCCATGAAGATCACGAGAAACATGAACATCATCGCGCCGAAAGGCAGGAAGATGTCGATCATCGGGCTCTTCTCGCGGGCCGGCGTGATGCTGCCATCGGAGTTGCGGGTCAGCAGCCCCATCCCTTTGACGGGAACCGGCCGGCTAGCCACGTCGACTTTTTCCGGGTCGATTTGGGCCTGCTGCAGGCGTCGGTTCCGGACGAGTGTCCCGATCTGCCCGGCCAGCCAGCCCCGCGCGTCGGCGAGGCTGGAATCCTGCGAGTAGAAGAGGATCTCGGGCGGACCGGCTTCCCCTTCCCTGGCGGGCGCGGGGATCTCGACGAAGGCGTAAAGCTCTCCGTCGCGAATTCGCTGCGACACGTCGGCCCGGACCTCATCGGCCACGGCCTGGCCAGATGCGAGTTCCAGCCGCTCGAGGTTCAGGATTTCGCCGCGCGAAGCCTGGGGCAGCTGATCGTCGTCATCGTCGTCCGTGGCCTGTTCGGGAGCGGCGGAGTTCGCCTCGCCCGGAGCTTTCGGGCCAGCGGCCCGTTCGGCTTCGCGAGCCCGGACTTCGGCGTTGGATTTCTCCGCTTCGGCACGCAGGTGGTCGTAGAACTGACCGCTGGCGTCGTGGACGATGATCTTTCGTTCTTCGACCTTGCCCGAGTTCTTCAGCAGCTCGATCGCAGCCAGCGAGCCCAGCATCAGCACGGGCATCATCACCAGCGAGACGAGAAAGGTCTTGGTGGCGACCATCGCCCGGTATTCGCGGGCGGCGATGGTGAGGATCTTGTACATCGATCAGTGGTTCTGGTGAATGGCCGGAGCTGGAGTCAATCCGACAACTGGACCTTGCTTGTGCTTTTTGAAGTTGCGCTTTCAATACCAGCCCGCGGCGCAAGCAAGGGAAAACCGGATTCCTTGCCGACCTTGCTTGCGCCGCGGGCTGGTATTTTCATGATCTCGTGCAGCCCGTCAGGCCGCTTCGCTTTCCAGCATCGGCGACCGTTCCGGTGAGGCGATCCGGACGAAGATATCGTGCAGCGACGGCTTCACGATCTCGAAATGCTCGACTGCGCCTTCGGCGACCAGCCGCTTGAGGACTTCCTGCGTCCGCTCGGCCCGGTCGATCCGGAAATCGATTTGCCGGCCGGATATCTGGAGGTCATCCACTCCGGCCCAGCCTTGCAGACTGGGAATTGAACCGCCGTTGGCAAAGCGGACCCGCAACCGGTTGGCCGCGTATTGCGACTGGATCGACTCCAGCGTTCCGTCCAGCACTTTTTGCCCCCGGAAGATCATGAAAATCGTGTCGCAAATCCGTTCCGCCATATCCATGTCGTGGGTCGAGAAGACCACGGTGGTTCCCTGGCGACGCAGGCTGAGCACGGCGTCGCGGAGCGATTCCATGTTGACCGGATCGAGACCGCTGAACGGTTCGTCCAGAATGACCAGCTGGGGGCGGGCCACGACGGCGGCGATGAACTGGACTTTTTGGGCCATGCCTTTTGAAAGCGCATCGACCCGGCGGTTGGCCCATTCGACCGCACCGAGCCGGATCAGCCACTGGTCGATCTCGGGGCGGCAGTTGCGAAGGCCCTTGAGTCGCGCGTAATACGTCAGGATGTCGCGGACCCGCATCCGCTTGTAGAGGCCGCGTTCCTCGGGCAGGTAGCCGAGCCGGTCGTCGGCAACCGCGCCGCGAGGCTGGCCAAGCACGATGACTTCGCCGCTGTCAGGCTGAAAGATGCGGAGGATCATTCGCAGCGTCGTCGTCTTGCCGCTGCCGTTCGGGCCGATGAAGCCGTAGATCGAGCCGGCGGGCACCGTCAGGTCGAGCGCATTGACAGCCGTATGGCGGCCAAACCGCTTGGTGACATTGCGCAGTTCAATGGCGGCGGTCATCGTTGCTGGTCTGGTTCGGACGTTAGTGCGATTCGTACCAAATGGCTATCCGGCAACCTTCTGGGTCTGACGCCAATCTGCGCAATCCTGGGAGCAGCTTGGGGTCCGATCCCGTTCCGGGACGATTCTCGACTCCCGCTGCGGGCTGGTATTCGACGGCTTTGGAAAGGCTCGTACCCCTTCTCACGCCCGCCAGTTTCCCTGGCCGCACGTCAAACGGCAAGCCGCCCCGGCCGACAGCCCCCATCCGGTTCACATTCCCTCGCTGTGGGCCGAAACGACGGCCGCCGAAACCGCAATGAGTGCGGCTCCCAGCCACGCACAGGAAAAATGGTCCAGTTGGCGTCCACCAACACGGATCAACAGCCCGGTCAGGCTGCTGCCAAACGCGGCGATCGCCACCGGCCATAGCCACGGTAATCGAAAGCCCAGCGCATCAAACAGCGACGGCACCAGAGGCAGGGCGATCAACCCTGCCACCATTGGGCCAATCACCGTTCCCCACGTCGCCCGCGCGGAAGTCAACCGGCAACAGGCAGCACCCAAGCCTCCCGCCAGTGCCGGGACAAGCACCAGGTACGAAACTTCGGCCGCCTGACCGGCAATCACCGCGGCCAAAAGGGCCGCGAGGATCAGCCATCCACCGCAGGCCTCCACACCGCTTTCTTCCCGGCGCGGCAAAAGCCCAACCGCGCGGCTCAGCCGAACACCTGCCGCGGTCAAAGCAACGGCACCGGCCCCCAGCCCCGCCAAAAGCAGCAACGACGTCCGCTCCGAGGGCCACGGCACGCTCAGCAACTTGTCCAGCGAAACCAGCCACATCACTCCCGTCAGGACACCGGCCGTCAGGATCGTAACCAACACCACGGCCACACAGGATCGAAGCCGGATGAACCGGCCCCGCAGTTCACCGCCTGCGGAATCTTCGCTCCCGCGCGTGGTCCACCACGCCAGAAGCAACCCCGCGCAGGCGAGAGGCAGTGTCAGCCACTTCGGCCACCAGACCAGCCAGATGCCCAGCAAGTCAAACCAGACCGCGCCGCCCTCTTCCCCCGGCCAGCCGGACTCCGTCACCAGCGTGCGGGCCAGCTCCCAGGCGTTGTCGCCATGATGCTGAAGGCTGCGCAGGTCGAGGTTCGCGACTGAGTCTTCCGGTTGATGGTATGCCCGGACGTTGCCAATGAACGCAAAGTTGAATCCGCCAATGCCTTCGTCGAGAAACAGGGTAAAGTCCGACCCGTTGGGCATCCGCCGGTAAACGGCTTCATAGAGCGAGCTGCTGAAGGGGCGGGACACGGTTCGCGCCATCAAGCGGATGGCCCCGCGGTTGTCCGGCCCGGTCTGAAACATCAGGCTCGGCCCGCGGTTGCCGCGGCCTTCCAGGTTCATGCACAGGTCCACATCCTGTGCACGCGGATGTTGTTCCAGAAACCGGGCCGCACCGAGCAGACCGAGCTCTTCGCCATCGGTAATGAGGCAAAGTACATGGTGTCGCCGCCCCGCAAGGGTCTGCAGCAGCCGGGCGGTCTCCAGCACCGTCGCCACACCGGCCGCGTCGTCGCCCGCTCCCGGTCCAGTCGGAACCGAGTCATAGTGCGCCAGCAATAACAGCGTCCGGGCGTTCGGTACCGGATCGTCTGCCGGCAGACCGAAAAGCACGTTTTCAAGCGGATAGACCTGACCCTCCTCGACTCGCCAGCGGCGGAGTTCCGAGGTCTGGATCTCCGGCTCGATGCCCAGTTGACGGATCGACTCGACCAGCCGCGCGCGAACCACATCGTTTTGCGGCGAGCCGGCGGGATGCGGTTCTCCATCGCCGACCAGCTGCTCGACCAGACGGATCGCGCGGCCGGCTGAAAACCGCGCGGTGGGACCTGCTTGTGGCCGTTCATCGAGGACCGGATCAGGGCCCCGGTTGTTCCAGCGGCCGTACCACGCGAGGGCGATCCAGACGAGGCAACAGACGATCAGCCAGCGGAGAGCAGATGACGGCATGGCTGGGTTGGGCGCTCCACCCGTATCAGTCTGGCGGCCCGTTTCGTGCTCCACTGGGGTCATGCGATCCGGCCGTAAGAATCCTGGGGTTGGTTCGGGCGAGACGTGATGTTAGCTGACCGATTGCAGAAACGGGCTGATTCTGTGAAATTCGGGACGGTGAAAAGAGGCCCTGTGACAGGAGCCAACCGGCCGCAAGAAATTGCGCTGTCGCCCCTCGCTCTCCCGCCTCGGCTGATAAAAAGTGAGCCTGAGGCGCTAGCCGAAAACGCTGACTCCATCATACGCTCCCACCCAGGGGAATCGGCCAGCGCCTCAGGCTCACAGGAATTCGCCGTTTTGTCAGTCCACCCTCTCCTCATTCTCCACCCCATTGTCCCGGTAAGACCTGGGCAAGGGGGTGAGAGGCGGGGAAGAAATCATCAATCTGCTGGATCGGCCACTGATGAATGTTCTGTCCGAAATCCGGTCGCGGTTTGCGTCCGCCTTGACCGAGTTGAAGATTCCGGCCGAGGACTGTCTGGCCCTGATCCGGCCGGCACAGGATACGAAGTTTGGGGATTACCAGGCCAATTTCGCGATGCAGCTGGGCAAGCGGCTGGGGAAGCCGCCACGCGATGTCGCAGCGGAAATCGTGGCAGCGGCGAAGCTGGATGGGCTTTGCGAAAAGGTCGAAGTCGCCGGACCGGGCTTCATCAATTTGACTCTGGCAACGGCGACGATTCAGCAAGCGGTTGGTGAAGCTTTCACCAGCGACCGGCTCGGCGTTCCTGTCGCCAGTCCGACTCGCACGTTCGTCGTCGACTTCTCGTCGCCCAACGTGGCCAAGCCGATGCATGTGGGGCACATCCGCAGCACGGTGATCGGCGATGCCATTTCACGGATCCTGTCCTTTGCGGGGCATCGCGTTGTCACCGATAACCACCTCGGCGACTGGGGCACCCAGTTCGGGATGATCATCTACGGCTATCGCCATTTTCGCGATCCGGTTCGCTGGAATGAAAACCCGGTCGGGCACCTGGGCGAACTTTATCGCACCGTGCGGGCGGTGATCGACTGCCAGGCGGCTCGGCAGAAGCTGCCGGCCGTGCAGCGGGCGTTGGCGGATGCCGAACGCGAGCTGGAATCGCTGACCGCGAAACCGGTGCCGCCCGACGCAAAACTGGCCAAGGAACACCGCAAGGAGCTGGAGCGGATCAAGGTTCGCCTTGGCGAGCTGCGCGAAGCGGCGGGGGAGGAGAGCAACAGGATCGCGGCGGTTGAATCCGATCCGGTCCTCCGCCAACAGGCTGACGGGCATCCCGACCTGGCCGCACGCGTGCTGGAGGAAACCGCGGCTCTCCATGCCGGCGACGAAGACAACCGCAGCCTTTGGAACGAGTTCCTGCCCTGGTGCCGCGAGGACATTGAGAAGATCTACCAGCGGCTGGCGATCACGTTCGATCACCAGCTCGGTGAGAGCTTCTACCACGACCAGCTGGGAGCCGTGGTCGAAGACCTGGGAACGAAAGGACTGGCCCGCGAGAGCGAGGGAGCCCTGTGCGTTTTCCTTGACGGCTTTGACACGCCGATGATCGTGCAGAAGAAGGACGGCGCCTTCCTCTATTCCACGACCGACCTCGCGACGATCCGTTACCGGATGCAGGTCTGGAAACCCGATGTCGTGCTCTATGTCGTTGACCACCGGCAACACGAGCATTTTGAAAAACTGTTTGCCGCCGCCCGGTTGTGGGGCTACGAGCGGGTCCAGCTGGTCCATGTCAGCTTCGGAACTGTGCTGGGCGACGATGGCAAGCCTTTCAAGACCCGGTCGGGCGGGACGGTCGGCCTGGAGGGACTGCTCGACGAGGCCGAAGAGCGGGCCCGCGCGGTTCTCCGCGACATGAATTCGCCCCACCTTGCGAGGCTGGATGCCGAGGGGCTTGAGCAAATTGCGACGACGATCGGGATCGGAGCGCTGAAGTACGCCGACCTCTCACAGAACCGTCTGTCGGATTACAAATTCAGTTACGACAAGATGCTGGAGCTGAAGGGCAACACGGCGACCTACCTGCAATATCTCTACGCTCGCGTTCAGGGTGTCTTTCGTGAAGGCGACATCGATGTCGCATCGTTGCGGAAGATCGTGCCGGCGTTCGACCTTTCAACCGGCGTTGAACGGCAGCTCGCGATCCAGCTGTTTCGACTGGGAGAGACCCTGGACGATGTGCTGGTGGACTACCGCCCCAATCTGCTGGCCCAATACCTGTTCGAGCTGGCCCAGCAGTTTTTCCGCTTCTACGACCAGTGCCCGGTGCTGAAGGCTGAGCCGGAGTCGCTGCGGCAGTCGCGGCTCGCACTCTGCGACCTGACCGCACGAACCGTCCGCCAGGGCCTGCAACTGCTCGGCATCGGCGTCGTCGACCGGATGTAGCGCGCAGTGAACCTCATTACCAGCCCGCAGCGCAAGCAAGGGATCCGGATTCCGGGGCAGATCCCTTGCTCGTGCTGCGGGCTGGTATTCTGAACGACCGGATCGCAAACCGCAGTTTCAGCAGGCAGCGGCTGGCGAAATGCGTCGACGGACGGCTATGGCGTTTGGATGAACAGGAGGTCGCTTGCCCCCCAAAAAGTTCGCGGGCCTCGATCGCGTCCATTGCGGCGACGCCACCACGGTGATCCGCTCGCTGCCTGCCGGGTCGGCCGACACGGTCGTCACCAGCCCGCCCTATTATCGCCAGCGCGATTACGGGCACCAGTATCAGATTGGACAGGAGGCATCACCAGCCGCTTATGTCGAACGACTGGTGGAACTTTTTGCCGAAGTGCCCCGCGTGCTCAAAACCTCGGGCAGCATCTGGATCGTAATCGGTGACAAATACGAGGGCGGGCAGCTCCTCGGATTGCCCTGGCGGCTGGTCCTCGCATTGCAGGACGTGGGCTGGCTGTTGCGAAGCGACTGCATCTGGCACAAGCCCAATGCCATGCCTTCGCCGGTCACGAACCGGCCGACGACCGATCACGAGTATGTCTTCCTGCTGACCCGTTCGGCCGAATACTGGTACGACGCCGACGCGATTCGCGAGCCGCATGTCACGTTCAGCGAACGGTCGCGGATGAAAGGCGGCCGCAAGCACTTTGGCCAGCGCGGCGGCACGCCCGAAGCGGGCAAGAACGCGGGCAAGGGCAACTTGCACGATGGCCGCTGGGACCAGGCCTTTCATCCGCTTGGCCGCAATCGCCGGACCGTCTGGTCGGTGCCGCTGTCGAAAAACCGCGCTGCCCATTTCGCGGTCTTTCCGGAGGCGCTTGTTGAAACCTGCATCCGGGCGACCTGTCCCCCGGGTGGCGTGGTGCTCGATCCGTTTTTTGGAACGGGGACGGTCGGCGTCGTGGCCGAGCGACTGGGGCGAAACTGGATCGGGATTGACTGTGTGGAAGCGTATTGCCGGTTGAGCCGGCGACGACTGGCGGAGGCGCGGTCAACACCAGGCCTCGGCGCAATACCAGCCCGCAGCGCAAGCAAGGGATCTTCCAGCACCAACGCTCAATCAAAAGGAAATAACAAGCCAGTGGAAACCCGGCCACGCCGGGCCAGGTAGCTTCTGGAAGAACGGAACTGGGTCGTCCTTCAGGGGTTGCCGCGATGACATGCCGCCGATGGTTTTTGGCCGGACTGATGGGGCTGGGGCTGTGGACAGCGACGGTGGTTTCGGGCTGGGCGCCCGTGGCCAGCGCCCAATCGGCCCCCCCGGGGTCCGAGTCCCGTGAAGACTCCGCGGCCGCGCTTTTTCCCGCCGATTCAGTCGCTTTCGTCGAGATTGCCCGGCCGGACGTATTGGTCCAGACGCTCGTCCATCACCCGGCCATCCGGCGGGCGCTTGAACTCAAGTCGGTCCAGGCTGCGATGGGCAGCCCGCAGTATCTTCAATTCCGGCTCGGCCTCGCCTTTGCCGAAGGACAGCTCGGCGCAACCTGGCAGGACCTGGTGCAGAAACTGGCTGGTGGCGGGATCGCCGTGGCGGTGGGCAGCGATGGCCGTTCGGTCGCCGTGGTGGTCCGGTCGAACGATGAGCCGTTGCTGCGGCGGACGCTCGGCACATTGCTCAGCTTCGTTGATACGCAGGCGAAAAACGCGGGGGGCGAGAGTCCGTATCGCGTCGAGGAAGAAAGCGACGCGAAGCTGGCGATCTTTGAAGGCTTCACGCTCGCGCGGCGCGGGTCCGATCTGGTCGCGGGCACGGATCGGGCGACGGTCATGCGTCTGTTAGGGAGGTTGCGGGGCGAAGGCAGCGAAGAAAAAGGACTGGCGGCGCGGCCCGAGCTTGCAGCCGACGCCAGCGACGGGCAGCCGGCGATAAGGGGCTGGGCCGATCTCGACCGGGTGCGGCGCCTGGGGCTGGCGCGCGAGCTGTTCCGCGGGATGGTCGACAATCCGGGAACTGAACTGGTGCTGGGCGGTGTGCTGGAGGCGCTTCAGGATTCACCGTGGCTGACAGCCCGGGTGACGCTAGACGACGAAAATCTCCAGCTGGCTTTCGGCGCGGCGATGGAGGCGAAGAACGTCTCCAGTTCCCGCGCCTATTTCTTTGGTCCCGATGGAATGGCCACGGCACCGGATCTGGTCGATGCCTCGAACATGCTGGCCAGCGTTTCGGCATGGCGCGACCTGTCGGGCTGGTGGCTCTCCAAGGAAGACCTGTTTGACGAGAACACGGTTGCCCAGCTGGTTCAGGCCGACGCGCAGATTTCGACGCTCTTCTCGGGCCTTGATTTCGGCGGTGAAGTCCTCGGTGCGCTTCAGCCCGGCATGCAGATCGTGGTCGACCGGCAGGAGTATCCGGAAGGCGTTCAGCCCAACATCCGGCTCCCCGCCTTTGCCCTCGTGGGGCAGCTCAAGGAGCCGGCCGAAATGGGACGACGCTTTAAGGTCGCCTTCCAGAGCTCGATGGGATTCGTCAACCTTGGCCTGACCGAACAGGGCCTGCCGCAATACGACGTTAACACGCAATCGACGGAGACCGGTTGCGTCTGCACTTCGCGGGTTTTCCCCGAAGCCGACGCGCCGCCCGACCTGATCGTTTACAACTTTTCGCCCACATTGATGGTCAAGGGCGACCGTCTGGTTCTGAGCAGCACGGCCGAACTTGCGGAGCAGCTGCAGAATGAACCGGCTGCGGGCGGCGACGCTGTGCCTGCGGACAGGGAAACGGGTTCCGCGGCCGTTGCCAACACGGTGGTCCGGCTCGACCTGGCCGGGCTGGCCACATTGCTGGACGGAAACAGGGAGGCCCTGATCGCAAACAACATGATCGAACAGGGGCATGACCACGCCGCGGCGCAAGCTGAAATCGCCGTTCTGCTCGAACTGGCACGCCTGTTCCGCGACTTCGAAGTCCGGCTCGAAAACGGCCACGGGCGACTCGACCTCGTGACGCGAATCGGGTTTCAAAACCGGGCCGTCGAAAAGCCTGACGGAAAGTGATGACAGATTTCGGGGATTGAAATCTCAAATCTCAAATCTCAGATTTGAAATCTCAGGTCGGAGTGCTGCTTTCTCGAGGCTCAAGGCTGAAAACTCAATGAACCGATTTCGTCACTCGAGAGCTGGCCGCCGGTCAACGGTTTCTTCAGGACCAGATCGCTGGGACGGGTTGGACCCCGCCACAGCCTGGGAGCCATGGTCGCCGGCAGATGGCGACGTCTGGGATCTGGCCAAAGTCGCCCATTTGCATCGTCGGGCCGGTTTTGGCACGACCTGGAAGCAGCTGGCGGCCGACGCTGCGCGAACACCGGCCGAAGTCGTGCGCGGACTGCTCGACGCGGCGACGACGACCGGTCCCGCGGAGGATGACTCCGTCGCGGACGTGATCGCAGCAGGCAGCGAAGCCCGCCGGCTGGCGAGCTGGTGGCTCTTGCGGATGGTGCGCGGCAGCTCGGCCGTGCGCGAACGGCTGACGCTGTTCTGGCACGGTCATTTTGCGACCAGTGCTGCAAAGGTTGAACAAACGCGGCTGATGCTGGCCCAGTACCGGACCTTGCGCGAACTGGGGCAGGGCGAGTTCGGAGCCTTGGCCCGGGCGATCTCCTGCGATCCGGCGATGCTGGTCTGGCTCGACTGCCGCGAGAGCCGCAAGGCCAAGCCGAACGAGAACTTTGCGCGCGAGCTGATGGAGCTGTTCTGTCTGGGACTGGGGCAATACACCGAACAGGACATCCGCCAGCTGGCCCGCTGTTTCACCGGGTCGGAAATCCGCTACGGCCAGTTCCGCTTCAACTCGTTTCAGCACGACCGGAACGAAAAGCGGTTTCTCGGCGCGGCCGGCAGTTACGACCGGGAGCAGGCGGTCGATGTCGTGGTCAAGCATCCGGCCACGGCGCGGTTCCTGGTTCACAAGCTGGTGCGGTTCCATGTCGCCGATGATTTGCCCGCGGATTCGCCGCTCATCGCACGGCTGGCCGACTGGTACCGGGGGGAGAAACTGCACACCGGCAAGCTGCTGGAGCGGATTCTGGCGAGCCGGATTTTCTTTTCGGCCGAAGCCCGCGGCGCGCGAATCAGCGGGCCGGTCGAGCTGGCGGTTGGACTGATGCGAAACTTCGGACTCGAAGCCAACATGGACGAGCTTGCCAGCGAACTCGCGGCGATCGGCCAGCTGCCCTTGTATCCGCCCTCGGTCGCGGGCTGGGAGGGCGGAACGACGTGGATCAATGCCCAGACTCTGACGGGCCGGGCCAATCTGGTGGCCCGGCTGATGCAAGCCAGCGCGGGGCGGCTGCCGGGCGCGGCGGGGCTGGGTGAAAAGGATGATGCCGCGAGTCTGGTCGAGGGGGCGGTCGGCTGGCTGCTGGCCGTGCGTCCACCGGCTGCCGTGATGAAACAGCTTGAGTCGATTGCTGGCGGAACGCGCAACCGTTCGGAGCGGCTGGTGCGGCTCGTCTCGGCGCTGGCAACGTTGCCAGAGTTCCATCTGGCCTGAGATTGCTAATTCCCAGAGTCCTTGGTCCAGAGTCCCTGGTCAGACGATTTGAGATTTGAGATTTGAGATTTGAGATTTGAGATTTGAGATTTGAGATTTGAGATTATCCAGACTCTGGATTTGTAGCAGATCCCTCAGATCCGGGAATTGAACACGTGTGCCCTCGGCACCTCGATGATTTTTTGGGATCACCGCAGATCGCTTGTGGTGACAGATTGTTGGACACGAAATCCAGTTGGGAGTCGAAACCATGATTGATCGCCGACATTTCGTGACTTCGCTTGCCGGTTCGGTTGCCGCGCTGAGTTTGAGCGGACCGTTGCCGGGCGTTTTCGCCCGCGCGGCGCGACATGGCCGGGCTGGTGGCGAGAAAGTGCTGGTCGTGATCCAGCTTTCGGGTGGCAACGACGGGGTCAACACGCTGGTGCCTTACGGCGATGATCTTTATGCCAAGAACCGGTTTTCGCTGGCCGTCCCCAAAGATCAGGTCGTGCGACTGGACGACTACGCGGGGTTGCACCCGGCCCTCGAGCCGATGGCGGCGATGCTGGAAGCGGACCGTTTTTCAGTTGTCCAGGGTGTTGGCTATCCACAGCCGAACCGGTCACACTTCGAATCGATGGACCTCTGGCACACGGCCCATCAGCTGACCGGTCCCCAGTCAACGGGCTGGCTGGGCCGCGCGGCCGGGCAGCTGGAACAGCCCGGCCGTTTGCCGCCGCTGCATCTGGGCGGCGAGGTCCAGCCGCTGGCCCTCGCCACGCGCGGGACGCCCGCGACATCGATCCGGTCAATCGAATCGTTCCGGCTGACGTTTGATGGCGATGGCGAAGTCAGCAAGCTGCTGGAGCTGAGCAACGGCTTGCCGCGCCAGTCCGGCAACCCGTTGCTGGAGCATCTCGAGCAGGGCGTCGCCGCCGCGACCCGCGCCAGCCGCCGGCTTGCCGAAGTCGGCAATACCAGGGACCGCGGCGTGAGCTACCCGACCACCGGGCTGGCGGGGAAGCTGCGGCTGGTGGCCGACCTGATTGCAGCCGACATGCCGGTCCGCGTCTACTACGTCACGCTGGACGGGTTCGACACGCATGCCAACCAGGGTCCGGCTCATGCCAGCCTGCTGGCCGAGCTGGCCGGAGCGAGTGCGGCTTTCCACGGCGACCTGGAAAAACAGGGCAACCTCGACCGGGTGCTGTTGTTCACATTCTCCGAATTCGGCCGCCGGCTGAAGGAAAACGGCAGCTTTGGCACGGACCACGGCGCGGCCAGTATCGTCCAGCTGACCGGGCCGCGGATGAAGTCGCCCCTCGCTGGCCGTTACCCGAGCCTGACCGATCTCGACGAAGGCGACTTGAAGTTCACGGTCGATTATCGCAGCCTGTATGCCACGGTGCTGGAACAGTGGCTGGGAGTTGATCCGGCTCTTGTGCTCGATCAGCGCTATCCGGCAGTCGACCTGTTCGCCTGATGGCATCGAAGAAAAGCAGCCTCCCGAAATCCAGGGCTGTCGTTGCCAAAGCGGAACGACCCACGGCGGCCGGACTGCTTGCGGCGCTGAAGGCAAAGGCTCGTCCGGACAAGGCCGCGTTTCTGCCGGGTTACTTTCAGACCCATCCGGGCGGCTACGGCGAAGGCGACCGCTTCCTCGGCGTGGTGGTCCCCGACCAGAGGCAGATCGCGCGGCAGTTTTCGTCAATGTCGGAAGCCGAACTGGCTCGGGCCTTAAAATCATCCTGGCACGAAGTCCGGCTGACGGCACTCATCGTGCTGGTCCGCCAGTTCGAGCGCGCACCTGGCGACGACCGCGGGCAGCTGGTCCGCTTTTATCTCTCCCAGCTCAACCGGGTCAACAACTGGGACCTCGTCGACAGTTCCGCGCCGCAAATTCTCGGTGCCTGGCTGCTCGACCATCCGGGCGAACGAAAGATCCTTGGCCGCCTTTCCCGATCAAAGTCCCTCTGGGAGCAGCGGATTGCGGTAGTCGCCACCATGCCCCAGGTGAAAGCCGGCGAGTTCGGTGAGTTGCTGGAACTGGCTCGGCTCAATTTCGCCCACTCCCACGACCTGATTCACAAAGCCACCGGCTGGCTACTTCGTGAAATGGGAAAGGTGAGTAATCCGGCCTTGCTGGCGTTCCTCGACCGGTATGCGGGAACGATGCCGCGAACCATGCTCAGGTACGCGATTGAAAAACTGCCGCCCGGTCAACGCCAGTCCTTTTTGTCCTGTCCGGGGCCGCGAAACCCACGGGCAAACCGGCCGTCCGGACCACGGCAGGCCAGGCCGTCGGGAGCCCGTCAGGTCTGAAAGCCGAAGTCACGCCGGACTGGCGTCTCAGACCGACTCGATGTGCAGCCCGCGTCGTCGCCGTTCGCCGCGCCGGGCGTCGTCGATCTGGTTGGCCACCTTCTTCACACTGGCAATCCCGCGCAGAAATAGCTGCGGGTGGGTGTCGTCGGAGGACTTGATCGTGATGTCCCCTACATCCAGCAGCTGCTGGATCGGACCTTGCCGGTAGACTACGTCGTCAACGTCGATCAGCTCGACACGGTGCATCGTCCTGACCAGAAACCCTTCCCGATGCTTCAGCCGCTGGCTGGTCAGTTCGTAGTGGTGGACGAGCTTGCGGTACAGGGCGATTGAGGACGGCACCAGCCAGACCAGAAGCGTGGCCGCCCCGAATGCCAGCCAGGCCGTGCCGTTGCCGCCCAGACCGTAACCGAAGAACATTGCAAGCAGTCCCAGCAGGGTCACGATCCCGGCCGCCAGCCACGTGCCACACATCGCCCGCGGTGAATAGCTGCCCTGCCAGAGGTCGACTTCCGCGATGCCGTCCCCGCCGTTCCGGGCCTGCTCGACCGCCTTGCCAAGCCGTTCTTTCGCGTCACTCACTTTGGGCAGTCCTCGCAGCGTTGAGGGGAAACTTCCCGGATCCAGTCGACATGCACCGACCGGGGCTACGTCACCGACAGGGTTTAGGATGAACCGCAGGGCGCTAGCCGCGGGCTCTTCGCTGAGCCCGTACGCTAGCGCGTTTCGGTTCACTAACGCAGCCGGTGACCGACCACCAGGGGCAAAGTCGGTCGCAGTATAACAGTCCTGCCCGCGCGCCGGCCTGATCCACCCTCGAACCCGTTCGACCTTCCTGCTCAAATGCTGGAGTCTGGCCGCCGAAAGCGTCTGGCCACGGTCCACTGGAGATCGCCTCTCCGGCGATCCACGATGAAATGTCCATTCTGCCAGGCTGACAACGATCGCGTGATCGACTCACGCGGCCACGACGACGGCTACGTGATCCGTCGCCGCCGGCAATGCATCGAATGCGAGCGCCGCTTCACAACCTATGAACGGGTTGCCGAACTGGACGTTCGGGTGGTCAAGAAAGATGGAACCCGCGAACCTTACAACCCGGAAAAAATCCGCCGCGGCGTCGAGTTGGCCTGCTGGAAACGGCCCATCCGCACCGAGCGGGTTGAGCAGATCGTCGGTGAGATTCTCCAGGAAATTTACCTGCTCGGCGAGCCGGAGGTCGAAAGCCGGCAAATTGGCGAGATGGTTATGGAAAAACTGATTGACCTTGACCACGTTGCCTACATCCGCTTCGCCAGTGTCTATCGCGAATTCAAGGACCTGCACGATTTCGTGGATGAAGTCGGTCCGATGCTCAACCGCCTGCGGCGAACATGAATCCGGCCGGCCATCCCTGGTCACGGCAATCGGGGTGACAGGACGGGGTTTGAACTTTTTGTCCAGGCAATCCGCCACTGGGAGCCAGAAACGCGGTTTTTGCTGAGCGTGAAACCGTGAAAGAGGGCGTGAACAGATAGAGCCGGCAGATCTCCAGCCGCTTCCGCAAGGGCCACGGAGCCCAGAACATGTGCCGCCTGAGACGCCTCGCGCTCACCGCCCTCCGTGCCGACAGGACGCAGAAACTCGGCGTGAAGAACAATCGCCGTCTGTGGGAGTTGGGTACCAGGCGCTTGCTGGCCTCCGGAGGGCTTGGACGGGCACGGTGACCCTTCGGAACCCGTCCGTCTCGGTGGAAGAGACCCGCTGAACCAGCGGGGTTCTTCAATTTCTAAAGGCCCCGCCCGCGGCAGATCTCATTCAGGGTACCACGGACCGATCCGCGGCTCGACACTCGACCGATCGTGCGTGCGCTTCCAAATTCTCGATACGTGCCAATGCAACCGCGTCGGCATGCACAGCGAGGGCCGTGGACGAATCGTCGATGCGGAGCCAGCTCCTTGCCCGTACGAACGAGAAGACCGAAAGCCCGGCGCGGAACCGCGACGTGCTGCCGGTCGGCAGGACGTGATTGGGCCCCGCGCCATAGTCGCCTAAAGCCTCCGGGGTCTTGGTGCCGAGGAAGACTGCGCCGGCGTTGCGAACGCCGCGTGCAACTGCCGCGGCGTCAACCGCCATGATCTCCAGATGTTCGGGCCCGATTCGATTCGCAAAGAGGAGGGCCTGCTCGAGCGTTGTTGCGACGATCGCGAAGCCGTTGCGCAGGGACGTTCGTGCCATGGCCGCCGTGGGAAGCGACTCAAGCTGGGATTGAAGTTCTCGTTCGACACCCGGCACGAGTTCCGCGCACGTGGTCACGAGCATGGGCACTGCGTCATCGTCGTGTTCGGCCTGCGCCAGCAAGTCCGCGGCGATGAGGGCCGGGTCGGCGGTGTGGTCGGCAAGGATCAGGAGTTCCGAAGGACCGGCCAGCATGTCGATCCCCACCTCGCCGGAAACAAGGTGCTTGGCCGCGGTGACCCAGCGATTGCCCGGCCCGACGATCATGTCGCAGCGGGGGACGCTGAGCAGGCCCCGCGCCATGACGCCGATCGCTTGAACGCCGCCGATAGCCAGCAGCCCATCGGCCCCGGCGATCGCGGCGGCGGCGAGCGTGGCGTCTGTGGGTCGCGGCGAAGCGACCCAGACCTCTTGGACGCCCGCGGCGCGGGCCGTAACGGCGGTCATCAGTACCGACGATGGCAGCGGATACCGACCGCCCGGCGCGTAGCACCCCGCGCTTTGCACCGGAGTAAGCGTGTGCCCGGCCTCGCCTCCGGGGATAGAAACGGTGACGTCCCGAAGGCACTCCCGCTGCGCATCGGCAAAGGTACGGATACGACTGGCGGTGCGCTCCAGAACGTCTCGCTGCGCGCGAGGCAGGCGATCGCGCGCAGCGGCGAGATCGGCAGGGGCGTGCAGGTGCGGATCGCCCTCGCGGATGTCGCCCAGGCGACGCGCGTGCTCGAGCGCGGCAACATCCCCCCGCGCGTCGAGGTCGTCCAGGATGGTTCGTGCGGCGGCCAGTGTGACGTCGTCCACAGCGCGGGAGCGGCGGTATGAGAGTTCGTCGGCGCGAATGACACGCAGGAGGGGATCATTCATTGCGGCACACTCCCTTCGACCTTGGCGTTGCCCGGGCGGCGCGTGATGCGGAGGGCACGCCGGTCAAGTTCGCTCGCGACGTCCGCGAGGCTCACTCCGGCCCGTTGCATGGTGACGAGTGTGAAGTACATGAGATCCGCCGCCTCGCGCGCAACGTGAGCGGCGTCTGCCGCGGAGCCCAGTTCCACAGCTTCCTCAGAAAGTTTGCTGCGCAGCAGTGCTGGATCGGCGATCAGGCGAGCCGAATACGAACCCGGCGCGGCGTTACTGACCTGCGTGGCGATGCGATCGACAAGAGCGGAAAGCCCACCACAAGCCCCCCAGCATGTCCGCGTGCCCAAGTGACAGAAGCCTTTGCCAGACTGTCGAACGGTGAACCGAAGCGCGTCGCGGTCGCAATCCAGACCGACGCGGAGAAGCTCTTGCGTGTTGCCGGAGGATTCGCCCTTCACCCACAAACCGCGCTGGCGGGAGTGATACACGCCGCGGAGCGATCGCACGGCCTCGCGAAGACTCTCGGCGTCTGAATAGGCCAGCCCGAGCGCGACGCCGAGTTCGTCGACGATGACCGTGGGCCAGAGGCCATCGGGGCGATCGGAAACCAGGGGAGCCGCGAGCGCATCGGCAAGGTTTAGGCGGTTGGTGTAGAGAGCCATGCCGACCTGCGCGTCGGCGCCGAGTGCGTCCAGGGCCGCGACATCGCTCGCTGTGGTGACCCCGCCCGCGATGGTGACGCGAGCCGCGCCGGCCGCTTTCACAAGTTCGGGCACGAGGTCCAGTCTGGTGCCGCCCAGCCGGCCTTCTCGCTCGACGAATGTGATCAGGAAGCCGCCGACCAGCCCTTCAAGCCTCCGCATGCGGTCGAGAATGGACTCGCCCGTGCCCTCCTGCCATCCTTTGACGACAACCTCGCCATCTCGTGCGTCGAGAGCGGCAATCACCCGCTGCTTGGGGAGTTCGCGGAGCACCTCCGGCGTCGCGGCCGTGCCGAGCACGATCTGGGCCGCGCCGGCGTCGAGCCACTCGATCGCCGAGCGAACATCGCGGATGCCGCCGCCGACACGGCAGCGAGCGATGGGGAGAAGATCGCGGACCAGCGCGGCGTTCGAGCCCCGCCCCAGCGCGGCGTCAAGATCGACGACAGCGATGTCGCCCGCGAGTCCAAACCGCTGCGCGATCGGGCGCGGGTCGCCCGCGTCCAGCGCGTGTTCCTTACCGCCGATGAGTTGCACCGTCTGGCCACCCATGAGGTCGATCGATGGAATGATCATGCTCGGATCTCCACGCCGCGTGCGGCGAGATAACGCTTGATGCTCGCGATGCTGTGTTCCCCATCGTGAAAGATGCTGGCGGCCAACACGGCGTCCGCGCCCGCGGCCAAGGCTTGGAAGAGGTCCTCGGGGCCTGCCGCGCCACCGGACGCGATCACGGGAATACTCACCGCCCCGGACACGGCCCGAGTGAGCGGAAGGTCATAGCCGCTGCGAGTGCCGTCGCGGTCCCAACTGGTGAGCAGCACCTCACCGGCACCGAGTTCCGCGGCCCGGCGTGCCCAAGCGACGGCGTCGATCGTCGTCGTGCCCGTCCCCGATCGAACCCTCACCACCCAGCGTCCGAGAGTCTCCGCCGACTCCGCCGCGTCGATGGCGATGACGATGCACTGCGCTCCGAAGAGGTTTGCGCATTCGGTGATGAGGTCGGGGTGCGCCACGGCGGCGGTGTTCACGCCGATCTTGTCAGCGCCTGAATCCAGCAGTCGCGGGGGCTCCGCGCCCCCGCGGGCGCCGCCCCCCCCCCGCACCGGGTTTTAGGGCCCCCGGCGGACGCCGGCGGCCGTCAGCGCGGCCG
>JANOFL010000061.1:0-4300 GCA_031405895.1 Planctomycetota bacterium
GAAATCTCAACGCCAGGAAGTGTGCCATCGGCGGTGTCGAAGCAAACCTTCACGTCGTCCCACGACATATCCACTCCCTCGCGCCTCCCTTGCCGAACGACCACGTTCACCGGGCGGCGGCGAACGACTTTGATTTCACAAACCGACGATGCCCGCCGCTCCGGTGCAACGTGTGGTTAGGCGGCCTGGGAGCAACTGGTTCTGTCATATCCGCTCATCATTTGGGCTTTTTCGATGGATCGTCTGAGGCCTTTTCCTTGTTCTCCATACGAAGCGACATGCCACAAAGAGCCCCGCCGACGGCAATCAGCCCCCCAGCCACCCCAAACGACTGAATGACTGATTTCTCCCCTTCCATGATCGCAATGGTAATCATTGCCGCGCTCAGAACAAGCAACACCACGCCGATGATTCTGATGACTTTGTATCTCTTCATGTGTTTGGTTTCCGTTTAATAGTTCACTGTGAAACCGGTGACGCCGCCTAACGACACCAATCGCGCGGTTGCGGCGAGTGATCTGACCATTGGAAAACGCGCGACCCGCAACTCGCGTGCATTGGATTGTTATTGCCGTTTTTGAGCGACCGACTAGTCGTTGCATTCGCCCGCCTTTAACGCCAGTCGGTGCTCCATTTCGGCATCCCATTTTGCTGGAAGATCAACCAGTTCAATTTCGTAAATTAACATAGCGTCTTCAGGGAGCTCGGGGTAGGTTTTACGTTCGACATACGTCAAATTCGGAGGGACCTGAATCATTCGTCTTCCTCTAAGCTGCATTCCAATCAGTCCGTATTCGATACCGACGCAACAGTCACGAGCACCAACGCGAATCGAATACGGTTCTTGATCAGCCGATGCAAAGACCAAATCCCCTTTACGGCGAGTATAGCGACAACGACATACGGCGACATCGCCCGGCACAACCTTGCGACCAGTACCAATTTGGACGTCAGTAATTTTGAGACTTCGTGGAGCCTTCATCTTAGGCAATAACTTGGTGTTAGATCGTTTCTGCCTATTACCTGTAGGCCGCAGTTTTGCGGCCTATACTGCCGAGCGTTTTCTGGCGCAACGTCGAATGGGACTTGGGCTTGCGACCCCGATGGCTGAACTGCGGGGTGATTGGCAGTTTCTGTCTATCTCGCCGCGATTGACCTCCGGTCGGTAGCCCTTCCCAGTGGTACCCTCGGCAGCAACGTGGATCAAGCTGGTAAGGACCGATTCGCTCGTTTTCCGGCGGACACACGGAAAAATTGCGTTTGAGCTGGCACCGGCGTTCCGCCTCAACTGGGTGCCGCAAGGAGACGACGCGGTGCGGTTGTGGCTGGAAGTCCCCGAGCTGGAGGAGGCCGACCTGGTCTTCCTCGCGGAAGGCGACGTCGAGCGGACCGCCGGCCTTGATCCCGACGCTCCCAACGGTGTGCTGGTGATTTCCTGGACCGGCGTCCCGGTGGCCGACGAGATCGACGAACTCGGAATTCGCTCCGCCTCGGGTGTCACGCTGGCAATTGGCCGACACGACATGGGCTTCGCGGAGCCGGAGGTGCCCGTCGACGCGAAGGGGACCCAAGATACCAGCTCCCCTCGCCCCGTTGCTTTGAACGGGTTGAGGGGTCGGGGGTGAGGGGTCGACAGCTAGAAGATTTGATTGGCCTACCGGCATTTGGGAACACCCGCAGCGCGGACACCCCCTCATCCCCGGCCCTTCTCCCCCGCAAAGCCGGGAGAGAAGGGGGCAAGAGTTAGTGGTGCGTTGTTCGGAGGTGTGTTGACGAGCCGGAAGCGTAAGCGACGGGTTCTCGATCCACCCGGAGTTGCGCGGACGGCCCCCCTCACCCCGACCCTCTCCCCCACGCTCAAAGCAGCGGAGGGAGAGGGAGGAAGAATGGAATCTGGTCTCGGCGATTCTCCCCGACAGGACGCGGTATAAGGGGGCACGAGCGTTTGATTTGCAACGCATTCGTCGGCGCATTGGCGGCCAGAAAGCTTAAACCGATTGGGGCTCGCGAATGGGTCCCGTAGCGTCAGGTGTGAATCGCCCGGCCGCTGACGGCGAGCGCAGCTTCCTGCATGATTTCGGAGAGGGTCGGGTGCGCGTGGCAGCAGCGGGCGAGGTCTTCGCTGCTGGCGCCGAAGTTCATGGCCACGGCCGCTTCGCTGATCAGGTCGCCCGCGCGGATGCCGATGGCGTGGACGCCGAGAATCCGGTCGGTGGTTTTCGCGGCGAGGATTTTGACCCGGCCCTCGGTGTCACCCAGCGTTCGGGCCCGTCCGTTAGCACCGTAAGGGCAGACGCCTTTGTTGTATTCGATGCCGGCCTGCTGCAGCTGCTCTTCGGTTTTGCCGACGGAAGCGATTTCCGGACTGGTGTAGACGATGGCCGGGATCGCGTCATAGTTCACATGGCCGTGGCCGGTGACAATCATCTCGACGCAGGCCACGCCTTCTTCGGACGCCTTGTGAGCCAGCATCGCGCCGCCAATCGCGTCGCCGATCGCAAAAACGCTGGGCGTCGACGTCTGGAAGTGTTCATTGACCGTGATTGCGCCACGGCGGTCGGTCTGGATGTTGAGATTTTCGAGGCCGATGTTGCGAGTATTGGGGACCCGGCCGGCGCACATCAGGACGCGGTCGGCGGTCAGCGTCTCGCCGCCTTTGATTACAACCTGGCAACCGTCGCCAGTTCGGCGGGCCGATTCGACGAAAGTCCCCGTCCGGAACTCCAGGCCCTGCTTCTGGAAGATTCGCACGGCGAGTTTGGCAATTTCGCCATCCAGTCCACCCAGCACGGCGGGCATCGCCTCGAGAATCGTGACCTTCGATCCCAGCCGGCTCCAGACCGAACCCAGCTCAAGACCGATATAGCCGCCGCCGATCACGATCAGCCGCTCGGGCACTTTGTCGTAAGCCAGCGCCGACGTGCTGTCGCCGACATATACACCATCGAACTCGATCCCAGGCAGCATCATGGGCAAGCTGCCGGTGGCGATCAGCGTGTTTTTTCCCCGAACGGTACTGACTGGGCCGCCGGAGGACGAGACAGCGATTGAACCATTGGCTTGCAACGTCCCGCGACCATTGATGGCGGTGACCTTGGCCCGTTTGAGCAGCATGCCGATTCCGCCGGTGAGCGTTCCGACGATCTGCGTTTTGCGCTTCATCATCGCGGCGAGGTCAACGGAGACGGTGCCGTTGACCGAGATGCCGTGAGCACCGAGGTGCGAGCGGGCTTCGTCGTAAAGGTGGCTCGATTCAAGCAGGGCCTTGCTTGGGATGCAGCCGACGCGGAGGCAGGTCCCGCCGAAGACCGGGTTCTCGTCGATTACGGCGGTCTTGAGGCCGAGCTGCGACGCACGGATCGCGGCGACGTAACCGCCAGGGCCGCCGCCGAGGACAACGAGGTCAAAAATCTGTTCGGACATCACAACGTGGAAGGAAAACGGGACGGACAAAAAAAGGGGAGACAAAAAAATCGGGCGCAGTTCTCTTGCAGGAAAGAGTTGCGCCCCACTTCGTCTAGACTTCGAGGAACAGGCGGGCGGGTTCTTCGAGGACTTCCTTGATCGTGCGGAGGAAGCTGACGGCTTCGCGGCCGTCGACGATCCGGTGATCGTAGGTCAGGGCGACGTACATCATCGGACGGATCACGACTTGGCCCGCGCGCGCGACCGGCCGGTCCTGAATCGAGTGCAGGCCGAGAATTCCGCTTTGGGGCGGGTTGACGATCGGCGTCGAAAGCAGCGAGCCATAGACGCCGCCGTTGCTGATTGTGAATGTGCCGCCTTCAAGGTCGGACGGTTTGAGGCTGTTGTTCTTCGCCAGCTCGGCGTACTGGCCGATGACGCGTTCGATTTCGGCGAAGCTCATCCGTTCAACGTTGCGGAGGACCGGCACGACCAGCCCTTTGCCACCGCCAATCGCGACGCCGATGTCGTGGTAGTGGCGGTAGACAACATCGTTGCCGCGGATTTCGGCGTTGATCGCGGGAAAGCGCTTGAGAGCTTCAACCGAGGCCTTGGCGAAAAACGACATGAAGCCGAGCTTGACGCCGTGCTTCTCCTGGAACGGGTCCTTGTAGCGCGACCGCAGCTCCATGACGGGCTGCATGTCGATTTCATTGAAGGTCGTGAGCAGCGCGGCCGTCTGCTGAGCTTCGACCAGGCGGTTGGCGATCGTCCGCCGCATCATGCTCATGGGACGGACTTCTTCGTCGCGAAGTCCACTGTTGGCGTTGGAGGCGGTGGGTGAAACCGGTTGCGTGCGGGGGGGAGGTGTCATGGGGGGCGGCTGCGCAGGGAC
>JANOFL010000067.1:0-24711 GCA_031405895.1 Planctomycetota bacterium
CCCTTGGTGGGCGCGCGGCTGGGCGACAGCCCTGCGTGCCGGGCCGCAACCCCGGTGGGCTCCCCCCCTGCCGCTCGCCTAAATCGCGCGCGGTTTGATTCCCCAAAAAACCGGACGCCAACGCATTGTGGCTGATCGGTCCATACCATCGTTTTGCCATTGACAGACCACTAGCGGTTTGCGGCGTTGGCTTGCACGGGCGTCGGGGGTTTTAGCGCTTGCAGCTGATCTTGGCAAAACTGCCTGTCTTCGTCGCGGTTGGCAAGTTCAATCGCCCGGTTCCAGTCGGCGATGACCTGTTCGGGTGGGGTGTTCGCGTTGCCATGCAGAGCGCGATTGCCAACCAGCTTGAACATATTCTCGCGAAGCTGGAAATCGTCGGGTGCCGCGTCAAGAAAAGGCTGTAACTCGAGGATTCCTTCGGTCAGCAGGTCGATTGCACCGCCGCCATTCCCTCCTGCGGCCAGAATGTTGCTGGCGTTTAACCGGGCGCCGGCAAGTACAATCGCTATTCCACTGGACCTGGGATCCATTGGCTGAACCGTTTTCAGGAGGTCGATTGCCTCGCGGAAGCCCACCAGGCTTTGTTCGTTGTTTCCGAGTGACGAATCGCACAGTGCCAGGTTGACCAGTGACCCGGCGAGAAAATTCGCCAGTTCAACATTGCGGGGGTCCATGGCGAAAGCCCTCTTTCGCAAGGTGACGGCAAGTTGAAAGTCTTCCAGGGCGACCCCAAACTCGCCCGCGCCGAATCTGGCGCTGCCTGACACATGATGGACCCAGGCCAGTTCGTTCAGGTTGCCCGGCGAGTCGGGATCCTGTCGGACGAGAACTTCTGCGAACCGCTGGGCCGGAGCCAACACATCCAGCGCAACGCCCGTTTTGCCCTGACCAAACAACGAGGTCGCCAGTTTCACCTGGGCGGAGATGGCAAGTTTCATGAGTTCTGCAGTCCCGCGTTCACGGATCGGGAGATCGGCGATGGCCTCCGCGGACTGCCTGAGCAGGACTTCCCCCTCTTCCGGATTGCCCTGCGCGATGGAAATGGTCCCGAGGAGCATTCTGAGCCGGGCGAGATCAATGATGGCCTGCTCCGACTGCTCCTCGCTGGCAAACTGTTCAAACAAGGCCATCGATTCGCGGGCCTGGCTGGCCAGCAGTTCCTGGAGTTTGGGAACCTCAAAGATGGACTGCGCACCGGCGGAGTCAATCATCCTCCAAATGGTCTCGCGAGCGTTCGCATAGCGGCGACTCGCGTGGTCCCGATCGGTTTTGAGGCGAACCTGGTAGGCGGTGATAGCCACTCCCCCAAGGACGATCGCAGCCAGGATGGTCGCGGACAACATGGCAATGGCCTTGTTGCGACGAGTCCACAGGACCAGCTTGCGGACCGAACCGGGAGGTCTGGCCTGAATCGGTCGTGCTTCAAGAAAACAGCGCAAGTCGTCACCCAGCGCGGCGGCAGAAGCGTACCGGTGTTTCGGTTCCTTCTCGAGGCAACGATGGCAGATGACCTGCAAGTCGCGCGGCACATCGCGCCTCAGTTTCCGGATCGGGAGTACGTCTGAGGACAGGACCATGGCGATCGTTTCAACCGCCGTCGCGCCCTGGAAAGGCGCGCGTCCAGTCAGGCACTGGTAAAGAATGGCACCCAGTCCATAGATATCAGCAGCCTGGGTAGTGGCCGCTCCCGGACAGAGCTGTTCTGGCGCCATATACCCCGGAGTCCCCAGTAACTCGGCGCTCTCCGTGATGCTTTTTCCTTCGCCCTGCAGGCGCGACAAGCCAAAGTCAACGAGTTTCGGAACCAGGAGCATGTCCTGGCCATTTTGACCGCGTTCGAAAATGCCTGAAGCCGGCACCTCGGCCCGCTCCGACAGATTGCCGGAACCGTTATCCGGTTTCCAGGCCTGAGATGCCCGGGCTTCCGAACCGGCGGTATCGGGGCAACGCGGCCAGGATTCGGCAATCAGGACGTTTTGTGGCTTGAGGTCCCGGTGGATAATCCCCTGTTCGTTGGCTGCCGCTACGGCATCCGCCAGCTGGACCAGAGTCTGTGCCGCGGTTCGGGAATCAGGCAACTTGTCGCGTAGCCGTTCGGCCAGGGTAACGCCGTCAACCAGTTCCATGGCAATGAATGGCTGTCCGTCCTGTTCGCCCACGTCATATACGCCAACGATGCAGGGATGATTGAGCCTGGCCAGAACGGTGGCCTCGTTTCGAAACCGTTCGAGAGCCTTTCGTCCGGCCGCATCGGCATTCTTGAGGCGTTTCAGGGCCACCATCCTGCCAAGTCCGGGTTGCCAGGCGCGATAGACGATCCCCATGCCACCCCGACCGATTTCCTCCCTGATTTCGTAGCCTGCAACCAGCCTGAGGGGTGTGGGGGTGACAGGGTTCTTCCCCTGGTCCGCCTGAGCAGCAGATTCTTCGGCAAGCCGGATTTTCTGCACCAGGCTGTCAGGCGGAAGTTGGGCCACCAGCTCCATGCACTCGCGACACCCGGCCAGATGTTGTTCGAGGCTGTTGACGGCTGCCGCCGGCGCGCAACCGGCGGCAAACTCCATCAGCTGAACTGGCGTCGGGTGCCCGGGCCTCGAATTCCAGGAAGCGGGGCTGGCTGGATTCATGGTTGACCCGTTCGTCGCCTCTTCCCCGTCATTCCTGCCAGATTCCCCCCAGCGCTAATCAATCAAACCCTGGGCAAGAACCCGCAACCGCCGCACCACGCGAGACTTGGCGAGCAGCGCGGCGTTCTGGGAAATTCCCAGCTTGAGGGCGACATCCGCCGGCAAGGCATTCTCAAACGACTGCTGGTAAAACGCCGACCATGTGGTTTCCGAAACGTCGGCCTTGACCAGTCGCAACAGTTTCCGCAGGACATGCTCATCGTGTTCCCGTTCCCATTCAGCGGGGAGCATTCGATCTTCGACGGCGGCCAGTTCCGAAGGCTGGATCGTGCCGGCGAACTCCTGCCGTCCCCTGAAACACCTGAACCAGGAGGCAGCGCGATGCAGGACGACCGTCTTCAACCACGTGCGAAAGGCACCGGTACGGCCATTATGGTCAAACCGCCTGATCCCGTTCACGAGGGCCAGCAACGAGTCCTGCATCAGGTCTTCGAGTTCTCCGGCAGGAATTCCCGCACGAAGGAACCACCGTCGCATCAGGTCCGCGTACAGTTCATGGAACAACTGCCAGTCGTCCCCGTCACTGCCGTCCCTGAGCCGTGTGAGCAGCGAATGCGGAGTCGGTACCTGATTGTCAACGCGCTGCTGAATCATGTCCTGTCCCGACCCATCGGCCGCGAATATCTGCTGTGCATTATGTTCCGGGCACCTGACCAGTTCAAGCAAATGGAGTTTCTCCGCAGGAACTGGTCGTGGACCGGGCCTGGAAACGGAGCCGGGTGCGTCGGCGCAAGCTGGAGGAGAGCTGAGAAAGCCGGAGTCGAACAGGGCCGGACCTGGCAAGTCGCCCTGGTCCCGCGTGTGGCGGCGCGTCGGGTGACCGGCGAGGGGTTCAGGCGGGCCTGGGATTGAGCTGCGAAATCAGGCCAATACTTGCAAAAACCCGGGACGGTTCCAGCCAACCCGGGGCAATGACTGCCAGTCAGGGCCTCCCCGCCGGTTGTCATCCGTGGATATGTCACCAAATGGTGACATGTTTTGGCTTCAGGGGAGGGACCTGTTGGCCGCACGGCGCGTCACCGGTTCCGGGGGCACGCCCTGCGGGGGTGGGACCAATCAGCTGTTGCGCGTGAAAGCGGCGGCTCGCACCGTGCCACATGGCCGGCACCTGAAGGAATGGGAACCGGTTGAACAGGATCCAGAGGTTGTCGCTGACCACTGCGTGTGCGTTTCGCGCTTTGGTGGAAACCACGATGATGCGGGGACCGGCGAGGATCGGTGAAGACCTGAAGCGCGGACGCCCCCTCCCCCCGCCCCCCGACCTCCCCGCACCGCTCAGAGCAGCGGCGGTGGAGGGAGCCGGAAAAGAAGAAAGAGTTGCGCTCGCCGCACCGCTCAGAGCAACGGCGGGGGAGAGGGTCGGAAAAAAGTTGATGACTTGATGCTCCGCGAGTTCAGAATCTCAAATCTCAAATCTCAAATCTCAAATCTCAAATCTCAGAGCCCAGAGCCCGGAGCCCAGAGCCCAGAGCCCGGATGCGGTTCCCCGAGTTCCATTGCGCGGGGCCACCGTTGTTGGTCTCGATTAGCGTTGATTAGCGTGAATTAGTGTTCCCTTCTTCGGGGGTTGCTTGTCGAAGTGAGGCTGGCTGCGGCAGAATCGGGGTCGGCCCAGATTCGTTCACCGACAGGTTTCCGCACATGACCACCCCCGAAACTGCCGGGCCGGAAGGCCGGCGCGAGGTTCGCTTCGAATACTCGCCGCACTTTCCCGGCATCCTGCAGCATTGCAGGGCATCGTTGCTGGTTTCGACTTACCAGGCGGGCAAGCTGCTGGCAATCGGGTGGCACGACGGGAAACTGGTGCCGACGTTTCATTCGTTCGAGCAGGCGATGGGGATCGCGGCTGGCCCGCCCGGGATCGCTGTCGGCTCGCGGGGCGTGGTCTGGCACCTGACCGACAACCACGAACTGGCCCAGCGGATCGAGCCGGCCGGCGCGCACGACGCCTGCTGGCGGACCAAGTCGGCTCATGCGACCGGGAACATCCAGATCCACGAGATGGCGTGGGGCGACGAAGGGAGCCTGTCCGGGAACCGCGAAGAAAGAGGGTCAGACCCCAGCGGTTCGCGGACCGGCTCCGAGCTGTGGATCGTCAACACACTGTTCTCGGCGCTCTGCACTCTGCATCAGGACTTCAGTTTTATTCCCCGCTGGCAGCCGCCATTCGTGAGCGGTCTTGCGGCGGAGGACCGCTGCCATCTCAACGGAATGGCCCTCCGCGATGGCCGCCCGGCCTTCGTCACGGCGATGTCCGAGACCGACACGCCGGCTGGCTGGCGGCCGACGAAAGCCACCAGTGGTGTGGTGATCGATGTGGCCAGCGGCTCGACCGTGGCCCGCGGTTTCGCGATGCCCCATTCGCCGCGCTGGTTCGGCGACCGGTTGTGGGTGCTCAACTCAGGCCGGGGCGATCTGTCGACGGTCGAGCCGGCAAGTGGCAAGTTCGAGCCAGTGGTTTCCCTGCCGGGCTACACGCGCGGGCTGGCTTTTCATAGCCAGTTCGCCTTTGTCGGCCTTTCGCGGATTCGCGAGTCGGCGATCTTTGGCGGGCTGCCGGTGCAGACCCTGCACGACGAGCTGAAATGCGGGATCGCGGTGGTCGATCTGCTGACCGGAAAAAACGTGGCGGCCTTCCAGTTCCACTCCGGCGTTGAGGAAATCTTTGACATCCAGGTGATTCCGGGCGCGCTGAACCCGGTCTTGAGCGGTCCCGATCCGGTCAAGGACGAGGCCCGCACGATCTGGCTGGTCCCGCCGCCCGGCGCGGTGGCGGCGATCGACGCCAGGGGGTCGGCACCTGTTTTCTCCGACCACATTAGTGCAGCCGCCGCTGGGCCGGAGGGCTTACGCCCTGCCGCTACCAGCCATCTGCTTTCCGCCGACCCGCAGACGCTGCTGCGCGATGCGATTGCGGCGCATGAACATGGACGGCTCGACACCTCGGTCGCGCTTTACCGTCAGGCGCTCGCGCTGGCGCCGGGTTTTGCCGATGCCTGGAACAATCTCGGCAACGTCTACCAGGACCTCCGCCAGCCCGACCAGGCGCTCGACTGCTACCGCCGCGCGATCCGGCTCAGCCCGGAATCGGTCCATGCCTGGCGGAACCTCGGCTACGTCCTGAAAGAGCAGGGGCGGATCGAGGAAGGGATGGGGATCCTTGAACAGGCCCAGCAGATCGAATCGAACGATGTGATCCGCTATGTCATCGCGACGTCGCTGCCGCCGGTTTACGAATCGATGGACGACCTGCGCGCCCGGCGTGAAAAGCTCGAGGCCAACGTCGCGCGAATGGCCGCGGACGGGCTGAAGATCGACATTGCGCGGAATCCCGCGCCGACAATGTTCTATGCCGCCTACCAGGGACTGAACGACCGCGACCTGCAGCGACAGCTGGCCAACCTGCTTGCCGCGCCGCAAACCGGGATTGAGCGTGGTACCCGTCCGCAAGGCAAACGCATCCGGATCGGGCTGATCTCGCGGCACTTCCGCAACCACACGATCGGGCGGCTCAATATCGGTACGGTCCAGCACCTGCCGCGCGACCGGTTTGAGGTCAGCGTGATCTCGGTCGGCAGCCATGACGACCTGTTTGCCCAGCGGTTTCGCGCGGCAGCGGACCACCATGTTGCCTTGCCAACCAACCTTGCGGCCGTTCGCGAACAGGTGGCGGCGATGAAACTCGACCTGCTTTTCTTCGCCGATGTCGGCATGGACACGCTGACTTACAGTCTCGCCATGTCGCGGCTGGCTCCGGTCCAGTGCTGCACCTGGGGGCATCCGGTCACCACGGGCAGTCCGGAGATGGATGCTTTCATCATCAGCGAAGATCTTGAATCGGAAGGCGGCGACAGCCATTACACCGAGCGGCTGGTGCGCAACCCGCGGCTGGCGGTCTGCTATGAACGGCCGGTACCGTCCAGGCCGCGGCCGCGCGAGTATTTTGGGCTCGATCCGGACCGGCATGTCTATCTTTGCTTCCAGACGCTGTTCAAGTTTCATCCCGAGTTCGACGCGATCCTGGCCGGAATCCTGGCGCGCGATCCGCGCGGCGATCTGATCCTGATGGAAGGGCAACATCCCGAGTGGACCGCCATGTTGCAGCGGCGATTCGCCCGGACATTGGGCGAGGGTGCGAAGCGGGTTCGGTTCCTGCCCGGCCAGTCGCATGAAGACTTCATGAGCCTTTACGGCGTCGCCGACGTCTCGCTCGACCCGATCCATTTCGGCGGCGGTAACACAACTTATGAAGCCCTCGCCATCGGCTTGCCGGTCGTCACCTGGCCGTCGGAGTTCCTTCGTTGCCGGCTGTCTTACGCGATGTACCGGCAATCGGGGATCGACGATTGTGTAGCCGGGTCAGTCGAGGATTACATTGAACGGGCGGTCCGGATCGCGACCCAGCCCGGGTACAGGAAAGAACTCTCTCAGCGGATTGTCGAGCAGTCGGCGGTTCTTTACGACGACCGGGAGGCGATCAGGGAACTGGCTGACCGGCTCGAGGAACTTGTGAGCCGGACATAGTGATCCACAGAGGGCACAGATTTTCGCAGATTCCGGAAGGTGCACGGACAGGAAGTTGACGGGGAATGAGTGAGTTGATGAACAGGGCTGGTGGTTGAGAAAAGTGTTTTTGCCTGGTCGCAATCTGTTGATGCTGCTGTTTTTGTGGCTGGGTCTCTGGCTGGTCCGGCTGGTCTACATGCGGCGTTGCGATGACCCCGCCACTGGTTTGGACTGGGAAAGCTACTGCGGCGCTGACTTCAACTTTTCACGTTCTGCCGACAACAGTCAGTAAGGAAATCTGCGGAAATCTGTGCAGTCCGCGGAGGAAACGGACTTCGGTTTTTGTCCGCTGAATGCATGGATTTGCGCAGATTTCGGGGCGTGGCGGGTGGTGGGCTGGAGGTGGCGGATTGCTGGTTGGGACGGATGGGTGGATTTTGATGGGGCTGGGGGGCGTTGGGGAGAGTTGGGCGATTGCCGGGCGGCTGTTGCGTGGTGGCTTGTCCTAGACTGGACTGAATGTCCCGGAAACACGGTTGTTGGCCCATGGGCCCCGACTGACGCCGAACGAGGATCGCTGTGATGGCTGCTGAGAAGACGATTGAACTGGACCGCCTGCTCGCGCCGCTGGAAGGCGAATCGCCGACCGGTGAAGCCCTGGAAATCACCGATCCGGATAGCCCGCTGCTGAAACTGAAAGACATCTGGGACGAGGCCCGCAAGTTGGTCAAGGAAGAACAGGAGTGCGAACGCAACGGCGGGATCGACAGCCAGGGCCAGCCGTGGCGGCGGATTCCCGATCCCGACTGGGACAGTGTGATCGACCGGTCGACGGAGATTCTCGCCGGCCGCTCGAAGGACTTTCGCGTCGCAGCCTGGCTGACTGAGGCTCTGCTTCGCCAGAAGGGCGCGGCGGGACTCCGCGACGGACTGCTGCTCTGCAAGGGCTTCTGCGAACAGTATTGGGAGCAGCTCTGGCCGCAGCCCAACGACGACGACGGTCACGGCAACCGCGTTGGTGCGATGGGCGGCCTGGTCAGCGAAGCCAACTTTCCAGCCGTCCGCCGGATCATCGTCGTCGAGGGCCAGAAAGCCGGCGAGCGCGAGACGCACCGGTACTCGGCGCTCGATCATGCGCGGGCCAAGGAACTGGAAACGATTTCCAGCCCGGAGGAAGTCGACCGCCGTCGCGAGGCCGGGCACCCTTCGATGCCCCAGTTCCTCGCCATCGCGGCCGTCACGCCCACCGAACGGTTCGACCAGCTGCTGGCCGACCTGAACCTGTGCGAGTCGGCCCTCAGCTGGCTGGGCCAGTTCTTCCGCGACAACTGCCGCGAAGACCAGTACGGCGAGTCCACCGTGCCAGCCTTGACCCCTTTTCGCGAGGAAGTCGCCGCGGTCAAGAAGCTGGTCGCCGAGCTGCGGGGCGAAGACGAAGTCCCTGAGGAAGGCGAAGATTCCGGCGACGGAACTGGCCGGGGTGCCTCGCGGGATACGATGAGCCGGGAGGGAGCCTTTCAGGCCATTGAGCGGATCGCGCAGTATTTTGAGAGGACCGAGCCGCACTCGCCGATCCAGTTTGCCTTGCGGCAGGCGGTTCGCTGGGGCCGGACACCGTTCCCGGACCTGATGCGGGAACTGCTCGACGACGAAGGCACGATGGAGAGGCTGCGCCGCCTGGTGGGCTTGCCCAAACCGCCCGAAGAAAACGACGACCGTTCCTGATCCGGCCCCGGCTGAAAACCGGAATCGGGCGGAAAAGGCCGATCGGTCTGGCCTCTGGTTGTTGCAACGGCCTTTCAGGGCGGATTAAGATAGGGGCGATCCGTCCGGCGCGACAGCCGCTACGGGAAGCCCGACTTTTTTCTGATTCGGACTTCCCGCGCGAGCATCGGGTCGCCGCGGGTGCGGTTTTCGCTGGCAGGCGGCGTGTGGTTTCAAACAGGTACACCAGTTGATTGGGGTGCTGGAAGATGGCCAAGAGTTCCCAGGACAAGCTCAAGCGCGTTCGCAAACCGCGCGTCCACATCGTCTATGACGTGGAAACCGAAGGTGCCGAAGAAAAGAAGGAACTCCCCTTCGTCGTCGGCGTGATGGGTGATTTTTCCGGCGATCCGTCGAAAAAACTCGATCCGCTCTCCAAGCGGAAGTTCGTCCAGATCGACCGGGACAACTTCAACGCCGTCATGAAGAGCGTCAACGTCGGGCTCAACCTCAGCGTCGCGAACACGGTTTCGGGCGAGGAGGGCAAGGACATGCGGGTCGAGCTGAAGTTCGACTCGATGGATGACTTCAGCCCCGCCCGTGTCGCCGAACAGATCGAACCGCTGCGCAAGCTGATGGCGACGCGCAGCAAGCTCAAGGAACTGATCGCGAAAGTCGACCGGAGCGAGGACCTCGAAGGGATTCTCGACCAGGTGCTGACCGAAGAAGAGGCCCGCAAGAAGATTTCGGCTGAACTGGGCGAGGAAGCCGGCTGATCACACCGGGTGGCCATCCACCGCCGCCTTCCGTCGCGCCCTTCCGATCCATCCGTACTCCGAGGAATCCGACCGTGGCCAAAGAGCAATCCGCATCCCAGTCCGCCGCCGAAACCACCACCGAATCCGGCAGTTTGCTGGATCAGGCGATCTCCGCGACCAAGCAGACCACCCGCTCCGAAGCCGAGGAGATGATCCGGGCTCTCGTTCAGGAGGCCAACCGCGGGATCGGCTACGACCGCAACGTCATTAGCACGATCAAAAAGGGCATCGCGGCGCTCGACAAGATCATTTCCGAACAGCTGTCCGCCGTGATGCACGACGAGCGGTTCCAGAAGCTGGAGGGCACCTGGCGGGGAATGCACTACCTTGTCCACCAGTCGGAAACGGGCGACATGCTCAAGATCCGGCTCTTCAACGCCTCCAAGAAGGACCTCGGCAAAGAACTCGAAAACGCCCCCGAGTTCGACCAGAGCTGCGTCTGGAAGTCGATTTACGAGAACGAGTTCGGCATGCCCGGCGGGCAGCCCTACGGCCTGCTTGTCGGCGACTACGAGTTCGACCACAAGACACCGGGCGACATGGGGACGCTGGAAAAGATGTCCGGGATCGCGGCCGCGTCGTTCGCGCCGTTCATCACCGCGCCGTCCTCGAAACTTTTCGGACTCGAGAACTGGGAGCAGCTCCCCTCGATCCGCGACCTGAAGACTTCCTTCGACGCCAAGGAGTACGTCAAGTGGAAATCGTTCCGCGAGAGCGAGGACTCCCGCTTCGTCGTGATGACCATGCCGCGGACGCTCGCCCGGCTGCCGTATGGCGCGCAGACCAACCCGGTCGACGAGTTTGATTTTGCCGAAGTCGAAACCGGCGATGAAGGCGAACCGATCGCGATCACGCACGACAACTACTGCTGGATGAGCACGGCCTATGTGCTGGCCTCCAAGATGACGGCGGCCTTCTCGGAAAACGGCTGGTGCACCGCGATCCGCGGAGCCAACAGCGGGGGCCGGGTCGAGGGCCTGCCGACCCACGTCGTCAAGAGTCCCGATGGCGACACCGACATCAAGTGCCCGACCGAAGTTCCGATCACCGACCGCCGCGAAAAGGAACTCAGCGACCTCGGCTTCTTCCCGCTCTCGCACTACAAGAACACCGACTTCTCGGTCTTCTTCGGTGGCCAGACGGCCCAGAAGCCCAAGGTCTACGACACCGACGCCGCGACCGAGAACGCCGCGATCTCCGCCCGCTTGCCTTACATGATGGCCAGCTCCCGGATCGCCCATTACCTTAAAGTCATGGCCCGCGACGGGATTGGCTCATTCAAGGAAGCCGAAGACGTTCAGGCGTGGCTCGAACGCTGGATCATGCGTTACGTCTCGGCCGACCCCAAGCCATCGGAAGAGTCGAAGGCCAAGTATCCGCTCCGCGAAGCGAAGATTCAGGTCAAGGCAATTCCCGGCCAGCCCGGGGCTTACCAGGCGATTGCCCATCTCCGCCCCTGGCTGCAGATGGAAGAACTCAACGCCTCGGTCCGGATGGTCGCCCGACTGCCCAAGCAGGCCTGATCCTCGGCGCAACGCCCGTTCCGCCGGTGATGCATGGCTGATCCCGAACGCGAAACTCCGGCCGCTCACGAGCTGGTCGAGGACGCGCCGGCAATTGTTTTGCCCGGCCGGCCGGCCGCCGATAGTGGACTCTCCGCCGGGTTGCTCGACATTGTCGCCGCCCGCCTGGTGGCCAGTGGCAACGAGGGCATCACTGCCGCGATCGGCGAGTTTCTCAATGGCCAGCTCGCGCCTTCTTCGGCCCTCCGGCTGTGGTTGGGTCCGGCCGCTGAGCCTGTGGGCGGCCGATCCGCAGCGTCAGCTGTTTTTCAGGCCTGGAAGAAATCGGCCGCCCGCCGGCTTAACTGGCAAGTCGCCGAAATCGACCGGATCATCGGCGAGCAGCTCAACGAAGTCCTCCACCATCCGCGGGTCCAGAAACTCGAGTCGTCGTGGCGCGGACTGGAGATGCTGGTTCGCGAAGGCAGCGCTGAAGGCCACCCGGTTGTGCTGCGGATGCTCGATGTTTCCTGGAAGGACATCCAGCGCGATTTCGAAAAAGCCAACGAGTTCGACCAGAGCGAGCTGTTCCGCAAGATTTACGAACAGGAGTTCGGCAGTCCCGGCGGGATCCCCTTCAGCGTCCTGATTGGCGACTACGAAATTCATCCCCGTCCCTCGGCGGCCCATCCGTTTGACGATGTCGCGATCCTGGGCAATCTTGCCGGGATTGCTGCCGCCGCGTTTTGTCCTTTCGTCTGTGGAGCGTCACCCTCCCTGTTTGGCGTCGACAGTTTTCTGCCGCTGGAGCGCAGCCCGAACCTCGCCGCCGGATTCCAGTCCGCCGCGTTTCTCAAATGGCGTTCGTTGCGGAAACAGGAAGATGCCCGCTTTGTCGGCCTGGTGCTGCCCCGGATCCTGATGCGCGAGCCGTGGGAGCTGCACGAAACCACCGGATTCTGCTTTCGCGAAGACACCAGCAACCCCGACATCAGCGGCTTCCTCTGGGGCAACGCGGCCTTCGCCTGGGGCCAGGTCGCGATTCGCAGTTTCGCCGAAACCGGCTGGCTGGCCGATATCCGTGGCACAGACCGGAACCGCGACGGCGGCGGACTGGTGACCGGCCTCCCGTCGCTCTCCTTCGCCACCGACAGGGAGGGACTCGCGATTCGCGGTTGCACCGACCTGATCGTGACCGACCAGCAGGAGATCGAGTTCAGCCGGCTCGGTTTCCTGCCGCTCTGCCAGTGTCACGACTCGCCCTTCGCGGCGTTCTACAGCAGCCAGTCGATTCAGGAAGCGGTCACTTATGACGACCCGGTCGCGTCGGCCAATGCGCATATTTCGTCGATGTTACAATACATGCTCTGCGTTTCGCGTTTCGCGCATTACCTCAAGGTGATCGCGCGCGACACGATTGGCGGGGCGACCGATCCCGAATCGATGCAGGAGCGGCTGCGCGGCTGGCTGATGGAGTATGTGACGCCGGATGAAAACGCGCGGCCGGAGGTCAAAGCCCGCCGGCCCCTGCGTGAAGCCGACGTCCAGGTCCATCGCGACCCGGGCAAGCCGGGCAGTTACCAGTGCAGTTTCAGCCTCTTGCCGCACTACCAGCTCGACGCGCTCTCGGCCTCGATCCGCTTGCGGACCTCGCTCGAAGGGCCGGGATGAGGTGAGGGGAGCAAGGGATGCAGTATTGATCTGAGATCTCAGATTTGAAATTTGAGATTTGAAATTTGAAATCAAACTCCTCACCCCTGCCTCCAGGCAGGTTCAGGAACACTGCCGATGAAAGCACTTGAACTGCTGAATCAGGGCCAGCTCGACGAGGCGATTGCCAGTGCGATCGAGTTCGTCCGTGAATCGCCCAAGTCGACTGGCGCGCGCGAGTCGCTGGCCGAGATGTTCTGCCTGCGGGGGGAACTGGATCGGGCCGACAAGCAGCTCGAGACGGCCCTCCAGCAGGACCCCGGCTCGGCCCTCAATATGGTCCTGCTGCGGCAGCTGATCCGGGCTGAAACGGCCCGCCGCGAGTTCTGGAAACAGGGCCGTTTGCCCGAGTTTCTCGCTGAGCCTGGCCCTGAAATCCAGCAGCGGCTGCTCGCGGTCGTGGCCTTGCAGGCCGGCCGGCTGGGCGAAGCCCGCGAAATTCTCGATGCGGTCGAGGACCAGCGCCCCGCCGTCGCGGGGACCTGCGATGGCCAGGCTTTCGCCGACTTTCGCGATCTCGACGATGTCTGCGCCGGAGTGTTTGAGGTTCTCACCAGCACCGGCAAGTACTACTGGATTCCGGTCGGACGCGTGGAGAGCCTCGTGTTCACGCCGGTCGCGCGGCCGCGCGACCTGATTTGGCGGCAGTGCCAGATGTCGGTCGAAGACGGGCCGGATGGCGTTGTTTTCCTGCCCGTGATTTATCCGGCCACGCCGGCCGATGCGCCTCTCCCGCTGCGGCTGGGACGCGAGACACAATGGGCCGAAGCCGGCGATGGACCTGTCCAGGGGCTCGGCCAGCGCGTCTTTGGATGTGACGATCGCGACCTGCCGATTCTCTCGGCCGGCGAAGTGACGTTCTCGCGCGATGGCTGATTCCTTACATGAGCAATTGGGGACAATTGCTCTACACTCGGTCGGAGAGGTGACGTTTTCGCGCGATGGCTGATTCCTGAAGCGGACGGAGCGGGCATGAACCGGACGATTGAAGACGAACCGCTGCGGGCTTCCGTGCTCGACCGGCTCGGCGGACCGGATGGAGCCAGCCGGGCGTCCAGCCGCCAGACGCTTCCGCAACTGATCGGCTCGGTCAAGCGCGATCTCGAACGGCTGCTCAACACCCGCTACCGGGTCACGGCCTGGCCGCCGGCGCTGGAAGAACTCGGCCGCTCGCTGGTCAATTACGGCGTCCCCGACTTCTCCGGCATCAACATGTCTTCCGCCACTGACGAAGACCAATTCTGCCGGCTGGTGGAAGAGGCGATCCGGACCCACGAGCCACGGTTTATCAAGGTCCGGGTGCAGCTGCGGGTCAAACGCGACCGGCTCGACCGGACGTTGCACTTCCAGATCGACGGCCTGCTGCGGGCCTCGCCCGAGCCGGCCGAAGTCCGTTTCGATTCATCGGTCGATCCCCAGTCCCACCGGATCCAGGTGACGCCCGCCCGATGAGTGACGATCTTCTCCGCTACTACAACAGCGAGCTGCAGTACGTCCGCCGGTTGGGTGACCAGTTCGCGCGGGCCCATCCCCAGGTCGCGCCCAATCTGCGGTTCGGCACGGATGGCGACTATGACCCGTACGTCGGCCGGCTGGTCGAAGCCTTTGCCTATCTCAACGCCAGGACCCGCCAGAAGATCGAGGACGAATTCCCCGAAATCGCGGCGAGCTACCTCGACATCATCCTGCCGCATTACCAGCGGCCTGTTCCTTCGTCCTGCATCGCCCGCTTTGAACTGGACAGTTCCCTCGCCGAACAATTTGACGGCTACCCGATCGCGCGGCACGCCACGGTCGAATCGGCGCCCGTCAACGGCGAGGCGTGCCTCTTCCGGACCTGCTATCCGGTGACCTGCTGGCCGTTCCGGATCGCGGGCGTCTCGCTCCGCGGCCTGCCCTTCGACGCACCGGCCTACGCCCTGCCAGAGCAGCCGCTGGGGATGCTTCAGATCAGCCTCGAGACCCTGGTCAACAAGCTGACGTTCGACCGGTTCTCCGCCAGCCGGCTGCGGTTCTACATCCGCCTCGCGCCGCCGTTCAGTTTCCAGTTGCACGAACTGCTGCTCGATGGAGTGTTGGGCGTGGCGGTGGCGGATTCGGCGAAGGAAGGAGAGGCCACGCGGCTTCCACCGGAGGCGGTTCGGGCCGTCGGATTCGAGCTCGACGAGGGCCTGGTCGACTATCCGCCGCAGTCGTTTCCTGGCTATCGGCTGCTCGCCGAGTATTTCGCGTTTCCAGAGAAGTTTCTCTTTGTCGACATCGAGCTGGGCGAGGCCCTGCGGAAGGTCAAGTCGCCGCGGCTGGAGATTTTCTGCTACCTCCGCAAACGCTGGAAAGACCTCGAACCGCAAGTCAAAAAAGACGTGCTGCAGACCGGCTGCTCCCCGCTGGTCAATCTTTTTCCCAAGCGGGCCGAGCCGATTCGCGTGACCCATTTCGAGGCCCAGTACACGATTGTTCCCGACGCGCGGCGGCCCCTTGCCCATGAAATCTGGTCGGTCGACAGCGTGCACGGCATCGCGGCGACCGGCGAGGAACAGGCATATGTGCCGTTTTATTCGTTCCGGCACACCGAAGGCCGCGCCCCCCGCGCATTCTGGCACTCGACCCGCCGTTTCGTTCCCGCCGACAATGAACTGGCCGCCGGGACCGAGATCGACATCGCCTTTGTCGATCTCGATTTCAATCCGCTGGCCGGGGGCCGCTGGACAATCGACATCGAAACGACCTGCACCAACCGCAACCTTCCGCCCCGCCTGCCGTTTGGCGGCCAGCAGTCGTGGTTCCAGCTTTCCGGTGGCGGAGCCGTCACGGTCGAGGGTCTGACGCGGCCGACCGCGCCGCTCCGTCCGCCCGTTGGCCCCGAGCTCCGCTGGCGCGTCGTCTCGCACCTGGCCCTCAATCACCTCTCGCTGGTCGACGATGCCCAGGGAGCGACGGCGCTGCGTGAGTTGCTGCAGCTCTACGACTTCCGCAACGACGAAATCACCGGCAGCTCGGTCGCGGGCCTGCTCAAGGTCACAGGCAAACCGATGCTGGGGCGCGTGCCAGGGGACCGTTACGGAGCGCTTGGCCGGGGGACCGAGATCACGCTCGAATTCGACGAGGAAAAGTACACGGCCGGGAACCTGTTCCTGTTCGCCAGCGTCCTCGACCGGTTCCTCGCGCTCTACAGCAACCTCAACTCGTTTACCCGCACTGTCGTGACGTCGAACCGTCGCCAGGGAACGCTTTACAAATGGCCACCGCGCAGCGGAACCCGGAACCTGATCTAGTGCCCCGTCGCAGGCGGGATGTCGAGTGAACCGCAGGGCGCTAGCCGCGGGCCCTGCGAAAAGCCCGCGGCTAGCGCCTTGCGGTTCACCCATTCAGTTCTGAAGACCCACTTTCGCAGAGCAACTATCGCGTTGCGGCTGATGAGTACCAACGGAAATCGAAACGTGGAAGAGGCACTTGCCACGCTGGTCCAGCGCGAGCCGTTCCGCTTCTCCTGCCTGCAGGTGTTGCGGCTGCTCCGCCGGGCCGAGGAAGTCCGTGGTCATCCGGTCAGCGACCCGGGCGGGGACGCGCACCCCGACGAAGAACTGGTCCGGATCGGCGGCTGCCCGACGCGGACTTTTCCCGCGACCGAAGTCCTTCAGGTTCTCCCCTTGCCGGAAGACCCCGACGGCGAACCGCGCCAGAAGTACCAGATCGCCGTCTCGTTCATGGGTTTTTACGGCCCCTCCGGCGTCCTGCCGCAGCACGACACCCAGCGGATCATCGACGGTGTGCCGCGAACGGGCGACCGCGGCGTTCCGGCGGGCAGCGCGGAAAAGGACCTGCTCGACCTGTTCACGCACCGGGTCCTGTCGCTTTTTTGCCGGGCCGGGACCAAGTACCGGATTCCGTTCGCCTACGAACGGACCTATCGCGCTGCGGAGACCGTCCCCGACCTGTTCACGACTTCCGTCTGGTCGCTGGCCGGACTGGGGACACGCGGACTGCGCGGCCGGCAGGTGCCGCCGGACGAAGTCGCCATCGAGTTCGCCGGTTTCTTCAGCCACTATCCCCGCAACGCCCAGTCGCTGCGGCAGATGCTCGAGTCCTGGTTCGGTGTCACGGTGGGCCTCGAACAGTTCGTCGGCCAGTGGATGCAGCTGCCGGGCGATGTCCGCTCGTTCATGCCCGACCGCCGCAATCCGCTGGGTGCCAACTGTGCGCTCGGCCAGTCCTTCATCCTCGGTTCGCGGATCTGGGATGTGCAGGGCAAGTTTCGCGTCTGCCTCGGCCCGTTGACTCGCGCCGAGTTCGACCGCTTCCTGCCCGGCCATCCCGACCTCATGTCCCTCGCCCAGCTGGCCCGGCTTTACGCCGGCATCCAGTTCGACTTCGACGTGCAGCTGGAACTGCTCGCTGCCGAAGTCCCCACCTGCGGCCTCGCAGGATCCGCGCGCCTTGGCCAGAACTCCTGGCTCCTCAGCCGCCCTTCCGGCCACAACCGTACCGACACCCTGCTCCGGGTCGACGGGGCACCGAACGCGGTCACATGATTTCGCGGGTTCAGACTGAGGCAAGGCAACCGATACCGGCCTCCTGTGCGATTTCCTTTTCTGCCCTTCGTTCTGGGAAACCGCCGCGCTGCATATCCAAAAAGGGCGCGCAAGTTTGGTCAAAAACCGTCAAACACCCTTCAGCAGAGGGGCCAAGGAGGACCGGGCCAATTCGATTCAAACCGAACAAAAGCAGTCGAACGGTTGCAACCGGGGTGTTGGGGTATGACAATTTCCTCGTGGCATTCCTGCCGCTGAGCGTTGAAACGTCATCCACACGGAGTTTCACGCATGATTGTCAATTCAGGACTGGTCCGGCAGCGCAGCTGTTGGCCGGTGGTTATTCTAGCGGTCGTCGCAACCGGGTTTGCTGAGGGGGGTGTTTGGTTGACACCAGCTCCATGCTGGGCTGGTTACCAGACAGGAATAGTTCTCGAAGGTCGCTCCGCGGATGATCCGCCTCCCGCTGAATGGACGGTCACAGGTGCGGAGAGCGAAACGGTTGTCGCCCGGCTGCGGGGCCAATGGGGATTAGTCGAAGTCCCCCCAGGCGAGTACACCGTCCAGCTGCTGCCGCAAGGTTCCGGGGCCGTGGCGACTTCATGGACAACGGTCAGCGTGGCGGCTGGCAACTCGACCGTCGTCAAGATCGATTCTGGGATCGACTTGCGCGGACACTCCGACGACGCCGACGCGTTAGAGTACTGGAATGTCTTCAACGCGGACGACTCCGACGAAGATACGAAACCGGTTGCGGTCGTATACAGACGCAGGGGCTTTACTCCATTGCCAGCGGGCCAATACCGGCTTGAGGTTCAACCTGGCGAACTCGGTCGTGACCCGATCAGTTGGGGGACGGTGGCTGTCGAAGCCGGGACCATTACCGCAGTCAAGCTCTCGTCCGGGATCGAATTGGCGGTTGGCAAGGCATGTAGCGAACCGCCGTATCAATGGCTGATTTATCCCGCAAAGGACCGGGGCAAACCGCTGACGCGAATCTTCAGCAAGTGGGGAGTTACCCCACTTCCGCCGGGAGAATACCAGCTCGTAATTCAGCCTGGCGATCTGGGGCGCGATGAAGTTCCCTGGGCCACGATCAAGCTGGAGGCCGATGAAATCGTGACGGTCAAGCTCGACTCGGGGATCGAGCTGGCGGGCTTGACGGCCGAAACAGCGGCACTGTACCAGTGGTTGATCTATGACGTAAAAGACCCAGGCAAACCGCTGACGCGAATCTTCAGCAAGTGGGGAGTTACTCCGCTCCCGCGTGGGGAATACCAGCTCGTGGTTCAGCCTGGCGATCTGGGGCGCGACGAAGTTTCCTGGGCCACGATCAAGCTGGAGGCCGATGAAATCGTGACGGTCAAGCTCGACTCGGGGATCGAACTGACGGGCTTGACGGCCGAGAGTACACCGCCGTACCAGTGGCTTGTCTACGACGCAAAAAATCAGGACAAGCCTCTCACGCGGGTCTTCGGCCAATGGGGGGTTACCTCGCTTCCGCCCGGCGAGTACGTCGTTGTTATCCAGCCCGGCGATCTTGGTCAGGAGGAGATCCCCTGGACGACGATCAAGCTGAAAGCCGGTGAAATTGCGACGGTCAAGATCGATTCGGGGATCGAGCTGGGGGGTTTGACGGCCGGGAGCGCACCGCCCTACCAGTGGTTGATCTACGACGCGAGAGACCAAAGCAAACGTCTCACGCGGATCGTGGGCCAATGGGGGGTTACCTCACTTCCGCCCGGCGAGTATCTCGTTGTTATCCAGCCCGGCGACCTCGGGCACGAGGAGATTCCCTGGGCAACGATCAAACTGACAGCCAGCGAATTCGCTACGGTCAAGATCGACTCGGGGATCGAGCTGACGGGCAAATCGTCCAGCAGCGAGCCGCCGGAACAATGGCTGATTTACGACGCAAAGGACAGGACGAAACCAATCACCAAAATCTATGGACATTGGGGATTGTCCCCCTTGCCCCCCGGCGAATACGCCATCGAAATCAGCTCTGGCGAAAATGCTCGCAACGTTGTTCGTTGGGCTGAGGTGAAAGTCAACGCCGGAATCGTTTCGAAAGTCGATGCCGAGCCGCCGCTCGAAGCGCGGCTGGCAACTGTGACCGGCGCGGGGCGGCAGCAGGAAAAGAAGCTCGATCCCGACGGATACAAACGCCTGGAAGAAGAAATCGAGCGGTCGATTCGGCGCGGTGCGGCATGGCTGAAAACGCAGGCGGCGCTGGATTTGGATGATTTGGACGACCATTACGCGACGATCGGCGTCCTGGCTCTCGTGCATTCGGGCGAGCTCGAACGCGATCCCGAGTTGCGCCGGCGCTGCATCGACTACCTGCTGCGCCGAAGTCTCAACGCCGGCTACGCCACCTATGCCACGTCACTGACCGCGATGGCCCTTCGTGATATCGATCCGTATCGGTACCGAAAGCGCATTTTCGACTGCGCGCAATGGCTCGTGGAAAACCAGGGTTGGGAGCCTGAGCAATACAGGGTCTGGGGTTACGGCCGCGCGGTCCCCGGGCTCGACGCCGTCGAGGCGCCGGATCTGCGAGGAAGAGTTTTGCGGGAGCGGCAAACCGACATTCGCGCCGAGCGCCAACAGCTGCTCGAGGTCGTGCGCCGCGGTTCGGTTGCGGAACTGGATAGTTCCTGGGACAACTCGAACGCCCAGTTCGCGACCCTCGGACTTCACTCGGCGGCAAACTCGGGTGTTGGAATCCCTCGCCGCTCGTGGGAACGCATCGCCGGACACTTCAACGAAACCCAATGTCCGGATGGCGGCTGGGGTTACGGGAATTCGAACGACAGCTATGGCAGCATGAGCTGCGCGGGTCTGGCCAGTCTTGTAATGGCACGCCATCACCTGGGTGAACAGCCGCTGTTGCTGGACCCCAGTGTTGTCGCCGGCCTGGAATGGCTCACGCATTATTTCACGGTGGACGAGAACCCCCATATGGGTTCGGACCATTACTACTATCTTTACGGCTTGGAGCGGGCGGGAATCCTGGCGGGCACGGAGTTCTTTGGGTCGCACGAATGGTATCCGGCCGGGGCGCGTTACCTGCTGAAAAACCAGAAGGTGGACGGATCATGGCACAACGAGGAATGCCCCTCCACGGGCAGCCCGCACGACTATCTCGACACATGTTATGCGATCTTGTTTCTGCGCAGGGCAACGCTGCCGCTCGAGCCGGCCAAGCCCGCCTTCCTGGCGGTCAGCGCGGGTCGTGAGGATTTGCCGGCCGCGCTCCTTCCAGCGGTCGAGGTCATTCTCGATTCATCCGGCAGCATGCGCGATATCGTCGGCGATCAAACGAAAATCAAAATCGCCCAATCCGTGATGGCCGACGTGCTGGGCAAGTTGCCGCGCACGATCCAGTTGGGGTTCCGGCTGTATGGCCACCGCGAAGGAAACGTGGTTAATGCACCGGCCAGCGGACTGGATCCGGCTGCCAAAGTGACGCGCCTGGTCGTCCCGATCGCGCCGTTGACCGACGCCCACCGCGCCACAATCGCACAATGGGTCGACCAGGCCGCCCCCTGGGGCTGGACACCGATGGTTTACTCGGTGCTGCAGGCCAAAGACGATTTTCCCAGGGCCGCCAGCAGCTCGCAAACCGTGGTACTGATCAGCGACGGGATCGATACGTGCGGCGGCAAGATTGAAGAGATCGGCAATGCGTACCACGGCTCCGGAATCGACATCGTCTTGCACGTCGTCGGATTCGACGTCGACAAGGACCCGGCGGCAAAGAAACAGCTGATGCAAATCGCGACGCTCGGCGGCGGCAAATATTTCGATGCGCGCGACGCCGAGGGACTCAGTACCGCGCTCGACGAAGCCCTGCAGGGAATCGAGTTCGTGGTCACCGATGCGGAGACCGGCAGCGAGGTTGCGCGCGGAGGCATCAACGAGGAGCCGCTGACGCTGGAACCCGGAAAGTACCTGGTCGGGATTGGCGGACTCAAGTCCGATCCGTTCCCGGTGGAACTGGCCGCGGACCAGCTGCTGGAACTGATCCTGGATCAAGAAGGGAAACTGTTGGTGTCAGAGTCTGGTGACGAGTAGGACTGCCGGGCGATCGCAAGGCGGGCGACGACAGCCATTAATTGATCTTCGGTGTCTCAGGGCAACGAACAGCTCGAGAAAACCCGGGAGGGACAAATGCGACTTCACGAATCCAGAACGATGTGTCTGTTTCTTTCGCTGATTCTCGTGGTGCAGCCGATTGTGGAATGCGGCCAGCGGGTACCAACGCAGGAACCGTCGCCCGAGGAGTTGGCGAAAATCGCCGACGAGATGGAAAAAGCCTTCGACGCCCTGGCGGCGGCGGCGAAAGAAATACCGCGCGACACATTCGATCCTCAGGCGATCGTCGACCATGTCGGCAGGGACCCGGTCAAACTCTTCGAATGGGTCCGCGACAACACGTTCTGGGTCCCGTATCAAGGCGCCCTCCGCGGCCCCACCGGTGTCCTGATGGACCGCCTCGGCAACAGCCTCGATCGGGCCCTGCTTCTGGCGAAGTTGTTGCAAGTCGCCGGGCATGAGGTTCGGCTCGCGCGGGTTGATCTTTCGGAAGGACAGGCGCAAGCCCTGCTGCCGAAATTGCGTCCGGTTCCACCTGAACCGCTTCTTCGCCCGGCCGGTACGACCAAAGAGGAAACCAGGACTTCGATCGACAAGTACGTCGAGAGCTTTGGACTGAACGGAGCTGCATCGATTGAGACGCTGGAAAAGCTGGCCGCCCAAAGCGCAAAACTCGTCGGGAATATAACCGAACGCGTGGCTGAACAGGCCCCATTGATTCTTTCGGCGATCGGCGTGCCCGACGAGGGTACGCTCAATGCTCAGCGCGCGAGAGAATCCGCCGGGCAGTTGGAGGCTTTGCGGGATCACTGGTGGGTACAGACGAATGGCGCTTCGGGCTGGACCAATCTCGATCCGCTGCTGCCCGACCATCGCGCCGGAACCGCGCTAGCCGAGGCTTCGGAAACGATCGATCCCAATCCAGCCACAGGCACGTTGCAGCTCGACGGCCAGGATTGCCATGAAGTCGTGATCAACGTGGTGATCGAACAATCCAGCGACGGCGGACTGCAGGAAAAAGTCGCTCTTGCCCACACATTGCGCCCCTTTGAGCTTTTCGGCCAACGCATCGCCTTGCAATACGCCCCAATGAATTGCCCCAAAGATCTGGACCTGCTGAAGGAAAAAGATCCCCTGGAAAAACTGAAAGCCACGGTGCTTGCCGAACATGAATGGGTGCCTTTGTTGACGATTGGCCCTGACGTCATCATTCAAAACAGCTTTACAGACACTGGCGACCTGAAAACGGCGTTGCGAAATCAGCTGGTCAGTGGCGTTGACGAGGGAGTCGCAAGGCTTGACCCGTTCGGAAGATTTGGGCAGCCGAAAGCAGAGGTCCAACCCCCGGAAACGAATTCGCTGACCGCCCTTTGGATCGATTTTGAAATTCGATCTCCCGGCCAGGGATCCCGTACGATTCGCCGGCAGATCTTTGATCTGCTGGGCCCGGCGGCGCGGGCAGATCTCCAGCGAACGAATCGGAACATTACTTTGGAACAAGGCCTCGAGCGCGGATTGGCGTTGATGGGTGAAAGTGAAATGCTGGTTTCGGTTGCGACGACGTCCCAGGAATTCGTGGATTCTCTCGTGGCCGATAAAATGCTTGCCAACCGGGCAAGCTTGTCGGCAGCGGTGCATGACCTGTACACCATGAATTTCCAGGACTATATCGCTCAGGCCGCGCAATTCGCAGATATGCCAAGCGTGCTCTATGACCTGGCGCTGGCCCGCGCCGAGTTTGGCCAGTTTCCCAATGACGTCTATCTTGATAGTCCCAATATCTTTTGTCACCACCTGTCGATTCGCAACAAACCAGCTGGTCCATGGATTTATTGCAGCAGTATTGACATTGTCGCCAATGATGTGGCTGTTCGGCAGGATAGCTCAGCTGATCCGTTTTTCGCCCAGCTACAACAGGGCATACTGGAGACTAACGCCGAGATGCTGTTAATGCCCGAAGAGGGCAATGACGACAATGCTGCTGATTTGTACAGCCGTTCACAGTCCAAAGGCATCGAATGGGAGGTGATCCGCACCGCGGAACAGGCGGAACGGCGACTGGCCAAACTGTCATTGGATTCGCGGCAGCGCATTTGTGACGAAATATCCGCAGGATACGTTGTGCTGGCACCGACTGCGCCACTGACTGTCGAGTCCCGCGACCGCGTTGCATGGTGGCGTATCGACCCGGCCACAGGACAAACTCTGGGGATCGGCGATCAAGGCTGGGGACAGGATTCCTCAGAACGTCAAATGACTGAAGCCGAGGTAAACGCAATTCTCATGGTGAACACTATATTTACGCATCGATTGCTTATGGGTATTTTCAACGGGACCCTTATGGTGATAACAAGATCGAGTTATCGGGCTGCAGTTGTCGGGGGCCTTGCAGCCATTATTGCGGCGCTGATTGGCGGCTACTACGTCGGGCACGCGTCAGGAGTGGCGGATCAACGGGCCGCGGAAGCTCGCCGCCGTGGTAACACGACTCCAGAAGGCTGAGGGACCATCGTCGAGCCGCCGGAGGCCTTGGCTGCTGAATTGGAAGCGCTGTTGAGAAAATGGGTTTTTCCGGAATTTCATTAGCTGGTTGTCGCTCGTCAATGTCGGCAACCAGGGTGCTCCACTAACGAGAGTGTCTTGAACGGAGTACTCCTGCGCCCAGCTGGAAGTCGATTTTTTCGGACCTTTCGGCGGGCCGTGCTCTTCAAGAAGGCGATGAGCTCGACCAGTCGCCGTTTTCATTTTTATACGCGAGTCAGGGCGAGGGATTGGAACAGCAAGTGCAACTGGAAAGAAACGGGGAACAGGTCCGGCTTGCCGTTTCGGGCCAGACGCGGCTGATCGGAAGACAGCTTGCTCATCCCAGCTGGAAGCGGGATGCGGCGGCATCCGATGACCCGGTTTAGCCCCCCGCGCGACAGGCGAGAGATGGCCCGCTGGCCGGCTGGCGGGTTGTGCGGTGCTGGGCCAGAATAACGGCCCGGTCAAGCGACCGCTTTCGAAGAATCCTGCCGCAGCGCAGGGCTGCCGCGCCACATTGTTTAGCCGAAGGAGCCTCCGGGCATGCCGAGTCTCAATCTCAAGTCGCTGGTCGCCAAGCTCAATCCGCTTTGCAAGCAGGCCCTCGAGGGCGCCGCCGGGCTCT
>JANOFL010000111.1:0-9024 GCA_031405895.1 Planctomycetota bacterium
GCTGTCAGCTCTACCAGCGTAGCGCCGATGTGTTTCTGGGAGTGCCGTTCAATATCGCCTCCTACGCACTGCTCACGCACCTGATCGCCGCAGTGACGGACCTTGAACCGGGCGAGTTTATTCACACGCTAGGCGACGCGCACCTCTATCTCAACCATCTCGACCAGGCCCGGCTGCAGCTGACCCGCGCGCCGCGTCCGCTACCGAAGCTGAAGATCGCGCGGAAGGCGACGCTGCTGGAGGACTTCGCGGTCGAGGACTTCGCCGTCGACGATTACGCTCCGCATCCCCACATCCGGGCGGTGGTGTCAGTTTGACCAGGCCCCGCCCCAACCAGCCGGAACCGCCACCCGCCCGCGCGCGGCGTTTTGGCGCGGTCGTCGCCGCCTGCGAAAACAACGTGATTGGCGATACGGGCCGGCTTCCCTGGAATCTGCCGGCCGACCTGAAACATTTTCGTCGCGTCACGATGGGGCACCATCTGATCATGGGCCGGCGGACACTCGAATCGATCGGGCGGTTGCTTCCGGGCCGCAAGACGGTGGTGCTGACGCGGACCATGCACTGGCGCTTTCCCGGCGCGATGATGGCCCATTCGCTGGCCGAAGCCGACCGGCTGACTTCGAACGACCTGCGGCCAATGGTCGTCGGCGGTGGGGAAATCTACAGCCTCTTCTGGCCGTTCGTGCAGGAGCTCTACTTTACGCGCGTCCGAACGCAATCGACCGGGGACACGTTCCTGCCGGTCATCGACTGGAGCGAATGGGAACTGGCCGACGAACAATCCAGTCCAGCGGATGGACAGAACCAGTTCGCCTGCACTTTTCAGCACTGGCTGCGCCGGACGCCACAGGAGTGAATGGCCAGCCTTGATCGCGGGCCGTCACAGCTCGCCCGCAAGCTGACGCAGGTGTTCGAGCAGCAACAGGTCGGCGTCGGGCAGCCGCTCGCTGAACGCGACACTGACAGGCTGGCAGCGACCCTCTGCCTGAAGCTGCCGCAAACAGGTGCTCAGCAGCTCCCGCGAGCCGGCCGAATGGCGGAGCAGAAAATGGACCCACAACCACGCTTCGGCGTAGTCCAGCTGCTTCAGGTCGGCCGGCTGGCGGATCGACTCGAGCCGGTCGAGGGAAGGCGTCCAGGCCCGCTCGCGAAAAGTCCGGGCCAGCAGCTCCACATGCGTCCGGTGGATTTCGTTGGTTCCCCGCGGCGTCTCGAAATGCTCCGCCAGTCCCTCGTCCAGCCAGAGCGGGATGTTGGGCACGCAGCCATGCAGGAATCCATGCGTGACTTCGTGCCGCAGATCTTCCGCGATCCGGTCGCCCCAGCAGGCGAGCACCCGCAACTCGGTGTCGGACTCTTCGAAGACGGCCCGCCGTCCCGCCAGTGCCGGCTGGATCGCGCGCAATCGTTCTTCGAACGCCTCGTGGTCACTGTAAAGATAAACGTGTACTGGTTCATCACCGAGCGGCAAGCCGACTGCCTGCTCGAGGTCGTTGCGGCGCAGGATCAGCTCTTCGACCAGCCGGTGCCTTCGCGGCACGGGAAAGTCGGCGTGGATCGTCAGATGCTCGCGCACCAGCTGCTGCCGGTCCGGCAGTTCTCCGGTCGCCTGGGAAAGGCTCTGACAACCCGCCAAACAGAATCCGGTCAAAACCAGTCCGGCGGCCAGGCAACCATTCATCGCAGTCATCAAGATTTGCACCTCTGTTGACCGACCCTCCGTCAATTGAAACTGGTTGCCAGTGTCTGCAACGAACGGGGTATAGCGGCTGCAAGCGGTTCCGGCGACGCCAATGAGCGTTCGCGCGATCAGGTACAGGCGATCCCCCTGCTAGCAAGGCTGGCGGTGGTTGTGGAAGAGCACCCAGAATTGAATGAAAGGCAATGGACCTCGAGAGGCAATCCCGGATTCAGGCAATCCAAAGTGTCTTACCCGCCGTCAAGCGCCCGACTCGGCCCAGGTCTTTGGGTTGGCCTTACTGGTACTTTGTCAACGCTGGGTTTTAGGGTGGCCTTGGTGAACCGGCACGCGCTAGCGTCCGGGCTCCTCGAAGAGCCCGCGGCTAGCGCCGTTGGTTCACCCTAAAACCGGCCTTTGACGCGGCACTAGCGCTTGGGTGACAAAACCCGACTTGTCGGCGGAAAATCCCAGCCCGCAGCGCAAGCAAGGACCAGCCTGGGGGCTATTTTTCCCTTGCTTGCGCTGCGGGCTGATATAAAATCGCAACTTCAAAACCCACGCCTCGGGTTACCATCGACGAATCCGGTGAAGCTGTTTTTCGCCCGATTTCTGGCTGCGGCAAAACCAGTGACCGAAATTACCCGTATCCTGTCGCAAATCGAAAGCGGCGATCCGTCGGCGGCCGAACATTTGTTGCCGCTGGTTTACGACGAATTGCGGAAACTGGCGGCGACCAGGCTGGCCCAGGAAAAGCCGGGGCAGACTTTGCAGGCCACGGGACTGGTGCATGAGGCGTATCTCCGTCTGGTGGGCCAGGAAGGCGGGGGGCCGGGAGCCGTGAGCTGGAACGGTCGCGGCCATTTCTTCGGCGCTGCGGCAGAGGCAATGCGGCGGATTCTCGTGGAACGTGCCCGTTACCGGGGGCGGCTCAAACGGGGCGGCCAACATCAGCGCGTCGACCTGGATTCCAGTTGTTCAATCCAGGAACCGCCTTCGCTTGACATCCTCGCCCTGGACGAAGCCCTCACGACACTGGCGGCCACGGAGCCCGTCAAGGCCGAGTTGGTCAAGCTTCGTTTTTTTGCCGGGCTGACGATGCCCCAGGCGGCGGATGGGCTCGGCATTTCCCTGGCCACGGCCGAACGCTACTGGACTTTTGCCAGGGCATGGCTCTACTCCGAACTGGCGGACGAGCCGGTTCCCGACCCCTGAATCGGGAAAGTTCTGGTGAGGGGCTCGCCAGTCGCCTGTCGCACTGACAGATAGCGAGACCCCATGAGCGACCCGACAACACTGGAATCGATTTTCTTTGCCGCCCTGGAAAAGGCTCCGGGACAGCGCGCCGACTACCTGAACGAAGCCTGTGCCGGTGATGACGACCTCCGCCGGCGCGTCGAGCGAATGCTCGCCGCCCAGGTTGACGGCCGCAGCTTTCTGGAAACACCCCCATCTGCCGTTGCCGCGTCCGTCAATCCGCTGATGACTGGTGCGGCATTGGAAAAACCCGGCACCCAGATCGGTTCTTACAAGCTCCTGCGGCAAATCGGTGAAGGGGGCATGGGCACCGTCTTCATGGCCGAGCAAATGTATCCGGTGCGGCGCAAAGTCGCGCTCAAGGTCATCAAACCAGGCATGGACAGCCGTCAGGTCATCAGCCGCTTCGAGTCAGAGCGACAGGCCCTGGCGTTGATGGACCATGTCAACATTGCCCGCGTTCTCGACGCCGGTGCCACGGAATCTGGCCGGCCATACTTCGTCATGGAGCTGGTTCAGGGTGTGCCAATTACCAGGTACTGTGACGACAACCGACTGACGCCGAGGAAGCGGCTGGAGCTGTTCGTGCCGGTTTGCCAGGCCATCCAGCACGCTCACCAAAAGGGAATCATCCATCGCGACATCAAGCCGTCCAACGTGATGATCACGCTGTATGACGGAAAGCCGGTCCCCAAGGTAATCGACTTCGGCGTGGCCAAGGCGATCCACGGCGCGCCGGGACTAACCGAGCAAACCCTGTTCACGCAGTACGGGACCATGGTTGGCACACTGGAATACATGAGTCCGGAACAGGCTGGGTCAAGCGCACTGGGCGTCGATACACGCAGCGATGTTTTCTCGCTGGGTGTGTTGCTTTACGAACTGCTGACGGGCAGCACGCCGCTTGACAGCAAGCAGATGCAGGAAGCAGCGCAGGTCGAAGTCCTCCGCATGATCAGGGAAGACGACCCGCCCAGGCCAAGTATCCGGCTGGGCGACTCGGGTGAGGCACTCGCGTCCATTTCGGCCCAGCGGCACACGGAGCCGGCGAAGCTGACGAAACTGGTCCGTGGCGAGCTGGACTGGATCGTGATGAAGGCCCTCGAAAAGGACCGCAGCCGTCGCTACGAAACGGCCAACGGCTTTGCAATGGATGTGCAGCGCTACCTGAACGACGAAGCCGTGGAAGCAAATCCGCCGTCGGCCGGCTACCGCTGGCGGAAGTTCGCCCGCCGGCACAAGACTGCTTTTCGGGCGGCGGTTGCGTTTGGCGCACTGCTGATATTGGGTGTGGTGGTCAGCACCTGGCAGGCAGTGCGGGCGACGGTCGCCGAGGGCCAGGCCAACGTAGATCGAATTCGTGCTGTCACGGCCGGGGAACAGGCAAATGCCAGCGAGGCGATAGCGCGAATCGAGGCCCAGAAGGCGAAGGATTCTGAATCCGATGCCCGCGCGGTGTTAAAGTTCTTTGAGGAGAAGGTGCTGGCGGCGGCAAGGCCCGAAAACCAGGACGGTGGCTTGGGCATCGATGCCACGATCCGCGCTGCGGTCGATGCGGCCGAACCTCAGATTGGCCCCGCCTTCCAGGACCGGCCAGTGGTCGAAGCGTCGATCCGCAACTCACTCGGTGAGTCGTATCGGTACCTGGGCGAGCCGGCGTTGGCGATCCGGCAACACGAGCGCAGCCAACAACTCCGTTCGGATCAGCTTGGCCCAGACCACCCCGACACGCTCAGTAGCATGGCTGACCTTGCCCTTGCGTATAAGGACGCCGGCAAACTGGACCTCGCTCTACCACTCTACGAACAGACTCTTGAGAAGCGGAAGGCGACGCTCGGTCCCAACCATTCCGACACGCTGACCAGCATGAACAATCTGGCTATGGCATATAAGGCCACCGGCAAACTTGACCTGGCCCTGCCGCTCTTCGAAGAGACGCTGGAGAAGCGGAAAGCGACGCTCGGACCCGACCACCAGGACACGCTCCTCAGCATGAATAACCTCGCCAATGGTTACCGAGCCGTCGGCAAGCTCGACCAGGCCCTGACTCTCTTCCAGAAGGCGCTGGCGGCACGGAACGAAAAGCTGGGTGCCGACCATCCCGACACGCTCACCAGCATGGGCGATCTGGCCCGTACTTACGGGGACGCCGGCAAGTTCGACCAAGCCCTGCCGCTGCTCGAAGAAACGCTGGAAAAGATGAAAGCGAAGATCGGCCCCGACCATCCCACCACGCTCACCACGATGAACAACCTGGCCGCGACGTACCACGAAGCTGGCAAACTCGACCAGGCCCTGCCGCTCTACGAACAGACGCTGGAAAAGCAAAAGGCAAAACTTGGCCCCGACCACCCCGTGACTCTCGGCATCATGTCCAACCTGGCCAATGCCTACCAGGCCGTCGGCAAGCTTGACCAGGCATTGCCCCTGTTCGAAGAGACAATGGAAAAGGTGAAGGCAAAGCTCGGCCCCGACCACCCCAACACGCTCATCACTTCCAATGGACTGGCCAGGGCCTACATGGCGGCCGGCAAGTTCGACAGGGCGTTGCCCATCCTCGACGAGACGCTTGATAAGCAGAAGGCGACACTCGGCCCCGACCATTCCGACACGCTCTACAGCATGAACAACCTGGCCACTTTGTACCGTGAATTGAAGCGGCTGGACGATGCCGAACCGCTCTTTCGCGACGCCGTCACTGGCGCACGCCGAACGCTCGGCATGGACCACTCGCTCACCCAAACCTGCTTGCGAAACCTGGCCGACTGCCATGACCAGTTGCACCAGCCGGAGAAAGCCGAGCCGCTCTGGCGGGAACTGGCCGCGTTCTGGAAAGAAAAGGCCGGGGCCGACTCGCTGCAGTACGCGGCTGAACTGCACTGCCTCGGCGCAAGCCTGGTGGCGCAGGACAGGCCCGCCGACGCCGAGCCGCTTTTGCGCGATTGTTTGGCGATCCGGGAAAGTTCGCAGCCCGACGCCTGGACCACGTTCTGCACCAAGTCCGTGCTCGGTGCCTGCCTGCTCGGCCGGAAACTGTTCGCCGAAGCCGAGCCGCTGCTGCTGGCCGCCCACGAAGGGCTGGAAAAGATCAAGGTCCGGACGCCTCAGCGGGATGCCGACCGGCGGCTACGCGAGTCCCTCGAACGACTGGTGCAACTCTACGAAGCGATGGGGGACCAGTACAAGGCCGCCGAGTGGCGGAAGAAACTGGACGACCAGTAGCAGAATGCCGGGAAAGACACACCAGGATGACTTTGAGACGATTCTGGAACGATAGGCGTCTGACGCCAAATTGCGCTCCCGGCGCGCCGGGATTCGGAGCAATTTCAGGTCTGTCCCCCTTCCCGGATGGTCCTCGGATGGGCTCTCAAATCTGACCGGGCAAAGCCTGGTTTCCGCACGCTGCTGACGCTGCCCAAGACCGCGGGTTCAGTCGGCGTTTCTTTGGCCACGCCACACGTTTTTGGACTTTGGCCAAACGTGGTTCAGCTCCGAACTGGCCTGCCAGCCAATCCCCGGTCCCTGAATTTCAGAATTCCTGGTGAGGGGTATTCCGGCTGATTGGCGCACTGGCAGATGGCGAGTCCTCCGCGAGCGGAGCGACGGGGCGGAAAAGGGGACATTCTACTTTATCGGAACCAGAATGTCCCCTTTTCTCACACGCCTTTCTTGCACAGGCAGTACGTCAACGTTTTCAATTTCCGGGATTCCAAAACACCCAAAAGGGGATCATAGATCATGTTGCGCAACTTCCTCAAGATGTTTCTGCAAACAGGATCGAAAAGGCGTGCGACGAAAAGTTCGAGGGAGTCCAGTTCCGTCCACACCTGGCTGGAGCCGCTCGAGGACCGGCGGCTGTTGGCCGTCAGCCTGACCGGCGTCCCCTCGTGGGTGGAGCAGGGCCCAGGCCCGATTGTCAACGGACAGACCGAGGGCTTGACCGACAACCCCGTCACCGGGGCCGTCGAGGCGATCGCCGTCCGACCGGGCGCACCCGCCACTGTCCTGATCGGCAGCACCGAAGGCGGCATCTGGCGCACGACCAACATCAACGCTTCGCCAGTCGTCTGGACGCCCCTGAGCGACCAGATGCCGTCACTGGCCATCAGCTCCATCGCCTTCAGCCCGTTCGATACGAGCAACCAGACGCTGTTCGCGGGGACACACAATGGCTCTGTCTTGAGTGGCGGCTTCAGCAACGGCAGCAGCGCGGGCGGCGCCGCGGTCGGCATTCTCAAGAGCACAGACCTGGGAAATTCCTGGCAGGTAATCGGGGCATCCACATTCAACAATGTCAGGATTCGACGAGTGGTGCCGGCGGTCCAGGTACTCGCCGGCGGTGTCCGCAACCACATCGTCCTTGTTGCCTCAACCCTTGGTATTCATCGCAGCACGGATGGCGGGAACAGTTTCAATCCTGTACTCAGCCAAACGATCCCGAATCCAAACCCGCCGCCACCGGCGAATTTGATCGTCCCGGTCACGGATCTAGTTGCAGATCCCTCCCTGGCGGGCCGCTTCTATTGCGCCTTTCCGGGAATTGGAATTTTCCGCAGCGTCGACTTCGGACAGACCTGGCAGCCCGTTAACGGGGCCATTACCGGCCTGGCCGCCACCAACAACATCGAGCTGGCGGTGCACTTCAACCAGGCGGCAAACACCCGGGCGGTGTACGCGGGCCTGGTGAATCCAACAATCGGACCCAATCGGGGAGCCCTGAACAGCGTCTGGCGATCGAGCGACGATGGTGCCATCTGGACGCAAATCGGCACTGCCCCCGCGATCCACCCCGGCAACCAGGGTCTCAACAATTTTTCGATCGTGGCCGACCCCGTCAACCGCTTCACGGTTTATGTGGCGGGCGACAGGAACGCAGATTTCCTGGCGAATTCGACGGGGAATCTCTTTCTGGGCAATGCGCAAACAAACACCTGGACGCAAATCGTCCGCGGCGGGGCCAACGGGACGGCACCGCACGCCGATACTCGCTTCATGGTCTTTTCCGGGGCGGACATCCTGGAAGCCGACGACGGCGGGATCTACCGTCTGCGCAACGCTCTCAGCGGCCAGCGCCGCTGGGACTCGCGCATCGGCAACCTCCGCGTCACGCAGATGGTTTCGGCCGCCTATGACCCGGTTCGCAACCGGCTGGTCGCCGGTTCCCAGGACACCGGGTCGTTTAATCAGGTCGGCACCATCACGGGCACACAGGCCGAACGCTTCCGCTGGGAGACGATGCTCTTCGCGCAAGGCGACGGTGTCACAGTCGACGTCGATAACCTGCACAGAAACTTCATCGGCGACGTCGAGCCCCTGCGCTACGCAAGCAGCCAGATGTTCGGCAACTTCCAAAGCGTAGGCGGGCTGCCCATCCCCGATTTTGTTGACTTGAACGTGAACAATACCAGCCTGTTTTCGCGGCGTCTCAATGAGAACGTGGGCCGGACCGGCGCGTTTGACAACACGCTGCGGTTTAACAACGAATACCAGATCAATCGCGTTGATTCCAATCGTATGCTGATTGGCACAAGCTTCCTCTACGAGTCGTTTAACCGGGGCGACAATCTCGATACGCTTGGTGGCACGCCGGCTAACCGGAACAGCAATGGAGCCGACGATGATCTGGACGGTACAAGCGACGAGGGCGATGAGTTCCGACCGCCGTCTGCCGGGCTTGTCGGCCAGGTCAACTCCATCGCTTACGGAGGGCGGCGCAATGGCACCGACAATCCCAACGCCCTGCTCGTCGGCACCAACGGCACTCCCGACGTCAACGACATCGACGGCGACGGCAACGTTACCGAGCTCACGGGATTTCTCCGGGCTCGATTCGTGGGTACCGGACTCCCCGGCCCGCGCCTCGACTACCAAATTGCCGGCGGCGACGCCATTCGGGACTTGGTAATGGACCCCGATGACTGCCGCAGGGCCTGGGTGCTCGACGTCCAGAACCGTGTGTGGCTGGGCACCAACATCAACAACCCCAGCGAGAACTGGATCAACCTCACCGGCAACCTGAGCGGCCTGTTCACGACCATCACGGTGGTCGGCAGCGGTGCCTCGGCCGTTCCACTGGTCGGCGGCAG
>JANOFL010000154.1:0-19092 GCA_031405895.1 Planctomycetota bacterium
TCCAAGACCCCTTGCTTGCGCTGCGGGCTGGTATTGTGTCGTTGCGTCACCGGCAAATCCGGATTTTTGACAGGCCAGCCCGGACCTGTCCTCGTTTCTAAACCCAGGTCGTATCCGTTTGCCGTCACTCGGACTCTCCGATGAGGATGAAGGCTGACCAATAGTGAGGGCGGGCGTAGGGTTTGTAGTCGTCCCCCGCGGCGACCTCGGCCGGGGTCGATGGTGGTGGTACCTTGAACGTCTTTTCCTCGCGGGTGCCACGGGCGATCCCGCCGGTCAGCTGGGCTGTCATTGCGGTTGCCTCGGCTGCGGTCAAATTGCGGAGCCATTGTTTGGCTTCTTCCAGTGCCTTCGCCTTGGGCATCGGAACTGTCAGCCCTTCGCGCTGGCCAAGCAGGTTCTGGTAGAACCGCTGCATGAGCAGCGCGGTGGCGATGTCGTCCACTTCCCACAAGCTCAGGCAGACCGAGCGCGAGCCGCTGAGCAAAAACGCCTGGGCAAAGCCGAGCAGCCCTTCGCCACCGCCTTGCCGACCGAGGCCGGTTTGGCAGGCCGAGAGGGTCACGAGATCGGCGTTCAGTTTCCAGAAGTCGAGCACTTCGCGGGCCGAGACTTCGTTATTGTACCAGGGTTCACCGGGTTTGATTTCGCCATTGGGCTGATCTTGCGACAGGATCAGTTTGGACTCGAAGGCGGTGATGTTGTTCCCTTTGCCGTGCGTGGCGAAGTGCAGGTAGCGGAACTGGCCGAGGTCGCCCGACTGACGCAGGGCATCGACGGCAGCTTCGTTTGCGTTGCCATCCAGCAACACGGTTGCGGTTGGAAACAACTCACGGAGTCGTTGCACTTCGTAGCGGGTGCCGGGCAGGTCGTTCCAAACCTCTCCGCCGCGGAGACTGGCAAACAAAGCCTCGCTCTCTCGGCGGTTGGCGAGGGCCAGCGGCGCCGGATCAGGAGCCAGGATGACACCCAACGGGCCGACCGAAAACTCGACCACCTGCTCGCTCGGCTTGTCGACATCGTCCACCTTCCAGACGGTCACTGCGGCAGTCGTGGCTCCGGCTTCCAAGGCCTTCTGAATGGCCGCTTTCAGTTCGTCGATGGTGGTCAGTTTCGTCTCAGCGTATTGCAGTAGCACCTGACCGGGATTGAGGCCCAGTTCGGCCGCCTTGCCGCCGGGCGCAAGAGTTTCGATCAGCAGCCCGTGCGGCGGCAGGGAAGTCAGTTCCTTCTGCTTTGCCTTTTTGACCTCGTAAAACGGGTCGCCGACGGCGAAGAGGGTGTTTTCGAATTTCGGCTTGCTGGGCAAGCGGGCGAGAAACGTCCCCGAGGGGACATAGCTGATGGTGAACTCCGGTGCGATGACTTCCACCGGGAGCCCGGCCATCTGTTCGACGCCGACGACATACAGTTGCGTGATGCCGTGCTCTTTGAGATGCGCAAGCAACGGTTCGATCCGCTGGCGGCGGAGTTGCTCAGTCAACTCCGGCAGGTTGCTCGGCGGAACAGGCTGGGCGACTGCGTCGCGGAACGTGGCAGCGAGTCGCTTGTCTTCTTCTGTCCACTTTCCGTTCTCCCCGCTGCCGGGCAGGGGCACCCAGAACGGCTCGCCGCTCGAAGTCAGCACGCACGCCCAATGCTCGTTAACTCCACCTTTGGAAAAGACATCAATCCAGGTGAGCAGCGCGAGGCTGGCTGGAATCGTCTGCTGAATTGCATCAAAGTCGCTTACCTCTTGCGTGCTCAACTCGGCAGCCAGCTGGGCCAACTCCACGTTTAGCTTGCGCCGGGCCGCGATCTGCTCCGCCAGTTCCTGCGTTTCCTCCTCGGTCAGCTCGGTTCGCCCCACGAGCACGGCGATCCGTTTCTCGATCGGAGAAAGCTTGTTCACAATGAGGGATTGCCCGGCCTGCTGGTCGGCATTGAGCGTCTGACCCAAGCGCTGCGCCTGCACATCCAGAAACGCTCGTGCCAAGTTGAATTCCAGCGCCACAAACCCCTGCTGTGGCTTTTTCAGTCGAGCGGAAACACTCGCCAACGCGAGATAAGGATTACCACCTTCGCCGCCGATGGCCCGCTGGAAGCCGCCGGCCCGGGCGATCCGGCTCATCTCATAGCTGCGCGCACACTCCAGCATTAACGGCTCTGCCTTCGCATACTCCCCATTTGACTGGTAAAGATTCGCGAGGTTTTTCAGGTTGGTGGTATAGTCCGGATGGTTTTCCCCCAGCCGCTCCTTGACCAAGTCGCGGGCCTGTACCAACAGCGGCTCTGCCTTCGCATACTCACCCATCGACTGATTCAACAGGGCGAGGCTATTCAGGCTGTTGGCATAGTCCGGATGGTTTTCCCCCAGCCGCTCCTTGACCAAGTCGCGGGCCTGTACCAACAGCGGCTCCGCCTTCGCATACTCTCCCATCGACTGGTACAGATTGGCGAGGTTGTTCAGGATGGTGGCATAGGCAGGATGGTTCTCCCCCAGCAGCCTCTTGTAAAGGTCGCGGGCCTGCACGAGCAGCGGCTCGGCTTTCGCGTACTCCCCCATCAAATGGTACAGCCCGGCGAGGTTCGCCAGGCTAATGGCATAGTCCGGATGGTTCTCTCCCAGAAGCTTCTTGACCAGGTTGCGGGCCTGCAGATACAGCGGCTCTGCCTTCGCATACTCACCCATCGACTGATTCAACAGGGCGAGGCTATTCAGGCTGTTGGCATAGTCCGGATGGTTCTCCCCCAGCAGCTTCTTGTACAAGTCGCGGGCCTGCAGATCCAGCGGCTCGGCCTTCGCATACTCACCCATTTCCTTGTACAGCCCGGCGAGGCTGCTCAAGCTGGCAGCATAGTCCGGATGATTTTCTCCCTGAAATTTCTTGCGCAGGTCGTGGGCCTGCAGATGCAGCGGCTCTGCCTTCGCATACTCCCCCATCGCCTTGTACAACCCGGCGAGGTTGTTCAGGCTGCGGGCGTAGTCCGGATGGTTCTCCCCCAGCAGCGTCTTGTAGAGGTCGCGGGACTGCAGATACAGCGGCTCGGCCTCGGCGTACTCCCCCATCGCCTCGTACAGCCCGGCAAGATTGTTCAGGCTGGTGGCATAGGACGGATGATTCTCCCCCAGCAGCTTCTTTAAAAGGTCGCGGGCCTGAACATACAGCGGCTCGGCCTTCGCATACTCACCCATCTTCACGTACAGCGCAGCGAGGTTGTTCAGGCTGCGGGCGTAGTCCGGATGGTTCTCCCCCATCAGCTTCTTGCGCAGGGCGCAGACCTGCAGATACAGCGGCTTGGCCTTGGCGTACTCCCCCATCGACGAATACAGAGCGGCAAGGTTAGTCAGGCTGCGGGCATAGGACGGATGGTTCTCCCCCAGCAGCTGGCTGTGGAGATCGTGTGCCTGCACCATCAACGGCTCGGCCTTCGTATACTCCCCGATCGACTGGTACAGCACGGCGAGGCTGCTCAGACTGGTGGCATAGTCCGGATGGTTCTCCCCCAGCAGCTTTTTGTAAAGGTCGCGGGCTTGCAGAAACAGCGGCTCGGCCTTCGCATACTCACCCATCGACGAGTACAGCGTTGCCAGGCCGCTTAGGCTGTTGGCATAGTCCGGATGGCTCTCCCCCAGCAGCTTCTTCCGCAGGTCGCAGGCATGCAGATACAGCGGCTCGGCCTTGGCGTACACCCCCATCGACGAATACAACCTGGCGAGGTTGTTTAGGCTGGTGGCATAGTATGGATGGTTCTCTCCCAGCAGCTTCTTGCGTGTACCAAGAACCAATTCCCCAATTTCCGCAGCCTGCTGATACTGGCCTTGTTGATAGTGCTGGAGCAGTTGTTGATCCTGCTGATTTACCTGCTCTACTTTTTGCCATTCCTCAGCTGTCAGCCCGGCCAGTATCTCGACCCTCGGCAGCAGCTGCCTTGCACCAGTCACTTCGTAATGATCGGCCCCCTGCTTCGCGATCCGCAAGTCCAGCAACGCCTGAGCGTGCTTCTTCGCCTCGGCCCAATCTTCGGCCTCCAATGCTCCGTCAAAGCTCTGCTCCAGCTCCGTCGCCTCCTTGGCGTCGTCGCCCTTGAGCAGCCGCTGGTACATCGGCAGCTTGGCCAACTCCTCCGGTGTCCGGGCCTCCTCCTGCGCCAGAGCCAACCCGCCGACCCCTGCCACCAGCGTCAACACCAGGAGACCGAGAATTTTTCGCATAGCCTGGCCACTGGTTATTAACACTGAATCATCTCCGACCCCGACTGTCGGTTAAATCGCCTTCCGCGGCTGGTTCGCTACCGTACCGGGAACGCCACCCCCATCACAGCCCCGTCGTCCACTTGCCTTTTCAGCCAGTCCATCTGCTGCTGGAACGGCTCCAACTGAAACTGCCGCTCCCCCCGGCTGTAGCTGCGGTTGTTCCCCAGCGTTCGCCAGTCGCGGCCGGTGTCCAGCAGGGCCAGCGCCAGTCGCGATGGGTCGGCCTGCGGCTTCCAGGGCTGGTCCGAATGCTGCTGCCGCCACTCGCGGTAGCTTGGCAACGGGGTAACTGAGGCCAGCACCGCCACCGCCCAGATGCCGGGGCCGTCATCAAGCACATAGCGCACATCCGGCCGAGAGCTGGGGTAACGGGGCTCGTCGGTATGCGGTGGTGTCTCGGTGTCGTCCTGCGGGAAAAGGAGCACGTCCTTGCCGTCGCTGCGATAGAGCACGATGTAGGAGTATGCCTTGCGGGTGAGTTTGGCCGACACCTCGATGGCGTCGGCGGTGGTGGGGAGCACGTGGTCGCGGGCTCCCAGCGGCGGCAAGGCCTCCTTCAGGTGATCCCCGTCGATCGTCCAGGGGATGACTTGCAGGGATTCGACTGCCAATGGTGCCAGGGGCGACGGATAGCCAGTCGCTCCCGAAGATTGCGGGACCGTGGGCTCCGCCGGTGGCTTGAGGAAAAGGAGGGCGATCAGGCCGGCCAGGGCAAGCAGTGCGGCCAGTCCGACGAGCCGCGCCCGGCGCGACGCGCTGGGTGAAAGGAAAGCGGTGCGCTGCAACGCCTTGCACACCTCCAGTGCCGATGCCGGGCGAGCCGTGCGTTCCTTGTGCAGCAAGCGGGTGATCTGCTCCGCCAGTTCGGGGGGCACTCCAGGATTGATCTCTCGCACCGGCACAGGCAGCGATCGCCGGACGGCGTCCAGCACGTCTGTGATTTTTTGCCCAGGAAACGCCCGCCGACCAGTCGCGCATTCGTACAGCAACGCGCCGACGCTGAACAGGTCCGAACGGAAGTCGAGGTCATGACCGTCGACCTGTTCGGGGGACATGTATGCCGGGGTGCCGCCACTGCTGCTGCTGGCCCGCAAGTTGGCCGCTTCGTCGGCCAGGCCAAGGTCGAGCACCTTCACCCGTCCGGTCGTCATCTCCAGCCACAGGTTGGCCGGTTTGATGTCACGGTGGATCAGCCCCTTGGCGTGCAGCGCGGCCAGGCCGAGGCACAGCTCCCGGCCGATGCGGCCGACCTCGGACGGCGGCAGGCTTCCCTCCCGCTTCAGCCGCTGGGCGAGGGTCTCGCCGACGAGCAGGGGCATGACGAGAAACAGTTTCGAATCGACCTGGCCGACCTGGAAGATGGGCACAACATGATCGTGCTGAATGGCGGCCATTGACCGGGCCTCCGCGAGGAACAACTCGCGGATTCCTGGTCGGGCGTAGGCCTGCGGAAGAAGGAACTTGATCGCCACTGAACGCTTCAGCACGGAGTCTTCGGCTTCGAAGACCTGACCGAACCCGCCAGACCCAATTTCACGCAGCAGGCATAAGCCGGCGACCTGTTGACCCACCTGGTAGTAGCCGTCGGTGGGCGCGCCGGTCGGCCTGGTCGTCCGCTCGAACGAGCAAGTGTCACCGCGACCGGGAAGTGAACCGGTATCATCGTCGATCGAACCATGTAACCGGATCAACGCCGACCGCAACTCCAGCAACAACTCGTGGCAACCCGCACACAGCTCCTCGGGCGTTTTCGGGTTCCCGGCTTCGCGGGCGGCTTCCCAGAGGGCCACCATTTCGAGCAGTTGCGATTCCTCGGTCATGAAACTCTCCTCGCGTAGCTGCAATTCGTGGTTCCCTCGAACGGCCACGGAAAAGCATTTTCAACGCACCTAGAGCCTATCCGGGAACCTTCCCGGAAGCGGGACAGACCTCAATTCGCTCCGAACCCCGGTGCGCCGGGAGCGCAAAATGGCGGCAGACCCCGAAGGTTCAGGATACGCTCCCAAACGATATTGCGGCTGTCGGTGAACAACCCGCTACGCTATTTCATCAAAAGTCGGCCAGAGGATTTTTGCCGAGCCGTTCGATCAAATCCAGCCGGGCCTTTACCCAATACTTGCGAACCGTCGACTCGCCAAGACCCAGAAGGGCTGCTACTTCGGGGTGAGACAGCCCCTGATACCAATGCAGATCGACGACCTGCCTGAGCTGTTCAGGTAACGCCTCAACAGCCCGGTGAAACTCGGTCAATCTGGCGAGAGCTGCCGGGTCGTAGGTATCGGTGCCCGGTTCGGGCGAAGGACTGCCGCTCTCCGACACCGCGGAGGCCAGTGGATGCACGCGGGGGCGGGTGCCCGTCCGGCCGAAATGGTGTCGTACGCTATCCAGCAAAACTTCGCGGATCAGCCGTGAGACCCGGCTCAGAAACACCGTTGGGTCTTGAACGATCTGACCCTGTTCGTCAGCCAACAGTCGATCCCAACTTTTCAGCCAGCGAATATGAACATCCTGAAGCAGGTCATCCGTCTGTTCGACCGCTGTCAACCGGTTAAAGTCGCGATGCAACCACCGGCTCACGAGTTGCCGCAGACGGTCATGGGACCGGCGAAACAAGTCATCCCTGGCAGTAGCATCGCCGCCCGCCAGGCGGGCCAGCACCAACTGCAACTGCTGGGTCGTTTCCATCCGTTGTCACTCTGACTCGCCGATCAGGATAAATGCTGACCAGTAGTGTGGTCGGGCGTAGGGCTTGTAGTCGTCCCCGGCGGCGATCTCGGCTGGTGTGGTCGGTTGCCATCAATGTACCTCAGCACCTTGCGATAATGGTCGTAATCCTGGGCCGGGACGGCCTTGGACCGGCCTTGCAAGTCATGCCCCCCGCTGTGGTCGTGCCGGCGATAGCGTGGAGCATCGGAGGTGAGCTGCCACTGAAGTCAGTGGCTGGGGTCGCCGAATTCCGGGAGCCGGCAACGGGCTGAAGTGGTTAACCGTGCATGGTTTCGTTGCCCATGAGTGACTTTGCCGGTGGGGAAGGTTCTTCGGCCTGATGAGACGGGGAGGGACGAACGGTTGCTGCTGCCTGAACCACCTGCTACGGGTCGAAGACAACACATGCCCATGCGAAGGCGGCACTGGACAGCGGGCTCAACCGGCTGACCGGCCAGCATGGAGCAAGCCCGGGTGTTCGGATCCGACTCATGAAGCTCACCATAGTGCCAGGTTCCCTCAGCGTCGCGGCAGCGCTCATTGCCGTGATATCCGTATTGCAGCCACAAGGGGCGTGCGCCCAGCAACCGGGCGCCAGCGACAAACAGCCGGCCGCCGAATCGCGGGGCCCGTTTCGTGGCGGCTTTCTGCGCCGGTTGCGCGATGATTTGCGGAGTGAGGAAGAAGCGCGCGCCGCGAAGGAAAAAGAGAAGGCTGCCGCCAATCGCGAGAATCGCGAACCGACTCCGGCCCGAAGACCGAATTCAGGCCAGCAGCCCGGCCAGGCAGGTGGCCAAAACGGCGTCGACCGGCCCGTGCCCGGTGCCGGCCGGTTGCCGGGCACCAACGCACCAGGCTTCCATCTCTCCGATTCTGGCGTCTTGCCATTGCCAGGCTCGCCACACCGGGCACCTGAAGAAATGGCTGACCGGCTGCCAACACCGCCGCGACAGGGTTTCGGACTCGTCTTGGCTGACCGGGACGAAGAGCTCTTTGTTCAGACGGTTGAACCGGATGGCAACGCAGCCGAGTGTGGCCTTCGCCGGGGCGATCAAGTGCTGCAACTGGGCGGGATCGACATCCACTCGATCGCCGAGTTTGACGAAATCACCGGCATCATGAAGGCAGGTGACCAGATCGACCTGGTCTTCAGTCGCGAAGGTGAAAAATCAACCGCCCAGCTGCAGTTTGGCTCCGCGCCGCCATTGGGCGAGGAGACGGAAGGACCGCCGCTGATAGCCGATACCGATCCCGATTCGCCGGCACCCGACTTCGTGCCTGAACCCGCTCCGCAACGGCTGCCCAATCTCGATAGCGAGCTGGCCGCGCCAGCGCTGACAGGCAATGGATCATTCGTGTTGCAGGAGCAGCAACAACTCGCACCCGGCACCGGCGTCGCGCAGCTTCAGCAGACGGTCCTGAAGCAACAACAGATCATCCGCCAGCTTCAGGCGGACGTGGAGACCCTTCGCCGGCAACTGCAGGCCGGTCAGCGGCCGCAGGCGAATTCCGCGCCTCGAACCAACCAGTCCACCCGGCGTCGCAACTGAGTGCCCGTCCGGGAACCGCGAAGAGAAGGGGGGCAGACCCCAAATCGCTCCGAAGACTGTGCGATTTGGCGTCAGACCCCGGCGGTTCCCGAACAGGCACTGACTGCGAAACTGCAACCGCATAGCTCGTGCACGACTCGCCCTTCAAACGGCGGGAAAAATGCACCACAGGGCGCGGCCAGGAAGTCCCTTCGGGGACAACCGGCTGCGCCCTTTTTGTTTTGGTTCAGCCTGGTGCTTCGTCACAGGCGTGTTTTAGGGTGAGCCGATGGCGCTAGCCGCGGGCTCTGCGAGGAGCCCGGACGCTAGCGCGTGCCGGTTCACTAATGCCACCCCAAAATCCGACGTTGACGAATCAGGAGCGGGTCAATGTGTGGACGGTAGCGGTTGTAGCGGCCAGCCGGGTTCGCCGGGTTCGCAGCCAGGGCTGACAAAACGGCGAATCATTGGCCGCGGATACAATGAAGGAGGTCATTGATCTCTGTCTGGTTGTGGAAGCCCGGTATCGCTTTGAACGAACAGTCCTTGCCCGACAAGTCCAGCGTGGCCAGCCCCCAGCAGCTGGGGGTCTGGTTTCGTGCCGCCGTGGAATGGGAGGCCCATTGTTTGCTCGAAACGGCGGCCTCGACCGCTGAACAGGCGGCCCGCGCCGCGACGCTGATTCTGGAATGCAGGGGCAAGATCGTCGTGGCGGGCATGGGCAAAATGGGCCACGTCGGGCGCAAGGCTGCCGCCACGTTTTGCAGCACCGGCACTCCCGCAGTTTTTCTTCATCCCGGCGAGGCCTTTCATGGCGACCTGGGCGTGGTCAGTCCCGGCGACCTGCTGATCGCACTTTCAACCAGCGGCGAGACGGCCGAGGTCGTCGAGCTGATCCCCTTCATGCGCCGCCATGCGGTGCCTGTGATCGCCGTCACCTGCCGGGCCGGCAGCGCACTAGGCAAACAGGCGGACGCCCTGATCACAATGCAGGTCGAACGCGAAGCCGACCCGATCGCGACAGCGCCAACGGCCAGTACGACGGCTGCCCTGGCCATTTGTGACGGCCTCGCGATCGCCGTCATGCACAGCCGCGGCTTCACGCGCGAACAGTTCGCCGAATTTCATCCGGCCGGGCTGATCGGACGAAAACTCCTGACAAAGATTTCAACTTTGATGCATGGCGGGGAGCGTTTGCCTCTGGCAGGACTTGAGACTTCGGTTCGCGAGGCGATTGTCGTGATTTCGGGAAAAGCCCTTGGCTGTGTGTTCATTGTGGACGCAGACGGTCGGCTGGCCGGGATTTTCACGGATGGCGACTTGCGTCGAACACTGGGTCAGGCTGCCAATCCGCTGGATGATCTGGTCGCCCGGCACATGACCCGGGCACCGCGGACGATTGGGCCGGCGGCGCTGGCTGTCGAAGCAATCCGGCTGATGGAATCGCGCAGCATCACAGTCCTGCCTGTGGTGGATGACGAAGGCAGGCCAGTTGGTGCCGTTCACCTTCACGACCTGGTCCAGGCGGGGCTGGTATGAGCGGGGCCGGAGTTCCACTTCAGGGGACTGTGGGGGCGGCCGGGAAGACCGCGACCCGCGATTTGCCTGAGACGGTTTACGACGCCCAGCCCGAGCTGAGCCGGCCGGCAGTGCTGGTGCGGAACATTGTGCGCGATCTCGCGGCCAGTCGGGGGCTGGCATGGCGGCTGTTCGTTCGCAACCTGCGCGGTCTTTACCGGCAGACTTTGTTGGGACTGTTCTGGGTTTTTCTGCCGCCCGTCGCCAACACCGCGATCTGGGCGTTCCTTCGCAGCCGCAACGTGTTCAGCTTTGACGCCGGCCTGAAAGTTGATCCGACGATTTATATTCTCGCCGGGATGGTGCTTTGGCAAAGTTTCATCGAAGCCTTGCAGATGCCGCTTGAGTCGCTGAACCGCAACAAGTCGATGATCAGCAAGCTGAATTTTCCGCGCGAAGCCCTGGTGCTGGAGGGCTTCGCCGACCTCGTGTTTCACCTGCTGGTACGGCTGGCCGTGTTGATGCCGGCGGCGTTGCTGTTTGGCGTGGCGATCGATCCGCTTGCCTGGCTGCTGGCCTTGCCGGTTTCAATTCTGCTGATTGGACTCGGGGTCGGAATGGGGCTGATCCTCGCGCCGTTGGGTTCGCTTTACCATGACGTCGGACGCCTGCTGCTGGTGGCTGGGCCATTTTGGATGATCGTCACGCCGATCATTTACGTGGCGCCGGCCAGCTATCCCGGCAGCTTGCTGGTCTGGCTTAACCCGGCGGCACCTCTGCTAGTCGCGACCCGCGATCTGTTGGTACTCGGACAAACGATGCATGGCTTTCCAGCGGGCATTTTGGCGGCGTTGACATTGCCACTGCTGCTCCTCGGCCTGATTGTCTGGCGGGTTTCAATCCCCGCCCTCGTGGAGCGGATGTCCACATGAACGACGCGGCCCAGCCAGCTGCATTTGGGCACCGTGAAGCCGCAGGGGATGATCTGATCCTCTCGGTGGAGCGGGCGTCGAAAAAATTCTGCCGCAACCTCAAGCGGGCGATGTGGTACGGGCTGTCCGATATTGCCGGCCAGTTTCGGGGCCGGAAACCAGCCGGATTTGATCCGCCAAAGTTGCGTCCCGGCGAGTTTTTTGCCGTTCGAGACGCCAGCTTTTCAATTCGTCGCGGCGAGTGTGTTGGCCTGATCGGGCCGAATGGCGCGGGCAAGAGCACAATGCTCAAGATGGTCAATGGCCTGATCCGGCCGGACGCGGGACGGATTGCGATTCGCGGCCGGACCGGTGCCCTGATCGAGCTGGGGACTGGCTTCAATCCGGTACTTTCCGGGCGGGAGAATGTGTTCGTCAACGCCGCGGTGCTGGGACTCAGCCGCGATGAGACTCGCCGCCGGTTCGACCAGATCGTCGACTTCGCCGGCCTCGGGCACGTCATTGACGACCCGGTCAAGACTTACAGTTCGGGGATGAAGCTGCGACTGGGTTACGCCGTCGCGGCCCATCTCGATCCCGACCTGCTGATCATGGACGAAGTCCTCGCCGTGGGCGATGTCGGCTTCCGGATGAAGTGTTTCCAGCACCTCAACGAACTGCCCCGCCGCGGGACCGCGATCATCATCGTGACGCACGCGGTCGGCATGTTGCCCCGTGTCTGCAGCCGGACGATTGTTTTCGACCAGGGGCAGATTGTTTTCGATGGCGACGTGCAGAAGGGAATCGCGATCTACGAGGAACGCCTGACCGTTCCAGAGCGCGTGGTGGTCGCCAGTCAGGCCCAGTCGGCTGGCGATCGGCCGGCGCGAATCGCATCGGTAACGGCGTGCAGCCTTTCGGGCCGGCCGCTGGAGGGCCTTGAGACGAACGACGGGCTGCTGCTGAAGATCGTGGTCGAGTGTGCGGCCGACGTGCCGCGGGCCAAGCTGATAGTCGCGCTCAGTTCGCCCCGGGCCGAGACGATCAGCTCGATTTCCAGCCAGTTCCAGTCCATCCGTCCCGATCTGTCTGCGGGGAGGCACGAGATCGAGTTCGTGCTGCCGTCGGTTCCGTTGCTGGTTGGCGGCTACTACTTTGACGTCTCGCTCTACGGCAGCGGCCTGTACGACTTCATCGACCGCCGGATGGGCGTCGGCTCGTTTCAGGTGACCGGCCCACCGGTCGACGCCGCCGGCGATGGCCTGACCGGGATGCTCCGGCTGGATCACCACTGGCGGATTCCGGGCCACAAGCCTTGAACTTCCTGAAGGCGGACCGTTCCTGCCTCAATTCCGGCCCCCTCCTCCACCGCTGCTTTGAGCGGTGCGGGGAGCAACCCCCAATCTATTCCGGCTCCCTCCCTCGCCGCTGCTTTGAGCGGTGTGGGGAGCAACACCCAGTCTATTCCGGCTCCCTCCCCCGCCGCTGCTTTGAGCGGTGCGGGGAGGGCGGGGGGAGGGGGTGTCCGCGCAACATGAGTGGGTTGAACCCCGAAACGGGCAGCCAGTCATTCGTCGTGTCGCCTCCCGCCTGAAGTCGAGCACGCCCCGTAGTCGTGTTGGCTGAAACCGTGAGGCAGAAAAAGGAAGTCCAGTCCAGTCGATGGGCAAGTAACGCCAAGGCAGGCACCTCGTCGCAACGAATGAACGGCTCCTCCAATCAACATGGAACGACTCCAAACCGCCAATCGCCACCCCTGAACCTTGACCTCCGCACTGGCTTCCCAATCAGTACGCCCCAACCCGGCCCCTTTTTCGTCCGTAGCCGGATCGGGTAAACTGTCTTTGCGGTCCGGCCAGCCACGTCGACCCGTCGCCCCCGTAGCTCAATTGGCAGAGCAACTGACTCTTAATCAGTAGGTTCTTGGTTCGATTCCAAGTGGGGGCATGTTCCAGGGCCGCGATTCGCGGCCTTTTTTCGTTTCCTGAGAGGATCGGCATGGGTGCCCGGGGTCCCAGGTTTGGCCAGTTGCCGACAAGTTGCGAAACGCGATACATGGGGACTTCCGCTTCCGCCGGGCTTGGCCCGGCGGAGCGAGCAATTGGCAGCTACAAAGCCAAGGCAATCATTGAGTTTGCTCTCCGCCCGGCTTGCCCGGGCGGGAGCAACGTGTTCCATCTTCCCTCCCGCCCAACATAGCACTCCGGCCATCGCTGCTTCCATCGGTACCTGGCCGATGGAGAGCGGTTGGCAGGGGACAAGGCGTAGTAGCCGCCAATTGTCGCCCCCGCCGAAGCAGGTTCGGCGGAAGGCATGGTTCATGGTGCAAGTGGTGGGTGGCACCGCGTGAGTTGCAGTCAAAACCTCCGAACCGTCAGTCCCGCCTAAACCGATATGTCACCAAACAGTGACATATTCAAGAATTTCAACCGGCGAATGAGCATTGACTGGCCGCAATTGCCATTGGCTAACTGGACCTGTCCCGTTTCTGCGTTTTTGTCCCCCCGTTTCTGTCCTCGTCTCCATTTTAACCGTTTCTTCCCCACTTCGACTCCAAAAGGACATCAAACATCCGGTTGGGCTGGGGCCGGTGCCAACCCGGAAGCGGGTAACTCATTCGAAAACCCCGGTGGCGTTTGCGGTTCCTGCAGTGCCAATCCCCCCTGCCAAAGACCAAAAGCGATCGCTACCGCCACAGCGACTCCCCAGACGCCGAAAACAAATCCGGGGCTGTTCCACTTTAATGTCCGGGGATTGCGAACTGTTTCAATCTTCCAATAGACGCAGTAGGCCACGCAGCCAATCAGTCCGATCAGCATTGAACTCGCGAGAACTTTGACATTCATTCGAAACGGCACATTCGGTGCGGGATTGACTTCGTACTGAAACCAGGGGGCGGGAGCTCCCAAACGCATGGCGTAGGTCGTCTTTCCACCCTCGTTTTTTCCGCTGGACGAGCTCATGCTGATGAAAAACAGCACGCAGGCGAGGAAGGCGCTCAGGAGCATGACCTGAACGCCGCGGATGATCCACTGGTCCCGCGACGACCACCAGTCATGCCATGTCTGGCCGGGGGAACCACGGGATGTTACAGGGTCGGTTGGCGGTGCAAACAAAATCTTCGCATCCTCCAGGAACTTTTTTCTGCACCAATAGATTGTTATCAAAGCCACCCAGGCAATAGTCCACCAGTCAAAGCCCAGGTAGCACCACATCGCAAACATGCACGCCGCCGTGACCAGGTTGACGAAAACCACCACAAGTTTCGACTCGGTTTGAGTCCCTTCGCTGAAGGCATCCAATGGCTTGGTCGCCGGCTTGACGGCTATCTCCGGTTGCTGGCAATAGGCCAACCACTGTTCAAGCTCTCCGGCGATTTCCGCCGCGGATCCAGGTCGGTTCTCAGGCTCCTTGGCCAGCAGACGATTGATGATGTCAATCAGCCAGTCTGGAGTCTCGGGGTTCAGTTCGGCGATGGGGCGCGGCGTGTCGTCGCAAACCCGCCGCAACACGGCGAGTGCGGAATCCCCCCGGAACGCCGGGCGGCCGGTGCACATCGTGTAAAGCACGCTTCCCAAACTAAAGAGATCGCTGCGCTGATCGACCGCTTTGCCCTGTGCTTGCTCCGGCGACATGTACTGCGGGGTGCCGGCGATTTGGCCAGTTTGAGTAATGCTCAAATCGTCCGATGCCCGGGCCAGACCAAAATCGGTAATTTTTACGCGTTGGACGCCGTTTTCCAGGAGGATGTTGGCCGGCTTGATGTCGCGGTGGACAAGCCCCTGCCGGTGGGCTGCGGCCAGTCCCCAGGCGATTTGCATGCCAATCCGTAACGTTTCCTTGAGTTTCAAGGCGCCGGCCTGGTCAATTTTCTCCTGGAGCGATTGGCCGACGACGTATTCCATGACCAGGAACGGCGGTCGTCGCTGAAGGGGGCTGCCTTCATCGACGGCGTGGATCGTCACGACATGATCGTGGCTGATGGCCGCGGCTGCCTGTGCCTCGCGAAGAAACCGTTTGCGAGCCTGTGGGATGCTGGCCAATTCGGGAGCAAGCACCTTGATGGCCACCACGCGGTTGAGTTTCAGGTCCGTTGCCCGCAGGACGATTCCCATACCGCCCTGACCGACGACTTCCAGAATCTCGTAGTTGCCCAGCCGACCGCGCGAATCCGGGCCGCCGCCAGGTTCGAGGAAGTCCAGCCGTTCCCTGTTCAGATCAAACTCCTGAGTAGCGGCCTGGCCGGCAGCGGACCGGTCCAGCAAACTGTCCGGGATCGCGGCCATCACAAGCAATTGCTCAACACGGGCTCGCAGCTCCGGGTGTGCGTCGCAGGCCTGGTCAAGGTAGGCGGACCGCTCGGCCGCCGTCGGCAAACCAGCAATGTGCAGGAAGATCGATTTCGCCTGGCTCGGGTCGAACGGCATCGCTGGCTCCACAAGTTTCTAACGTACCATGCGACGCCAGTCCCAAATCGTCTCACCAGTTTTCAGGAAAAACTGTCCATATGCCGATTTTCCCCATCCGCGTCAGGTCCGGTCAAGCGTCATCGGAAACCGCGCATTTGATCCAGGAGCGGGCATAGGACCACTGCCGGTAGACCGATGCCCGTGACACTCCCAGGAGCTTGCCGACGTCTTCCAGCGATTGCCCGGCAAAGAAATGCAGCTTGACGATACCGGCCAATTGGGCATCCTCGGCCTCCAGTTTCTCCAGTGCGGCGTCGAGTTCGATGAGTCGTTCTGGCTGACTGTCCATCGGCGCGAAGACGTCTGGCAGCTCGACTCTTTGCAACTCGCCGCCGTGTTTGATCCGCCCCTTGCGACGAGCATTCTCGACGAGAATTCGACGCATGGCTTCGGCTGCGGCGGCAAAAAAATAGCTGCGCCCGTGCCATGGCTGGGTCTGTTCGGCGTCAACCAAACGAATGTACGCCTCATGTACCAGGGCCGTCGCCTGCAAAGTCTGGCCAGCCGATTCGTGGCTCAGTTTTTGTGTCGCAAGTCGCCGCAGCTCGTCATACACCAGCGGAAGCAAAGCCGCTGCCGCCTGGGAATCACCGGTTTCGATCGCGTTGAGCACCTGAGTGACGTCGTTCATCGCATTCGTTTCCTGGCTGAGAAAATCGTCTGCCAGCTGGTCAAGTTTTGACTGTCGCCGTTTTCTTTCATCCCGTCATCCCGCACTGTTCAATTCGCGCCAGTCGCCGTCGCGGCGGGTGAGGCCTTGCTGGTCGAGATACTCGCAGAGCGGGAGGACGTACTTGCGGCTGGAGTCGAGGAAGATTCGCAGCTCACTGACGGTGAACCTGGCGGGTGGAGGCCATTGGGCCTGGAGACGCTTGACCAGTTCCGCGAGCGTGTCGCGATGGACGGCGAATTCGCTGCCGAGCAGGATAATATCTCCGCCGGCCTCGGCGATCCGCACGAGTTGGGGAATCGACTGGGGAGCTTTGGTCGCCGATTTTTGAAGCTCGGCCAGAGTGGGGCCAGCCAGTCCGGCCGCGCGAACTTTCTGGAGCAGCTCGTCCAGCTGGCCGCGCTCGTTGCGGGTCAGTTTGGGACCCCGGCCTTCGACGCAGACCGTCTCGCCATGCCGGACGATCTGGCGGGAAGCCGCCAGTTCGGCGATCGCAAGGCGCAGGACTTCCGGCACGGAGAGGTGCATCGCGCCCGACAGCAAGGCAGCCAGCGAATGGGAAACCCGCAGTGGCTCGCGGTCGTGCATTCTTGAAATCCGGTCGAGCAATTGCCGCTGCAACGCCAGGAACCGGCGTTCGTGCCAGTACTGAACCCGGCTGGACGACAGCCGCAACTCTCGGACTTTTCCGCCTGCAACCAATGCGGCCAGGTGGGGTTCGGGTGCGGCGATCCCGACGTTGCGAACAAGGTCGGCTGGCGACCAGCGATCCGGCGAAGCGAACCAGAGGGCGGCTTCGACGCGCTGGACCGGATCAGGATTACCCAGCAGCGCGGCGAATTCCCGGTCGTCGACGGCAAAACGGCGGATCGATGGGGCGTCGGGATAGAGGACCCGTCCGCCGCCGATCGTCAGGTTGGGTGATTCCTGTCGGATCGCAAAGGGCTGGTTCCAGGTTGCGACTGCTGGCCCGCCCAGAAGCAGCAGCGCGGTTCCGGTTTCTCCGGCGCCCAATTCTGAGCCACTGGCCAGCCGCACTACAGCCGGCAATTCGGTCGTGCCAATGTGCAGGCGAACACGAGTCCGGTCTTCAAGCGGCCGGGCGAGACCGTCGAGCATATCCAGTTCCACCAGCATCCGGCGCGAGGCCGACAGGTACCCCGGCGCTGACAGTTCATCGCCCCGGCGCACCTGTTCATGATGAACTCCGCCGAGGTTGACGGCCGCCCGCTGGCCGCGATGGACTTCCTCGCCCAGCTGGTCGTGGTTTTGCAGGCCGCGAATCCGGGCGGTCAGGCCCTGGGGCTGGAGTTCCACCGGATCGCCAACACGAATGCTGCCGCTGCCGACCGTGCCTGTCACGACAGTGCCAAACCCTTCGACGGGAAAGCAGCGGTCGATCGCCATGCGAAACGGCGCGGCCGCAGCGGCTTCGATTCGCTCGACGACGACCCGTTCGGCGGACCGGACGATGGCGGCTTTCAATGCGTCGATGCCGAGTCCGGTGGTGCTGCTGACGGGGACGATTTCCGCCTGTTCGAGAAAACTCCCGGCGACCAGTTCGCGGATTTCCTGCTGCACAAGTTCAAGCCACTCGGGCTGAACGAGATCGGTCTTGGTCAACGCGATCACGCCGGCCTTGAGCCGCAACATGCGGAGGATGTCAAGATGCTCGCGCGTCTGTGGTTTGACAGAATCATCGGCGGCCACGACCAGCAGCGCGAGATCCATGCCGGTCGCGCCGGCCAGCATCTGGCGGACAAACTTCTCGTGGCCCGGAACGTCCACAATCCCGAGCCGCCACGGTCCGATTTCCAGCAGTGCGTAGCCGAGTTCGATGGTGATGCCGCGTTTGCGTTCTTCGGGCAGGCGGGCCGTGTCGACGCCAGTTAGCGCCTTGATCAGGGAAGACTTGCCGTGATCGATGTGGCCGGCGGTACCAAGGATCAGGTCCATGTCGCGCACCGACCGGGCCAACGAACTGTCACATGATTCCGGTGTCGTCGCGGATTGAAACGCAAAGACCAGGCGGGAGCCTGGTCGCCACGCCGCAAAGACCAGGCGGGAGCCTGGTCGCCACGGCGATTGGTCACTTGGCCAGGTTCTGCCTGCTGATCGAAAAGTCGCAGATCACGGGAAAATGGTCCGAACCACTGGCTTCGCCCAAGTGGCGGCCCGCCACATGAACGGTGGACGAAACGAGCACATGGTCGATCGGGATGCGGATCAGCCAGGGATCGGCAGGAAAGCTGCCATGATAGCCAAACCCGTTGCGGCTGTCGCGCAGCCCGCTGTCCGCGAGCAGCCGGCCGAACTGTCGTGAATAGGGCGTGCAGTTCAAGTCGCCCGCCAACAGGCCGGGAACCTGCGGATCGAGGTACTGCACGACTTCATGCATCTGTTCGTTCCGCAATCGCATCCGCAACTGGATGCCGGGGCTGGAAAAGTGGGCGGCAATGACTTGCACGGGCTGTCCGTCGAAATCGATCCGGGCATCGATCGCCGGATTGTCGGTCCCTTTCGGCGTCAACTGGCGGACCGTGTGGTCGATGATTGGCCGTTTGGAAAAGAGTCCGATGCCGTAGCCGTGCCAACGCGGCTCGACCACTGACCAGGGATAGTCGTTCTTGAGCCCACCCAGTGCCGTGACCCAGGCGTCGCTCAGCTCCAGCACGACGAGCACGTCCGGATCGTGCCGGCGGACTTCGGCCAGGACTTCTTCAAACCGCGTGTTGCCGGCCAGCACATTGAACGACATCAACCGCCAGGTTTCCGGCCCGGCCGGAGGCTGTTTACCACCCAGCCAGACTCCCACGACCGGAATCGCGCAAGCAAGTGTCACAGCGCCGAAAAACAGCGCGAACCCAAAGCGCCGCAACAGGAGCAACAGGAGCGGGAACGGAATCAGCGTCACCAACAGCTGCAGCCGGAAGTTGACCATCAACTCGGCGAGAAAATACTGTGAGCCGAGCAGCGAGAACAGATAGACGGCGACCGGAACCAGCCCCGCGGCGATCAACAAGTTCCCCGCCCACCGCAACATCGGTCGCTG
>JANOFL010000176.1:0-7337 GCA_031405895.1 Planctomycetota bacterium
CTCATCGTTCCACACAAGTACCTGCTGTCACTTTTGATCCGGGGCCGAAGGCTTCGTAGCCGCGAGCGAGGTCGTGCATTCTTTGCATGCCGATCCAGAGCGTCTGGTTGCCGGGTTCGGTGTGCTTGCGGGGGACGTAACCGCCGAGACTGGCAATCAGGCGGATCATCGTGTTGATGGTCGGAGCCTGTTGAGGAGGGGCCTGGCGGGTGGCGACGATGTAGACCGACTTCCATTCCGCTTCCTCCAGAAAGACATCGCAGTCCATCTCTGGACAGGCACGGCCCAAATGACAGAGCAGCTGGACCCGCCAGGCGACTATCTGATACACCGCCAGGGCATTGAGCTCCCGCGCGAGCGTCTCGAACTGCCGTGTTTCGACCTTGCAGCCGGACTTCAGAATCTTGAAATAGTTCTCAATCAGCCAGCGGCAGCGGTAATATTCAATCACCGCGAGGACTTCTTCCAGCGTCCCGATCGGGAGCGTGGTCAGCAGGATCCACTGGATCGGCTCCGCGCCTTCGGGAGGGTTCGTTTCCTCAACCAGCACCACGTTGACCGTCACCGGTGGCAGTTCGCGGTCCGGGCGCGACGGCGGCCGGAGGGTGACCGTGCAGGCACGCACGTCGACCGTGGCGGTGCGGGCCTCACGCGATTTGCCGCGGGCAGCGCTTTCGGCTTTGGTTTTGGCCTCGCGGGCGCTGACTTCGATGTCCATCGTGTGCAGGACGCTGGACTCGCGGGCGTGGTCCAGAATCGGCTTGCCCTTGATGTCGGTGGCGCGATTCTGGCAGCCCCGGATCAGCAGTTCGAGCGGCCGGCCGTGAGAAGTCTCCCGGCTGGCCGAAAAGACCTCGTAAACATCGGCTTCACTGTCGCAGACCAACACGCACTGCGTGTCGGCACAAAGTTCCGCCACCACGAGTGCTTCCCGCTGGCCTTCCAGCCAACGCAGGCTCTCCTTGTCCTCAATCGGCAGCTGGGCGATCCGTCGGGATTTTTCCTTGGCCGTTCGCTGGGTGTCAATCGAGTCGCGGGTCCACGACTTGTGCCAGGCCGTGCCCAGATTGAGCCGCGCCGGCGTGAAGGCCATGAGCGGATGCAGAAACGCGCCACGCCGCGATTCGCAGGACAAGGGTCCCGCCCCGGCGACCTGCTGGGTGGGTCGCGTCAGTTCCAGTTCGGTGGTGTCCTGGACCAGAAGACAGACTTTCTCGCCGAGGATCCGCTCGATCGTGCGATCCCGATGGGTGGCGAGGATGCGCCCGGGCGTTACGTTGGGATTGCTGAAGAAACGGTAGGCGGCTTCCATCTCGGCCCGCGTGGTCAACGCGCCGGGAATGCTCAGCGTCGGATGCTTCCCCAGCCCGTCCATCACTTTCTCCAGCCGCTGGCTCAATCGCCGATTACCAAAATCACAGCCCGCCACTTCGTCCTGCAACGCAATTTCCAATGCTTCCGACTCCTTGCAGTTCACCAACGTGCAAAGGAATCAGTACGCCGTCCACCCCCAATCGTTCGGTCGCTAGCAAAAACAGTGTGGAACGATGAGGGCGGGGGGAGGGGGCAACCGCGCACCAGTTTCCCCGTACATCGCGCGCCACGCCAATTCCACGACGACTCAACAAACGGAGAGCGTGCGCAGTCGGAGGCGGAGCCTCTGGTCATTGCGTTCCTCGGCGGGAGCCGTGGAACGAGTTGCGGGTGGCTGCTAGCGGGCAACTGGGCTGGGAAGCGGGACGCAAGTTCCTTATCTGTACCCGGTTCCGACGGGATGGCTGCCGCACCGATGGCTGATTTCAAAACCCACATCACACTCAGCTCGCTGCTCGGAGTGGCCTACGGCACTTCCGGAGTGCTGCTGTTTGATGTGCCGCCATCGCACGGGATCGTCGCTGGCAGTCTCTGCGCGGTGGCCGGAATGCTGCCCGATCTCGATAGCGATTCGGGAGTCCCGCTCCGCGAGATGCTTTGCTTCGTCTCGGTCCTCGTGCCAATGCTGATGCTGCAGCGGTTCGAGCAGCTGGGGCTGACACCCGAGCTGATGGTGCTCGTTTCGGGTGCGATCTACGTTGCGATCCGGTTCGGCGTCGGCTCGATTTTCCGTCGCTACACCAAGCATCGAGGGATGTGGCACAGCATCCCGGCTGCCCTGATCGCGGGCGGAGTCACGTTTCTCGTCGTGCTCTCCCCCGAACTGGGCATCCGGCTGTTCAAGTCGTGGGCCGTGGTGCTGGGCTTTCTTTCGCATCTGTTCCTCGATGAGGTCTATTCGGTCGACCTCCGCGGCCGGCGGGTCAAGAAATCGCTGGGCACGGCAATGAAGTGGTACGGCGACAACGCTTTCGCCAACGTAACGACTTACGCCAAGCTGCTGGTCATCTCGGCCCTCGTCCTCGGCGACCGGCCGCTGATGGAACTGATCGAGCAGCGGAGTACCCATTGGAGGCAAACGGTGCTTAACGAATTCGAGCCACGGGTTTCGTCGCTGCTTGAGCAAAGGCGCTGAGCGCCCGCTCCTCAATCGCCAACCTGCCTTCGGCCCGACGGGAGGAGAAGAACCGGTGGCTGGCGCCATTCCGCTAAAACACTTTTCGGCTGTCGAGCAGAATCGTAACCGGGCCGTCGTTGACGAGCTGGACCTGCATGTCGGCCTGAAAGATTCCCGTGGCGACGTCAACACCGGCCCGGCGCAGCTCATCGACCACCAGTTGATAGAGTTGCTCCCCCTGCCCTGCCCCGGCGGCGGCGATGAAGGATGGCCGGCGGCCTTTGCGGGCATCGCCCAGCAATGTGAACTGGCTGATGGCGAGGACCGCGCCACCGGCTTCGGGCAGGTCGAGGTTCATCTTCCCGTCTGCGTCGGAGAAAATCCGCAGGCCGCGAATCTTGTCCGCCAGCCAGCGGGCGTCCTCGGCCGTGTCGTCGGCCGCGACACCGATCAGGACGACCAGTCCGTGATCGATCTGGCCAACGACCTGACCTTCAACCGAAACATGGGCAGCCCGGCTTCGCTGGACAACAGCGCGCATGGAGTCGACGATGGTGCGTTGGGAAGTGGCACAAATAAACACGAACGGGTTGGGCCGAAGTGAGAGCCTAACCGAAAACCGGCAAATACCAGCCCCCAGCGCAGGCAAGGACCGGTTGTCGGAAAGGCTCCTGGTCCAGAACGATGACACCAGCCAAGCAGGCACGAATCGCGATCACCATGGGCGACCCGGCGGGAGTCGGTCCCGAGGTGATTGCGGGCTCGTGGCTCGATCCGGTCGCCCGGGCGTGCAGTTCCCGCGCCGTGGTTGGCACGACGGCGGTGATGGAACGCGCGATCCGGCTGCTTCGGTTGCCGCTTGAGGTGCTCGCGATCCGTTCGCCCGGCGAATGCGACGGATTGCCCGCCGATGTGATTCCGGTGCTCGACATCGGCTATCGCGATGCCGAAGCCGTTCCGCCCGGTTGCGAACTGGCGGAAGGTGGCGAGACGGCGTTTCGGTGCGTTGAACGGGCGGTCGGCCTGGCGCTGGGCGGCGAAGTCGACGCGGTCGTCACGGCACCTTTGAGCAAGCGGGCCCTGCATCTGGCCGGCCACACGCGCTGGCCGGGTCACACCGAACTGCTGGCCGACTTCTGCGGTGTGCCGAAAACCGCGATGATGCTCTACCTCTCAACACGCTGCCCGCTGGTCCGGTCGGAAGCTGGACTGGGGGTCATTCACGTCACGCTGCATTGCTCGGTTCGCAAGGCTCTGGAGCGACTGGACCAGGAAGGCATTCTCGCCACGGCGCGGCTGACGAGCCGGTTTGTGGCCGACCTGCTGCGGGCGAAAGGTATCGACCGCGCGCCGCGGATCGGCGTCGCCGCCCTCAATCCCCACGCCGGTGAAGCCGGCCTGTTTGGTGACGAAGAACAGCGGATCATCCGCCCGGCGGTCGAAGCTGGCCTTGCAGAGGGCTTGCCCCTGACCGGACCCCTGCCCTGCGACACCCTGATGCATCGTGCGGCGGATGGCGAATTCGACGCGGTCGTCGCGATGCTCCACGACCAGGGGCATATCGCGCTCAAGCTGCTCGGACTGCATCACGCCGTCAACGTGACGCTCGGGTTGCCGATTGTCCGGACGAGTGTCGCCCATGGGACAGCCTTTGACATTGCCTGGCAAGGCAAGGCCCGGCATAGCAGCATGGTGGAAGCCCTGGCGGTGGCCGCGGAACTCATTGCGGCGCGGGGCTGACGGGTGGCAATGCCGATTCTCGGGCAGCCTTTAGTGTGAACCGCAAGGCTCTAGCCGCGGGCTCCTCGAGGAGCCCCGAAGCTGCCGAATGCCAGTTCACGATGACCACCCTAAAACCTGGCGTTGGCAAATCGTCGGGCGATTAAGGAAGGGAAGAGGCAGAAGGATTACGATTACGAGCACGAGCACGAGCACGAAAAAAATCAATATTTGGAACACCGCGATTCGCTCGAACCGGCAGGAGCCTCAGCATTGGCTCCTCGAAAAGTCTAACTCTTTCTCGTGCTCGTACTCGTGCTCGTAATCGTGCTCCTCTTTTTCCCTCTTCCTCTTCTTCTCATTCCACGGGGTGGTGAAGATACATCTCGAGCCGCGCGCGGTAGTCCGCAGTCAGGTCAACTGGAGCGACATCATCGGTGCTGATCGTGAAGGCCAGCGGGTTGAAGCTGGCCCGGCGGGTGACATGATGCAGCTTCCAGGCGATCGAGCCGCCGCCCGGAGTGTTGCCGGTCTTGACTCCTTCGGCGAATCGCAAGGTGATCTGGTAGGGAAAGTGTTCGAGATAGTCATCGCTGCCAAGCACGACTTCCACGGATCGCGGAACCTGCAAGGGCAAGTCTTCCCAGCGGATTTCGGGTGAGATCCTGCCCGGATCGACCTGTTCGCGAAGCAGCTGCCGCAACGCTTCCGGTTTCCATGTACCGGCGACTACGGTCAGTTCCATCACTTGGCCACGACGCGGCTGACGTGAGCTGGTCGAGACGACTTCGAGCTGGAACGTGCTGGCCAGCTGTTCCAGCATTGTGGGAAGGCTGCCTGTTCCAAACCAGCTGGCCGGGCCTGGAAGCGCCGCTGTCGCTGACTCTTCCATCCGGGGGATCTGGTACTGGTCGATGTAGCTTAGCGAGCGTTCGGTGCCCTGCTCGCGGTAGAGATAGTGGAACCGCCCGTCGAAGAGCTGGACCATTCGCATGGAGTCGGGAAGCTGCTGGAACTCCAGGTCCCAGCGGGCTTTCGGAGTCCCTTGCCCTTCCTGGATGTAAGTGCCGGCACCAGAGAGGTTTTGCCCCAGCATTTCGATGTCGAGTTTGACGGCGGCTTCAAGTCCATCGAGCGAACGCAGACTGCGGACGCTCGCGCGAAGCATTTCAACGGCGGTCTGCGGCGGGGCTTCCGACGATGCAGATGCCAGCAGCGCCGGCACGCCGGCTGCTTGCGTCGATTCGCTGTCAGTTGATTGCGGCGAAGTGCCTGGTTTGGGCTGGCGTGGCATGCGGGCAAGCCACCAGCACGCTGTCATCGCCGCCAGCAGGAGCAACAAGCTGGGCAAGTTCCGCTTCATCGCAGGGCCATGCCGGTTTTTCCAAAGAATCCTGGCCGGTGGTACCGAACATAAAGCAATGACTTGACCGGCTGCTGGTGCGCGAGCTTCAGCGCGACGGGCAGGCGCTGCGCGGCTCACCCCGCGGACGCCGCGCGGCGCGATTCTAGAAGCAGTGGCGCGCGGCGGTCTACGGCAGTTTGCCAGCCGGCAGGTCGGGCGAAAACGCAATCGAAAACCAGTCCAGTTCAGCCACCGCGGGCTGAAGGTCCAGCTTGCCCGGCACCGGGCTGGCCGGGGCAACTGCTCCACAAGCTCAGGGGGGATTTCAGGGATGAAAGTCAACTGTTTGTTGGGCCTGCTTCTGGCGTCGGTGGCCTCGATGGCCCACGGCCTCCAGCTGCATGGCGGTCGACAGGGCATTCCAGTCGCGCACAACCTGCCGCCAGCCCAGATGCTGCTGGAGCCAGGTCCCGGCGTCGGCGGACCCGGCCCGGGCGTGATGGGTGTCGGCTCGGGACTTCCGGCCGGCGGCTACGGAGCGATGGGTGGCATGGGCGGAATGATGGGCAACCCCTATGGCTCGGTCAGCCAGACCGTCCAGGTGTTGTTCGACCGGCCCGAAATGATGCAAGTCAGCTGGGACGTCTCCGGCGTCGGGATGTACGACTCGGCACCGCTTTCGGTCCCCGGCCGGCAGAATTTCCAGCAGGGTGCGATCTACCGGCTGAAGATCGGCAACCTCGAGAATCGTCCGGGCCTTGACCTCTATCCGACGCTGGAAATCGGTCCCTCGTCGCAACGGACCGCGGCCTACCTCGCCCACTCGGCGATCCCTGTCCAGCTGACCCAGGAAGACTTCGACCAGGTCACGGCGGGCAACTTCGTCACCAAAGTCATCTACGTTCCCGATCCCGAGTACCAGGAGCTGGCCCTCGCCGGCGTCGACACGCTGGTCAGCACGCGGCTCGATCCGGGTGTTGATCCGGTGGTTGAAGCCGACCGCCGTGGTGCGATCCTTGCGATCGTCCGGATCGGCAACAAGGACCTCGCCCTGCCCGGCACCGATGGTGGGATTGGCATGGGAGCCGGCATGGGGATGTACCCCGGAGCCGGCGGCGCGGGTGGCATGGGCGGCGGCATGGGTGGTGGTGGCCAGTACATCAGCGGCGTCACCGGCCCGAACTACGGCATGCCGTGGACCGGTACGCAGATTGGATTGCCCGGCCCGCCCCACATTCCGATGGGTGGCCCGGCCGGCCTGCAACAATACACGATGCACAATCACACGGCACAGCTGATTCCCGGCCCGACGCCGGAAGTCAACGTGCACGTCCGTCAGCGGCCCGGCCTCAGCTATCCGCGTCCGGCCGACAAGGTGCTGATCGACGAGCACACGATCCGGCCGCCGCACTTCAATGGCCAGCCACCAGCTGACATGGTGCATGGCCAGATTCCGCCCAACTGCAATCCGCCACAGGGCCTGTTCCGCTAGTGCCACGTCAATAGTCGGTCTCGAAGTGAGCCGAAGGCGCTAGCCTCGGGCGCTTCGCGGAGCCCGGACGCCTGCGCGTACCGGTTCACGGAGGCCACCCGCCTCACACCCTGAGAGCAACAGCAGGCCGCGACGAACCCCAGTTGTTCGCGCGGCTTTCTGTTTTTTCCGCGCCGTAAAAAGAGAACGGTTTTGGCGAGGGGGCCCCGCGCGCCCGGGCCCCGCCCCCGGTTTCCCCCACCAGAACCTGATGTGACAAATTTATCTCAGCCGGGAGTTTGGCATTAAAC
>JANOFL010000187.1:0-4245 GCA_031405895.1 Planctomycetota bacterium
CGGTATTGATACTGCTCAACTGGCCGGGTGCGGATTTCGGTTCCGTATTCGATCCGCGGCACGTCCACTGTCCGGGTTCGCTCTTCCATCCGGTAAACGACCAGTTCCTTTTCCCGCTGTTCCTGCTCCATCACGGTATAGGGCACCTGGACCCGCTGGATTTGCTCGACCGGCCGGTGCCAGACGACGGGGCGGGTTTTCTGGACCGGAACATACGTCGTGATGTGTTCGACATCGGGGACGCGGTCGTACTCGGTGCGGAAAGTCTTCAGTTCGCGGAAACGCTTCCGCGGCACGGTGACGGTATACTTTTGCTCGACTGGTTCCTGGTACGCCTCGGTCCGGAAAACGGTCGTCTCGCGCTGGACCTGTTGCGGCAGCATCACGGTGTGCTGCCGCGTGACCGGGACCTGGACTTGGTGCTGGGTGTAGTCGGTGTAGGTCTCGGATCGCTCGCGGGCCGTCATTTCGGTGAAATAGACAGTTTCCGGAACCTGCTCGGTCACCGGTTGCATTATCGTGAAAGTCCGCTGCCGCTGCTCGGTCCGGCAACGCGTCTCCACCGCGGAGCAGAATTCGGTCGTCCACTCCGGGACCAGGATCGTGCGAGTTTCGCAGACCGGGTTGCATTGCCCACAACCGCCGGGGAGCCGCGCGAGCGGTGAGCCTTGCCCTGACCCCTGGTTCATCGCCGGCGGGATTGAGGATCCGCCTGGATTCGGATCGAAGGCCGGCGCGAACGGGTCAGCCAAAGGCACCTGCTGAAGGTCGTCTTGTAGCCATCCAGCATCGCGGGCAGCAGCGAGCGGCTGGCCACTGGCAAACCATTCCCGCGGCAGCGACGGCCAAACGGCTCCCGCGACAAGCAACAGTAAAGCCAGTCCGGGAGTTTTCATGGACGTCGTGGATGCGTTGCTGCCGCAAGTCGCCCGAACTGGCGCAAAACGGGTTTTGGGGACCCCTCCACGTTAGTTGGGGTCCTTCGAGTCTTCAACGGTCAGGGACGCCAGCCAGGCCGATGGGGATTTCACCCGTCATGCACAGGTCAAGGGGAGGCGAGCAGCCGGGCAAACTGCTCGATCAGGCTTTCGCCCAACGAACCAATCGCGGTCAGGATCAAAGTCCGGCAAGTTGCTGTTTCGCCTTCCAGGATGCGGATTTCAAGGTCTGCCAAGGGAAGCGAATCTGCAAATCGCTCGTGCCATTCAATGACCAGGACCGCTCCTTCGGCCACCAGTTCGTCGAGGGCGAGTTCGAAAACTTCTTCATCCGACTGGATTCGGTAGGCGTCGACATGCACCAGATCCAGTTTCCCCGAGTAGGGGACGGCCAGGGTGTAAGTTGGACTTGTGACGCTTTCTCTGACCTCGAGTCCGGCCGCCAAGCCCTGGACGAAACAGGTCTTGCCGGCTCCCAACGTCCCATTGAGCGCCAAGACGGTTCCGCTTTTCAGGCAAACGGCAAAACGCCGGGCCAATTGGGCTGTGTCGTCGGCTGATCGGGAAACGAACTCAATCATGAAAACACATCTGGATTCAATCCGAAGCTGTTCAGGAATCGCCTGATTCACGCCTGCCAAAATGGCACCGGTCGGGCCTTGGGCTGGATCATAGATCCATGTCAAGCTTCAAACGCCTGCTGAGACGGCCCGAAAAGCCGGTCGTCTTGACGAACAGGCAGCCACCGCCACTGGCACAAGCTTTGCAACCTCTTCCGGCAACGCAAGCCGGGCGCAAAAACGTCATTCGCCCCTTCGCGCGACGGCGCGACATCCTGTCGTCCAATTTCCAACCCAGTCAGAGCATCCCAGGCCATGGCCACCGGCGAAAAAATCATCGGCATCGACCTCGGCACCACCAACTCGTGCGTCGCGATCATGGAAGGCGGCGAGCCGGTCGTGATCGCCAATCAGGAAGGCGAGCGGACGACCCCCAGCGTAATCGCCTTCGCCCGCGACGGCGAGACGCTGGTCGGTGCCCCGGCCCGCAACCAGCGCGTGACCAACCCCGAACGGACCGTCTACTCGGTCAAACGGTTCATGGGCCGCCGCCACAGCGAAGTCGGCACCGAAGAAAAGATGGTCCCCTACAAGGTCGTGGGCGGGGCCGAGGAGTACGTCAAAATCCAGATCGGCGACGACCGCTACACGCCCCAGGAAATCTCGGCCAAGGTCCTCCGCAAGCTCAAGGAAGCGGCCGAAAACTACCTCGGTCACAAGGTCAACAAGGCCGTCATCACCGTTCCGGCCTACTTCAACGATGCCCAGCGCCAGGCGACCAAGGACGCCGGCCAGATCGCCGGGCTCGAAGTCGCCCGGATCATCAATGAACCAACCGCGGCCGCCATGGCCTACGGACTCGACAAGGGCAAGAAGGAACAGAAGATCGTCGTCTTCGACCTTGGCGGCGGGACCTTCGACGTTTCCGTGCTCGAACTGAACGACGACGACGGGATGAAGGTTTTCGAAGTCATCAGCACCAACGGCGATACGCACCTCGGTGGCGACGACTTCGACGAAGTCCTGATCCACCACGTTGCCGAAGAGTTCAAGCGTTCCAACGGCGTCGATCTCCGCAAGGACGTAATGGCCCTCCAGCGGCTCCAGGAAGCCTGCGAAAAGGCCAAGCGCGAACTCAGCTCGCGGCCCCAGACCGATATCAACCTCCCCTTCATCACGGCCGACGCCTCCGGGCCCAAACACCTTCAGCTCAACATCACCCGCGCCAAATTCGAGGAGCTGATCGACCCGCTGATCGAGCGCTGCCGCCTGCCGGTCGAGCAGGCCCTCAAGGACGCCCGGCTCCCGCCTTCGGAGATCGACGAAGTGATCCTTGTCGGCGGTTCGATCCGCGTTCCCAAGGTCCAGGAACTGGTCAAGAAAATCTTCGGCAAGGAACCCCATCGCGGCGTCAATCCCGACGAAGTCGTCGCGGTCGGCGCGGCGATCCAGGCCTCGGTCCTCGCCGGTGACCGCAAGGACGTCTTGCTGCTCGACGTAACTCCGTTGACCCTCGGGATCGAAACCGAACACGGCATCATGACTCCGCTGGTCGAGCGAAACACGACGATCCCGACCGAAAAGAAACAGACCTTCAGCACGGCGGCCGACAACCAGACCGCGGTGACCATCCAGGTCTTTCAGGGCGAACGCAAAATGGCCGTCGACAACCGGCTGCTCGGCAAGTTCGACCTGACCGGCCTGCCCCCGGCACCCCGCGGCGTGCCCCAGATTGAAGTCCGCTTTGACATCGATCAGAACGGCATCCTCAACGTCTCGGCCCGCGACATGGGCACGGGCAAGGAAGCCAAGGTCGAGATCAAGGAATCGTCCGGGCTTTCCGCCGACGAGATCAAGACGATGCAGGCCGACGCCCAGTCGCACGCCGAAGATGACCGGCGCAAGTTCGAACTGGCCAGCTCCCGCAACGAAGCGGAAAACATGTGCTACCAGATCGAAAAGACGATGCGCGAGCACGCCGACAAACTGCAGGAGTCCGACCGGAAACCGCTCGAAGACGCCCTGAAGAAAGTCCGCGAACAGATCGCCGGCGACGACGCGGCCGCGATCAAGTCCGCCGCCAAGGAACTTGAGCAGGTCTCGCACGCCTTCAGCAAGGTAATGTACGAGAAAGCCGCCGCCGGTGCCGGGAAAGAGACCCCTAACGGCACCCCAGGCCCGGCTTCTGCCTCCGGTGCCGACGACGCCATCGACGCCGAGTTCGAGGTCAAGAAGGACTGACGCCGGTTCCAGCGCCATGTTGAATCCGCTTGCCGGCCATTACCAGCCCGCGCGCCGATTTCGGGCCCGCCGGCCGGTTTTCAGCTTGCGCGCCGATTTCCAGCTTGCCCGAGCGCCCATTTACCACCCTCCCTCGCGCGCTCATCTCTTCTCCCCTCCTCCCCAATCCCGGCGCGCCGGGAGTAAGAAACGAGTAAGAAACGGGGACAAGTAAGAAACGAGTAAGAAACGGGGACAGGTCCAATTCATCGCTTTTTGGGTCAGCCCGGGGCCGGCAATGTGGATTCCAGGCCAAGTCGTCTTGCTGTCTGACAGGCTTAGAACTGGAATCGCGGTAGGGACCGCCGTTGCCGGCGGCCCCCCGTACAGATCCGTACGTGAGGGACTTCCTCATACGGCTCCTCCATTGGGTCAAACGATCCCAGGGCAATGCACTGACACCAGTCGTGACGACCGTGCCACTCCAATTGATGTTGGGTCCGACGCAGAGTTCGGAACATCGGTGG
>JANOFL010000215.1:0-10224 GCA_031405895.1 Planctomycetota bacterium
CGGGGCCGGCCGATAACTGATGGTGAAACCTCTTGCGGGAGGGAAGGGACACGGATCGTCCCGTTTCAGGATAGAAGTCACGCCATGACGATGGAGCGGCATGGCGTGACTTTTTTTGTCGGCCGGCAGCCCGGCCACTTCTTGCGACCAGTTCTGGCCGGGTGAGCAGACGATTCACGTCTCGTTGCGCGGCACCGCCGAGTCAACTTCGTGCTCGTACTCAGCGCAGCGGTGCTCGTGCTCGTAATCCAGTTCTTCAAGTGTGCCCGCTGGTCGACTTCGCGGCCTGGTCGGGACCTGGAGCAGGATTGCGATTACGAGCACGAGGAAGAAAAGAAGCCGGATGCTACCGAGCGCTCGTCGACTCAATGCCCGGCCCCAAACATCACGGCATTGATAAAGAGCCGTTGCAGCGCGGGATACATCGCGCGAAAGTTGGGATCGTCAGTGAAGGCAACGACATGCCCGTCGCCGATGGAGCGGTAGACCGCATAGGGCGTTTCGGCCAGCAGTTTCTGGCTGGTCGGCCAGCAGAACCCGCTCGCGAGGAGTTTGTCTTCCTTCGCGAAAGTCACCAGCGACCGGCCCTCGGTCTCGCCCGTCGGTGAAAGTATCAGCGACCCGGTGTAGAAGACTTCCAGGCCGGGCCGGTAGCCAAACGTGACCCAGTGGCGGTCAAAAACGCTGGCCCGGAAAAAGGCTCCTGGCACGCCGTCGGGCGTGACTTTCTCGGTCTTGTCTTTTTCTTCCCGCTCACCCGGCAAGTCGACTTTGCGTTTGACGATCAGGTTCTTCAGCAGGCCGTTCTCCGGGTCGGCAGCCCAGGCGGTGGCTCCACGGAGCAGGACCAGCGTTCCGCCCCGTTCACACCAGCCGCGCAGTTCCTCCGCACGCGATTTGCCAAAGCCGCTCCCTTGCCCATAGTTGCCATCGGGCAACACGATCACGTCGAACTCGTCGAGCTTGACGCCGCCGAAGTCTTCGCCCTTGACCCGGGTTGTCGGATACTGCAGCCGCTCGTCGAACAGATGCCAGGTGTGGCCGCAGGACTCGCGGGTGGGTTCGGCGACAAGCAGGAGGATGCGGGGCGGCTTGACCCACTGGACATCGGGCCCGCCCATGTGAGCGCCTTTGTCGACCCAGGCCGAATCGAGCGGGACGACTTCGACCCCAAACCGTCGGCTGACTTCGGCGACTCGCGCACCCGTGTCAGGTGCATTGCCTGAGACTTTCACGATCAGCGTTCCGCGGCCAAACTCGCGGCCGCTCATGGTGAACGGCTCGTCGTTGACATGGACGCGGACTTTCTGCTGCAGGAGCGGCGAGAGGGCCTGCATGGCCCCGTCGGTGCCGGGAATCACCCAGGCGACCTGGGCGGCAACCGGTTCGACCGCTGCAGAGGCAACTTCATCGGCCCACAACGAACTGGCCACCGTCGCAAGGCCGGTCTGGACGCAGTTGACGTCAAAAGCCAGCGGCAGGCTCCACGCGGTCACGTCGTAGATTTCGTCACCGAGCCGCAACTCGTTTCGCTCCAGCTGCCGGCGGAGAAACTTTTCGTCCATGCTGACCTGGCGGTCCATCAAGGCCCGCAGCAGGCGGCCCGCGGGCTGGGCGACCGGGACGTGGAGCGTGCCGGCTGGAATGCCGAAGTCGCGCAGCTCGCCGGAACTGATCGATTCACCGGCCAGCGTCAGGGCTTCATCGACGCGGCGGACTTCGATCCCGTTGCGAACCAGCAGGCGGGCCATCTCGGCCGTCCGCTGCGGATCGTCGTTGAACAGAAAGTAGTGTTGCACCGGGCCGGTCTGGCCCAGTTCGACATTCTGCCGCCGCGCGGCGTAGAAGCCGGCCAGCAGCTCCTTGTGATTGTTCGCTGCGAACTCCAGTGTCGCCACGCCGCTGACATAGTTGTGCCGTACGCCGTCTTCGTAGGTCAGCCGGGTCTGATCGTCGCGGTCGACCACGAGCCCGCGGGCACTCGCCTGTTCCCAGAGGATGCCAATGCCGCCCTGAAGGGTCGGCCATTCGCTGCCGTAGCCGGGATAAAAGGCGTCAAAAATTTCCCGCGTGACGTAGCCAAAGCCGTATTGGTCAAAGTGGCCTGCCTGGAACTTGCCCAGCCGCTCCATCCAGTCGAGCTGGCCCGGCAGCAGGTACGGGTTCTTCGGATCGGCTGGCGGCGAGAAGTAGTAGGACGACTCCGCTCCCATCTCGTGCGAGTCGACATAGATCTGCGGGTGCCAGGCGAGGTAGGCCGCAACTTTGGCGCGGACTTCGCGCTGGCTGTGGCGGAACCAGTCGCGGTTCATGTCGAACCAGTAATGGTTGAATCGCCCACCCGGCCAGCGTTCAGTGTGCTCGTTGGAATATGGGTTGCCCTGGCTGAACAGCCCGCGGGTTTCGCGAAAAACATTGACAAACCGGTCGCGGCCGTCGGGATTCTGCAACGGGTCGATGATGACCACCAGGTTTTCGAGCTGCTGGCGGGTTTCTTCGCGCTGGTCGGCGAGCAGGTGCCACGCGGTCAGCAAAGCCGAGTCGCTGGGCGAAATCTCATTGCCGTGGACACAGTATGCCAGCCAGATTACAGCCGGCATGTCAGCCATCAACCCGTCGGCTGTGGTCTGGTCACAAGTCCGCGGATCAGCCAGCCGTTTCATGTTGGCCTGGATCTCGTCGAGCCGGGCGATGTTGCGGGCGGAGGAGATGACCAGATAGTTGAGCGAGCGGCCCTCGCTGGTTTCGCCGTACTGCACGAGCCGCGTCCGGTCGGGAGCGGCCCTGGCAAGAGCCTGGAGATAGACCTCGATCTGGAGGTGGCTGGAAATCTCCTCACCCCAGCCGTAGCGGAGTACCGCGCGGCTGTCGGGAACCGCCGGGTCGGCTTGCACTTCGGGCAATGGCAGCAACCACGACGCGGCCTGGCCGGCGTTTTCGCCGGCCCCGTTCTCCTGGGCCGACACCAGGTCCGTGGCTGTCGCAAGACTCGCGATCGCAATCAGGGCAGCCAGCAGTCGAATGCTCATCGGGCGGAATCCATTGTTGGAGGCGATAATCTGGCCGTCGTCAGTCCCTGATTCTAGTCGGGCCGAAGCGGGTTGCCTGGTCCAGCGGGAAGGGGTCGGAAGTCGTTTTCGTCCGGGTTGGCACTCGGTCGAGGGCTCCCGCCCTGGACCGCACTGACCAAGGGCTCCGCCCTTTCGGCCGCGTGGTGACCGGGACAGGGCAGTGGGACGAAGGCAGAGCCTTTGGTTCCCGGCGCGCCGGGATTCCACGGCAGGAGCCGTGGAACGAGTAGAGGGAGCCGTGGAACGGGTCGACAGGGCATTCCGTGAATTCGCTACAATCGGCCGGCGCCGCGATTCAACGGGCGGCGATCCAGTTTCTTTCCCTTGCTTGCTGACCGACGCGATGACTCATGCGGGACCAGGCACGGTCCGGGATGGTCCACCGACACTGGTGCTGCTCGGCGGAGCCGCGACGGCTGGAATTGCCGTCGACCGCTGGCTCGACTTGCCGTTGGTGGCTTGGCTGGCGGGACTGGCTGGCGGAGTTGTCTACTGGTGGTATTGCTGGCGACGGGATTCGCGCTCGACCGCGGGCTGGATGCCCCTTTTGATCGCGTGGTGTTCAACCGGAGCGATCTGGCATCATGTCTGGTGGAACGTTTTTCCCGCAAGCGAAATCGCGTTGCTGGCGAATGACGGTCCGCAGCCGGTGGCCTTGCGCCTGATGCTGACCGGCGAAGCGCGGCAGATGGCGTTGCCGCCAGTCACGCCGCTGGTCAACCAGGGCGATGAACCGCGTTTTCGGTTTCCCGCGCGGGTGCTGGAAGTCCGGGACGGCGATATCTGGCGAAGAGCTTCGGGGCAGATCGAAGTTTTCGTGCGCGGCCACTGGGACGAGGGCCGGGCGGGTGACCGGGTCGAGCTGTTTGGCGAGATCGCACTGACCACACGGGCCCGCAATCCAGGGCAGTATGACTTGCGAGAGCATCAGCGCGGCGAACGGCGACTGGCCTGGGTCAGGGTCCTGGAGCCGCAGGCGTTGACCATCCTCGAGCGGACCGGTGGCTGGCTGGGACGGTTCCGGACAGCGACGCGCGTGCGGCTCGATCAGCTGGTTCACCGGCACGTCTCGGCGAGTCAGGCACCGTTGGCTTCGGCGATCCTGCTCGGCAATCGCGTGCAGATCAGCCAGGAAGAACAGCAGCGCTACCTGCTGACGGGGACCGTGCATATCCTCGCGATTTCGGGGCTGCACATGGGGATCATGGCGGGCGGACTGTTTCTGCTGTTGCGGCTGGGCTGGATCGAGCGGCGGGTCAGCCTGGCGCTGGTGATGTTCACGGTGCTCTTTTATGGCTGGCTCGTGGAGTACAGCGCTCCGGTGGGGCGGTCGGCGGCGATGATCGCGGTTTTTTGCCTCGCCCGGATCATCGGCCGGCCGGTACGGCCATCGGTTTTGCTGGCCTGTTGCGGACTGGTCGTGCTTGGACTGTGTCCGTCGAGCCTGTTGAACGCGGGAGCCCAGTTGTCGTTTCTGGCCGTCGCCGTCCTTGCGTGGGAAGTCAAGCGTCCGGCGGGCCGGCGGCACACGGATCCCCTGCAACTGCTGATCGAACAGTCGCGGCCCAAGCCGGCAAGGTTGCTGTATTGGGCTGGCCACTGGTTCATGCGAACGGCGCGCGTGGGAGGGCTGATCTGGCTGACGGCAACGCCTCTGGTCGCCTGGCGCTTTCACCTCTTCACGCCGGCTGGGCTTGTGATCAATCCGCTCGTGATGGTGCCCATGAGCCTGGCGCTGTATGGCGGGATGCTGGTGATGCTTTTTGGAGGCTGGATGATGCCCTTGGCCTGGCTGGGCGGCCAGCTCTGTTCGGTTTCGCTGGCCGCGATCGACTGGCTGGTGGCGACGGGATCGCGAACGGCAGGCGGGAGCCTGTGGGTGATCGGTCCGGTCGCGTTCGCAGTCGCCGCTTATTATCTCTGGCTGGGCTGGCTGGCGTGGCGCGACCGTCGCGATTTCAGAGTCCTCCCGGTGATCAAGCTGACCGCGGTCTGGATCGTCGCGGGCTGGTGCGTTCCGGAGATGGTCTCCCGAGCCCTGAACCGGCCAGGGGCAGGAACGATGGAAGCCGTCTTCATCGATGTCGGTCACGGCAGTGCAACGCTGGTGCGGTTTCCGGACGGACGCAACCTTCTTTTTGACGCGGGCAGTTTTGGAGCGCCGGAAACCGGAGTCCGCAGTGTCTCGGCCGTGCTCTGGTCGCTGGGGATCGATCACCTCGACGCCTTGATCGTCAGCCATGCCGACACCGACCATTTCAATGCGGTGCCGGGCTTGTGCCAGCGATTCAGCGTCGGGCGGGTCTGGATGACACCACAAACACGCTTCGACGACGCGCCCAGTGTGGTCTACATGCACGAGGAACTCCGGCGACTGCGGGTCTCGACCGGCCAACTGGTCGCGGAAGACCGGCTGGATTGCGGCGATGGAGTCGAGGCCACGGTGCTTGGCCCGGCCGAGGGATTTTACGGCGGGAATGACAACGCCCGCAGCATCGTGCTGTTGATTGAGCAAGGCGGACGGAGCCTGTTGCTGACGGGCGACATTGAGCCGCCCGGGCTGGAAAGACTCAACGGCTTCGACACGCAACGCCGGACCACCATCGCGGCAGCGCCGCATCACGGCAGCCTGAATAGCAGTCCGGAAGTGTTCAGTGAGTGGTGCGCGCCCCAACTGGTGGTCATTAGCGCCGACCCGGACCGGATTGCCGGGGACTGCCTTTCTCGTTGGCGCGAGCTCGCGCCGCAGGTTGCCTCGACGAGCGAGTTTGGCGCGATCGCCGTCCGTTGGACGGAAGCTGGAGTCGAATCCCGGCACTGGCTGGACGGCGAATGGTCGTGGCGCTGGCGCGCAGTGCCGTTGCCCCGCTGGACGAATTGACGGCTGGTCGGGAATCAAGACCCCGAAATGGGGATTTCTTTCGTGCTCGTGCTCAGGCCCGTGCCTTCGGGACGGTACCCGTAATCGTACTTCTGGCAGGACATTCGATTACGAGTACGAGTACGAGTACCATCCCGGCGGACCGGGATTGAGTACGAGTACGAGTTGTTGGGAGTCTGCGAAAACCCCTTGGGCCCAGGGCAGGGCCGAATGGCGGAAAAGTTCAATACGTCGAATGCCACGCCAAACTCAGGAATCGTCGGCCGAGAGGTACTCGTGCGACGTGATTCGCCACAAGGCCGCCGCAAGCGCTGCGCTCCCAATCAGGGCCAGCACGCCAAGATGGGTCCAGATTCCGTAGTCGCCATACAGGGCGCGGTAATCGTCGAGGTTGGCTGGAAAAAGCCAGCGGTACCAGCGAAAGACCAGTTCCTGCAGATGGTAGCGGACCGACAGGAAGCGGACGACGGCCGGGATTCCGGCCAGAAACAGCTCGGACACGAGAGCCCACGCGACGCAAGCCACCATCGCCCGCTTGAAGAAAAACGTGCCCAGAAAGGAAAGCACGCAGCCGTAGACCACGATTGCGATCGCGAACATCGCCAGCAGCGTGCCGAGCAGGTGCAGCGGGTTGTAAACCGCCCCCGCCAGCCGCGCGATTACGACGCTGCCGGTGAGCGCCACCGTCGTGACGGCCATGGACTGGATCATCGCCGCGAGCAGCTTGCCAAGCAGGTTCGAGATCCGCCCGCGCGGCCGGCTGGCCGTGTAGACCCAGGTCTTCCCTTCCAGCTCGGCGTCCACGATCGTCGACGACCAGAGCAGCAGCGATAGAAAGCAGACGATCGAAACCATCGCGATGATCAAAAACTCGGGCACGGCGATGTTGACGGACCCGCCTGCCAGCCGCGGCACGACGAAGATCAGGAACATCATCACCGGCGGAAACGCAGCCAGGACAATCGCAACCGCGATCCGCTGGACCGAGAGTGAGCGGGTGATTTCGAACGCGCAGGTTGCCAGCGGGCCGTTGGGCCAGATGGCGCGGCGGGATGCGATCCCATCAGCTTTCTCCACGGTGAAACCTCATCAACGTCGAGAAAAGGTGTTTGAGCGACTCGTCGGCCGAATGCAGTTCGCGGACCAGGATACCTGTCTCAGCCACGATGACGGGCAGGATCGAACGGATCGCCGCGGCGCTTTGCGTCGAGACTTCCAGGGTTTCGCCGTCGTCGCCAATCCGGACCTGCGTGATGGGGCATTCGGTCACCAGCCGGCTGGCCAGTCGCTGGGGCTGGTCGGTCCGGATCGTCATCCGGGCCGGGCTGTCGGCCAGCATCTGCCGCACATCCTGGGGCGAGCCAGACGCGAGCAGCCTTCCACCCGAAATCAACAGGAACGAGGGCTGCACCGTTTCGACTTCGTGCAGCACGTGGCTCGACAAAATCAGACTGCGCCCGTCGCGGACCCAGTCCAGCAAATAGCGAGTCATCTCGAACCGTCCGACCGGATCAAGTCCGTTGAAAGGTTCATCGAGAATCAGCAGTTCCGGATCGTGGGCAATCGCCTGGGCCAGCTTGACCCGCTGGCGCATGCCGAGCGAATAGTCGCGCATCGGCCGGTCCAGCGCCTGTTCCATTCGCATCGTCGTGAGTGCCCGCACCGCGCGTTCACGCGCGTCGGCCGCACTGAAACCCTGCATCCGCGTGAGACAAGTCACCCACTGGCGGGCCGTGACGCCGGGCAGATTGGGTTCAACCGCAGGACACAGCCCGACCCGGCCGAGCAGGTGGCTGTTCTTCCAGGGATTGACGCCGAACAGCCGGACCTGCCCCAGGGTGGGGCGCAACTGGCCCAGCACCAGGTTGATCAGCGTGGTCTTGCCCGATCCGTTCGGCCCCAGCAATCCCCAGGCCCCAGTGCCGAGCTTCAAGTGGATATCGTTGACACCGATGACGGTGCCGTAAAGCTTGGTGACGCCTTCGAGTTCGATCATTGCCGGCTGCTCCCGTTCATGACTGCATGTTGCGGCCAATCCGCCGCCACAGAACCACGAGCGAGCCTGCCGTCAACAGGCTGAGCATCAGCACCGACGGCCAGACATCATTGAACTTCAGGAACCCGAAGACCCAGCTCTGCACATCGCCGAGGGCCGCGTAGAGACTGAGCGGCGACCAGGTGCGCATCATTTCGGCCGTCAGAAAATCACCTGGATCGCCACGCCGGCCCTGTTCCATCGCCAGCGAAATGGCCCGCGCCAGATTGACCGCCCAATACGCTCCGTAGCCGAGCATCCAGACGCCAAACCAGCCGAAACTCGCAAAACGGCTTTCCTGGGTCAAGCTCGACAACGCAAGGGCCAGTGACGCCGTTGGCAGCACCAGTACCACCGACGCCGCGATCACCCGCAATGGCAAACCCCAGGTGATGGGCAAGACCGAAAGATCGGGCGACAGAAAGAGGCCGGCGACGTAGAGCACGAGCGCCGGGACGGTCGAGATGAACATCAGAAACACCGTGGGCACCGCGAGCTTGCCCAGCACATATTCCAGCCGCCCGATCGGCCGGCAGAAATAGAGATAGAACGCCCGCGAGCGGATATCGCGCGCGATCAGACCCGGTGCAACGAAGCCGAGCAGAAAAACCATCGCCACGGCTTGTGGGTAGCGGAAATACGTCATCAGTAGCCACCGCCAGACGACGCGCCGGCTTTCGTCGGGGTTGTCGGAGGTCAGGGCGTCGGCAAGGACATCAATTTCGGGAAAGAAGCCGAGTTCTTCCTTCATTTCCTCGGCGATCTGCCGCTGGGCCATCGCGTGGCGCAGGAGTTCTTCAGGATCCCGGTCCGCCAGATCCATCAACGAAGTCTGTCGCGACTCCTGCAACAGGTTTTCCGACGCGAACAGGGCCACGCCCCAGACCAGCAACGGCATCCATGCAAACAGCATCGTCCGCCGCGCCCAGCGCGATTTGAGCGCCAGACGGCAACCCGTTTCCGTGATCGCAAGCGTCCGGCTGACGGCTCCCGAGATCCGCCCCCGCCAGCCGCGATAGCCCAGGTCATGGATAGGCATGGGCCGGCCCTCCAATCGCTTCGAGGAAAATGGCTTCCAGCGAATTGGTCGCCGGACGGAGCGAGTGGATGGTCACTCCGGCATCGCTGCCAGCCTTCCAGATCTGCGCGATGACGGCTTCGTCGGCAGCGGGAACCGAAAGCAGTTCGGGCCGCGGCTGGTCGGCTGCAATGCCATTCCTGCCCAGCCAACCCATCAGCGGTCCGGCATCGCCTTCGACTTCCACCATCACCCGCCCATCGACGGGCCGGTTCAGTTCGGCCAGCGACTGGCTCAAGCGGATCTGCCCCTGAGCCATGATCACGACATGATCGCAGACACCCTGCACGTCGGGCAAAATGTGGGTCGAGAGCAACACCGACTTGCCGTGCTGCCGCGCGAGCATCCGCAGCCGGGCCAGGAACAGCTCCCGTTCTTCCGGATCAAGCCCTGAGGTCGGCTCGTCGAGAATCAGCAATTCGGGATCGTGGACCAGCGCCGCCGCAAACTTGATCTTCTGCCGCATCCCGGTCGAGTAGCCTTCAATTGCCCGGTAACGGTCTTCTTTCATGCCGCAGAAATCGAGAATCTCGTGAGCCCGGCGAAGCCCCTCGACAGGATCGATGCCGGAAAGCGTCGCCGAAAAACGGACGACTTCCACTCCTGTCAGACCCGGAATGTAACAGTCGTCTTCGGGGACGTAGCCGATCTTGGCCCGGATCGCGCGGTTTTGCTGGCCAAGTTGCAGCCCAAAGACCGTCCCGCTGCCCGCAGTCTTGCGAACCAGGCCGAGCACCATCTTGATCAGCGTGCTCTTGCCAGCTCCGTTCGGCCCCAACAGCCCGGTGATTCCGCGGCCGATGTCAAGATCGACTCCGCGCAGGGCATGATGCGAGCCGAACTTCTTCGTGATCCCCTGCAACGCGATCAGCGGTTCCATGCGCGGCAGTTGTTGGGCGAGCGGGGAGGTGGTTCGGAGGCTATCCAGCCTGTTAGTTCTTCGGCCGTGCTTCCTGGCGGAAAAAAAGGGCTGGTCGCAGGGATTGTCAAAAAAATGGTCGACAAAAAAAGCCCGGTCCTTGGTCAACCGGGCAAAGGCAAAGGTGTCAGGGGCAGCTTGCTACCAGCCCATGACCATGTTCGATTCGATCACCTTGCGGGCCTGGTCGAGGTCGGTGCCCGTCTCGTGCATGTAAAGCCGGATCGCATGGACCTTGTC
>JANOFL010000250.1:0-17985 GCA_031405895.1 Planctomycetota bacterium
CGACACGGAGGGCTGACGCCCTGCCGCTCGCCCAAATCACTCGTTCTTGACCGCGCGGAGAATAACGATCCAAAGCAGGCGCTTTCGGGCGCTGTGGGTCTGAACTTTGGCAAACTTTGCCGATCAGGAAGACCTTGCCGGGAAACGACTTTTTGGCCGCTGGGGAAGCCGCGTTGCGGCCCGCAAATCTTCGCCAGTTTCCTTGACCGGTTCTTCCTTCGCGCCGGTTGAATCCGGGGATGCGGCGATGCCGATTTCTCCGACAAGCACCGTTCTGCGGACTGTAACCGTTTCACCGGCAGGAAGTCCCGTTGCGCGTCGCGCGAGCCAAGTTGTCCGGCAAGGAAGCCGCCATGACCCGCCACCTCTGGTTGATTGCCTTTTCAGGAGCCCTGACCGTGGCGGCAGCCGCCGGGCCGCTCCTCGTTATGGGCCAGGGTATTCCGGTCCAGCAGGGATCGACTCATTATCCGTGGCGCGCCACCGGACCCGCGCAGGGGGACGCCTTGTCGGCTCCCGGCAGCCCGACCGCTGTTCCGGCTCCGCCCCAGCTCTCGCCGAGTGGATCATTGCGGCGCATGTTCCAGGCTTCGGCAGCCCGCCAGGACGAACAGCCCGCGACCGGAAGTGGCGTGGCACAGAACCTCACCGATGACGTCCCAATGCCACCGGCGTCCGTTCCGACACAGGCCATCGAACAGCGCCCTGCACTGACCGTCCAGAGCAATGCGACGGATCCTGATGATGCGGGGCTGGCCCGTCGTTCGCCCGGCGACTGGTGCTGCCTCGGTGAAGTCCAGCGGCTGGTCGGGACACTGCCCAACGGAATGACCATCGCCGGTTTTGCCCAGAATGGCTGGCATAGCCGCGACATCATCGCCTTCAACAACCGCAGTGACGAGTTCAATTCGCACCAGAACTGGCTCTACGTCGAGCGGCTGGCGGATGCGGCCAGCAACCGGCCGTTTGGTTTTCGCATCGACGGGCTGTACGGGATCGACGCCCAGGAGATCCAGGCGACTGGAAACTCGCCCACGGGAGCACCCTCGGGCTGGGACAATTCCTGGGACAATGGCTCTTACGGCTGGGCGCTGCCCCAGGCCTACATCGAGTTCGCGAACTGCATGAGCCGGGTCAAGATCGGCAAGTTCCTCTCGCCGATCGGATTTGAGTCGGTCCCATCGAGCGAGAACTTTTTCTACAGCCGGACCTACGCAAGGACTTTCACCGAGCCGTTCTCGCACACCGGTCTCCTCGTTGAACGCGAAGCAACCGACGGTGTGACCATGCTTGGCGGACTCACGGCCGGCTGGGACACAGGCTTCGACCGGACCGACAACGGGTTCAACGGCCTCGCCGGCGTCCGGTTCCGCCCGCGCGACCGTTTCGCGCTCGGCCTGACCAGTTCGTTTGGCGACACGGGCCATCGCGGCAGCGGCGTTCTGCAGACGGCAACTGCCGAAGTCGAGTTGGCGCCGAAGGTGACCTGGGGCCTGCAGGGCGATTTCCTGAACCTGCAGAGCAACGACGAACTAGGCCTGTCCAACTACCTGTTCTACTGCCACAACCGTTGCCTTTCGTTCGGCACGCGGCTGGAGTGGTGGAAGTCCGACCAGTTCTTTGGCAGCTCGACTTCCACCTGGGACTGGACGATCGGGGCGAACTTTCGCCCGCACGCCAACGTCGTGATCCGGCCTGAAATCCGTGCCGACTGGGGTGCCGCGGCCGTCAACGAATGGGACCCGGTCGTCGGTGTCGACGCCGTGATTCTGTTCTGAGGGGTCCTTTGTAGCGGAAGGGCGTCAGCCCTCCGGCCCGCGCGCCAGTTGCTTTTCAAACCTGTAAACGAAGATCGCGCCCCGGCGTTTCTCGTGGGCGACGTGTTTGGCGCGCAAAGCTCTTTCCCGCCTGTCGCTCTGCACCCACCGCCGCCGGACGGCTTACGCCGTTCCGCTACAATTCTGGGCAGGAACAGCTCCGGCTGGCCGCGTGGCGGCAGGCTGTTTTCCGCCCTGACATTCCCCTGCCCATGAAGCTGATCATCGCCATCATCCAGCCCCACCGGCTGGATTCGGTCAAACGGGAACTGGACGAGGTCGAAGTTTTCCGGCTGACGATTCTGGACTGCCAGGGCTTCGGCCGGCAGCGTGGCCAGTCGGATGTCTACGCCGGCGACGATTTCACGTCGCAGCTTCGCCGCAAGGTCCAGCTGCAGATCGCCGTCAATGAGGCCTTTGTCGAGCCGACGATCGCGGCCATCATTCGCGGCGGCCGGAGCGGCGAGGGCGAGATCGGCGACGGGAAAATCTTCGTCCTCCCGCTCGAAGAATGCGTCCGGATCCGCACCGGCGAACGGGGCGGCGAGGCGATTTGACTGGAAAGCGCCACTTTTTCGGGCAACTCTCCGGCTGCTCAGATCGTTAAGGCACTGGTTTGTGATTCGACTCGCTCTCCTGCCAGCTTGACTGGCAGGAAGCCAAGTTTGAAGGGCTAGAGAATGCAACGCCCCACAATCCTTCTTTTTTTCCTCTTCCGCCGCCGCGGGCGGCGGAAGAGGAGAGAAAGTGGAAGGAGTATCTTGAGGTTTCCGGGCTAGCTGTTCAAACTCTGGCTTCTGCCAGTCAAGCTGGCAGGGGGCCTGAAGACCGGTCCCAACCGATAGCTGTCAGTCCATGAGGCGCTGTCCATTTCAACACACGGTGGGTCGTCCTTTCCGCACGGTTGCCACATCCCCGACAACTCACGCCCGCGATGGTACTTGCGTCCGATCTCAAGAAAAAAAGTGGCGCTGTCCAGCTAACGGGACAATCCGTCGCCGTTATACTCGCGGTCTCCACAACCTCCACGAACTGTACCGGCCGATTCTCGATAACTGGTCTGTCTTTGACCGCTCCGGGCGTCTGCCCAGACGAATTGCCAAGGCAAGTGGCCCTGCCGTCGTAATTCACGATGCGGACGCCTGGCGACGGTGCCAGAACCCAACAGGAGACAAAGGATGATTCGCGATGACCAGGACGGCGACCAGACGAGCGATATGGCACAGGCAGCATTGCTTGTAGTCAGGCGAGCCGTGGTCGAGTTGGCCCGGCGGACCCAGACGCCGATCATTGTCTTCGTCGACAACGAGGTCAGGTCGCTTTCACCGCAGGAATTCGAGCAGTCAATGGCGACAGAACCTCGCGCCGGATGGACGGGCACCTGACCCTTTTTCCAAGCTTGTCCGTTCCGCGGACTGACCCGCCGCTCATTCGCCCGAATCCGGTCCAAATGCAGGTGACACAGTTCGTCCCACAAATATGTCACCAAATGGTGACATATCCAAGCTCTTCGTTCTCCCGGTGGAAAATTCAGCTGCCCGGTGCAAATGGCCAACCGGATCTGTCCCCTTTCCCCCACGCGTAGCTGGGCCTGCCGATGTTTCGGCAGCCCACGGAACACAAGCCGCCCATGCTCCCCAAACTGCCCAGACTTGATGTCTGGCACCTTTTCCGACTACTGCACAGTCCGCAAAACGAAATCAAAGAGGCCTGACCCCTTTGATCACTTGCGGGAGAATGGGGGCCGGAATATGTCACCATTTGGTGACATATTCGCGGGCGAAATGGTCGCAGGCTGGGCACGGCCAGAGCGGGTTGTGAACCAGGTGGCCGCTCAGATTTTCTTGCCGACGCCGCGGGTCAGCGCCATGAAGGCCGATTCGAGGTTGATTTCTTCTTCGCGGAAGAGGGTCAGCTGGAATCCGGCGGCGATCAGGGATCCGGCAAGGCCGGAATAGTCGGTGACTTCGGGCCGCAGGGCGACGACCAGCTGGCCGTCGGCGATGCGGACTGATTCGACGTCGGGCAGCCGGGCGACAAACTTTTCGGCGTCTTCCAGCCGGTCCCGGACGCGAATGTGCAGGACGGTTTGCTGCTTGACCAGCTTGAGCATTTCGTCGACCGAACAGGACTGCATCATCTCGCCCCGGTCGATGATCCCGACTTTGTTGCAGACATCAGCCAGCTCCGGCAGGATGTGACTGGAGACAATGATCGATTTGCCCATCTTTCCGAGCCGGCGGAGCAAATCGCGCATTTCGATCCGGGCCCGCGGGTCGAGGCCGCTGAGCGGTTCGTCGAGCAGGAGGACCTGGGGATCGTGGAGCAGGACGCGGGCGAGGCCCAGCCGCTGGGTCTGCCCGCGCGAAAGCGTATTGGCCATCGCGTGCCGCTTGAAATCCAGGTCGACGATGTCGAGCAATTCGTCACAGCGGCGTCGGCGGGCCGCGCCCTTGATCCGGTAGGCCGCCGCGAAGAACTCGAGGTACTCGATCACCTTCATGTCGTCGTAGACGCCGAAGAAGTCCGGCATGTAACCGACCAGCCGGCGGATTTCGCGCGGGTTACTGTAGATCGAATGGTCGCAGACGTAGGCTTCGCCCCACGAAGGCTCCAGCAGCGTCGCAATGATCCGCATCGTCGTCGTCTTGCCAGCGCCGTTCGGACCGATGAAGCCCAGCACATCGCCCGCCCCCAGCTCGAGATTGACGTCGCGGATCGCGTACATCTCGCCGTAGCGTTTGGTCAGGTTGACGGTCCGGATCACGGTGGTGGGCTCACTGGTTGGTGGCAGGCTGGTTCGCAGACCGGGGTTCGACATCGACCGGGACCACCAACCGCACGAGAGCCAGTCGCTGTTCGGCGGACTCGGCCTTGAAGGCCGGTCCATCCAGGTACAGATTCGGACTCGTCGGAGGCGGTTCGATCTGGCCGGTCAGAACAGCCCGGTTGAGCTGGATCAGATCACTCATTTCAAGCCGGTCGTGGTACTCATGGGTCAGCGTCGTGTACGAGGTGCCGCCGGCCAGCGAGTGAAACATCAACATGCCGGCGATCAGGGGCAGATCGGCGTCGGCGATGACCCAGCGGGTTGAGGCGGTGATGTCTTTCCGCTTTTCTTCTTCAATGGTCCGCCGGCGGGTCAACTCGACCCGGGCGGTCCGCTCCGTCATCTCGGCCACGGAAATGGACTCGCCAGGCGCCAGGTCCCGGGGCAAAAGGTAGACGAAGTTCTCATGCAGCAGACGGCAGCCAGAGATTTTGAATGGCAGCGGATTCGTGATCGTCCCTTCCAGCCGGCCGCGGCCGTCATCGATCCGGAGCCGGGTCTCGCCCCGCATCCTCGACTGGCCGCTGGACTCGATCAGGAAGTTCCGCACCGACGAGGGGGCAAAACCCGTTTCAAGAAGGGCAATTCCGGCATCGCTGTCGACTGCGCGGCCACCCGCCAACGGCACGTTCAGCCCGGCCGGACTCCCCATACAGCCCAAACCGTTACCGGGCTGGCCTTGCCACGTCAGTGAATGGCGACTCTCGTCCATCACGTCGAGCCATTCATCTGCCGTCGACGCATCCAGGCGGACGCGAGCCGCGTGCGGCTGAAACAACGCCAGCCATGCCGTACTGCGAAAGTCGCCGGTCGCGAGATCGATGTCGAGCAAATCGAGCGAACGGAAACGCGGCTCGTTGGGCCTCGACCATCCGGCGATCCACCAGACCGTACCGCCCAGCAGCGTTGCCATTGCAGGAAACGTAATCCAGGTCAGCGTCCGGTTCCGCAAAACGTGCCGCAAAAGGAAAAAGTCTCCCACCGCAAAGAAAAGCACGCCCAGCACAGCCAAAATCGCCACGCTGGTAAAATTCACGACCCGCACCGAACGGAAACTTTCCAGCCCGAGCCGCAATTGGCCCGTCAGGTCCTGAAAGCCATACTGGCGCGAGCGGGCAGCCTGCGATGTGGTCGTCAAGCGCGTTGATTCCACCAGTCCATCCAGCGCCAGGCGTCCCATGATCCGCGCTTGGCCTGACCATGCCAGCATTCGCTCACTCGTGAGATCGACCGCCGACCAGGTCAGGCGCCCGAAGCCGCGCGCCTGGCGCACGATCAACGGCACCTCGTTTTCGGCGACCGCGATCACAGAGTCGCCGTCAGCCTCCAGCCGGAACACTTCCAGAGGGTTCGCCGCGTCCAGGACGAACTGCTGGTTGGCCTGGGCGAACGATTCCAGCCGGCTGGCTGCGGCAATCACGGCACTGCCCAAAACTTTTCCAGGAAACCAGCCGGCCAGCCTTTCGCCCGGCGTGCCGTTGGCTGGATTCGCGATCAGAATCAGGTGCCCGCCCTGGTTCACCCACTCCTCGAGCGACTGGTGCTGGACCGCATTGAGACCGGACAGCCATTCGATTCCTGATCCGCCTGCCACTACCACGCGGGCGGCGCTGAACCCTTCCGGACGACAGGGCAATTCCGCCGGATCGGTGATTCTGGCAACGAGATTGGGATGACCAGTTGCGTCCTGACGGGGAAATTTTTCCAGCACCTCGTCGGACTGGCCAAGCAAAACAGCAATCCGGGTCGTGCCGTCGACGACCTTGACCGGGCTGTTCCCGCCAACCTCCAGGGAGGATTTGGCGAGTGATTTGCCACCGGCTCCCAGCAATTCGACTTCGATGGTTCCCGAGCCCTGCCCAAGGCGAAACAGGCCCTGAAAAACAAGCCCGGAGTCTGCAATTCCCACCGCGCCGGGTCGAGAGGGCTGTTGGTCCCAGGTGACCCGCGCGCCCGTGTCATCGGCACAGGCAATCACGATCCGTTCGACACTGCCGGCGAGCAACGGATCAGACGTAAACACAGTCAGCGGGGCATAGTGCCCCATGCGGATGATCCCGCCGAGTCCAGCCGAGACTCTCAACTCGTTGGCCTGTTCTCCGCCGAGGCCAGGCTTGACCGCAGCTGCGACCAACAGGCCCGCCATCAGCAGGCCTGCGAATTGAACCCGGGATGGCAGGCTGGCGTTCAGCACAACGGCGAGAGCAGTCGAATGGCTTCCGGGCCGGGCTGGATTCCGGAACGGCAAAGAATACTCCAAAAAATGCCTGCGGACACGGGCGAGCCGGCGAAGAGAGGGGGTCAGACCCCAAATCGCTTTGAATCCCGGCGCGCCGGGAGCGATTTGACGTCACCCGCCGGCGGGTTCCCAGCCAGGCTTTACGGTTTTTCAGCGTCCGGACAGACACAAACCAGCCGCTGGCAGCCGGGACACCCGGTTCCATACTTGCGGGACACCGCGTCGGCCAGATCGATCTCCGCAACGTTGGCGATTGTCGCGAGCCATGCCAGGACGTCGGCGAATTCTTCAGCCAGATTTTCGCGGTCGTCACTCCGCAAGGCCGTGGCCAGTTCGCCGATTTCTTCCATCAGCCACATGAACGTGCCGGAAACGCCCCGCGCCTGGTCTTTTTCAAAATACATCCGCCGGATCAGCTGCTGGAAATCGGCAAGGCCTGGGCCGCGACTGGTGTCGTCCATCGATGGGCTGGATCCTGCGGGGTTCGCTGTTTCAGCCGGATCGGGCAAGGGAACTGTTTTCCGGGAACCAGTCAGTTCAGCCGGCACGCCGACTTCCACCCGCCCGTTCTCGACCCGCACCGGAAAAGTGTCGGTCCTGATCCGCCGATTCTCGCACCACGAGCCATCGCGCACATCAAACCGCCAGGCGTGCCACGGACAGGTGACGACGCAGCCTTCCAGATGCCCGGCCGCCAGCGACGCGCCCATATGCGGGCAGAGGTCGTCGATCGCGTGCAGCTGCCCATCCACGTTGAACACGGCGATCGTCCGGCTGCCCACATCGACCGTCCGGGCCGAACCGCGCGGCAGTTCCTCCAGGTCACAAACGGGCACGAATCGCGGTGGCGAGGCCGATGACATGGGTGCCGCTCAGTTCCGCGAAACATCGAGGGACGTGACGGAGTTGACCACGGTTTCGATCACGAGATCGCGGTAGCGCGAGGTGGCCGTCATCTTTGAAGTGATCGTGCCCGAATGTGGAATGCCACCTGACTGGTCAAACAGAAAGTCGCCCTTCAGTTCCAGCTTGCGATTCTCATCTTCACTCGTTCCAGCGCTGGCCTGCCCGGCTGGCAGCGAAGCCGCAAAGCGGTGGAGTTCACGCTGTTCGCGCTCGACCATGCCGGCGTATTCCCACTTGAGTTGCGGCGGGGCGGCGGTCGCTGTCACAGGAGGGGCCGGGTCTGAAGCCGCATCACCAGCAGTGACTTCCGGAAACAGCCAGGTGTCGCCGGGTTTGACGTCGCCCGCGGGCAGGACCATCTGCGAGTCGCCAAAGAGCCGCGTCAGTCCTTCCGGCGTCAGCAACAGCTGAAGGGGACTGGTGGCTGGAGCGGCACGAAACTGTTCCAGCGTCGCCGGATCGGCTTCGACGGAAACCACTGAGCCATCGGGGCGTTGGCGAACCGTGAAACGGGCACCCTTCAGCGCGATCAGCTCCTTGCGCAGCTCTTCCGCGACACCTTTCAGCTTTTCGGTGCGGCCCGTGTCAAGCGTGATCAGCCCCGCACCGTCCCCGGTCGGGGCGCCCAGCTTGAGCGAGACGGACTGGATGGACTGGATGGATGTAAAGCCCTCGTCATCGGCCGCCGTGATTTCAATGGCAAGTCCGATCGTGGCCGACGAAGTTTCCACCCGCTCCTGCCCACTACAGCGACTGGTCGCGGTAATCTCCTGCCGCAGCTCGATCGAAAGCGTTTCTCCCGCCGCAACTTTCCAGCGGAATTCCTCGGCATGGCCCGAACCGGCCGCGATCAGCAGGCTCAACACGGCCAGCAGGTCGGGGCGAAAGCCAGTCCCCGAACCTGGGCTGACAAAAAGTGAGCCTGAGGCGCTAGCCGAGACCGCAGATGTAACCATTAACTCACACCCAGAGGATTCGGCTAGCGCCTCAGGCTCACAAGAATGCGCCGTTCTATCAGTCCACCCCGAGCCCGCGGCACCAACCCGGAAAAATAGCCGGGCGTTGATCACGTTCCCAACACGTATGCAGCGGCGATTCACGGCAAAAACCTCATCGATTCCACGACGCCCCTGATCCCTTTGTGCGGCCGGGCAAATGCCATTCGATTACTCAAGGCATGGTACTCCGTCGCTTACGCTTCCGGCTCGTCATTCCGGCGTAAAGAACAAACCGTTCGCCATTCAATCTGCTTCGAAAACAAACTCTTCACCCGGCTTGAGCAGCACCGGTTTGGCCGACGTTTGCTCCGTCACAGCGGCTGACCACTTCGCTGAATCCTGCGCGATGGGTGGCCAGGTGTCGTAATGCGAGGGCAAAGCCACCTTCGGGTTGGCCAGCAACACGGCCTCCACGCTGTCCTCGATGCCCATCGTAAACAGGTCGCCAACCGGCACGACGGCGACGTCGATTCCCATTTCGCCGATCAGACTCATGTCGGAGAACAGCGCGGTGTCGCCCGCGAACCAGACCCTGCGGCCAGCGACTTCAATCACAAAACCGGCCGCCAAGCCACCGTAACTGCCGTCGGGCAGCGATGAACTGTGCCAGGCCGGGACCATCTTGACCCGGCCAAAGGGCAGCTTGACCCAGCCGCCGATGTTCATCCCGACCGGGTTGGCAACGCCCTGCCGGCCAAGCCATGTCGCTACTTCATAGTTCGCAACGACGGTCGCTCCGGTTCGCGCCGCGATCGCCGCGCAATCGGCAATGTGGTCGAAATGCCCGTGGCTGACGAGAATCCAGTCCGGATTCATGGTCGAGGCCGCGACTTTCGCCGATGGATTGTCGCTGAAAAAAGGGTCGACAAGGATCGAACCGCCCTCGAATGAGAGTTCCCAGGTCGCATGACCGTGCCAGCGGAACTTGAGGCTCATCGAACAGGTCACTCCCGGGTCAATCAGCGAAAAAAACTTTGCCTGACGCCGAAACCGCATCCCCTGCGGCTGTTCGATCTCGTACTTGTACTTGTACTCGTACTCGTACTCGTACTCGTACTCGAAATCCCTTCCGAAAGGCGTGTATGGAGTACGAGTACCGCTGGCGCTGAGTACGAGTACGAGTACGAGTACGAGTTGTCAGCAACCTGTACCCAATTCAGGCTTTTGGATGGGTACGGTTGCCATCATACCGGTTTCTCGCGGAGGAACCGCTGCATGTGCCGTTTGTAAGCTTCCACCCCGGGCTGGCCATACGGATTGACGCCCAGCAGCCGCCCTTCGACGACCGTGGCGAGCATCAGCATCTGCAGCAGTTGCCCCTGCGAGGCTTCGTCCGCGCGGGGCAAGGTCAACGTCGTTGTCGGCCGGCCACCTTCAGCGTAGGCCGCGTTGGTCCCGGCGATCGCGGCACTCATCAGCTGCGGCAACGACCGTTCAGCGAAGTCGTCGAGGCCATCCTCGTTCCAGCCTGTGCGGCCAACCGGCAGCGCCGCCATCCGTGGCCGGCCGACCACGATGTTGTTGATCGCCTTGTCGCGGCGGCCCTCCTGGTGCTGCTGGGCCCGCGAATGAAGGTCGCGGGTGTTGACGACGGTCAGCGGCAGGGCGCCAAGTTCCCGCTTGCCGACACTCTCGGCAAACAGCTGGTCGTGCCACAGCCCGGTTGACTCGAGCAGGTTGCTCCAGGCCGACAGAATCCGCGTATGGCAGCCGCGCTGCGTTTCGAGCAGGTGGTTCACGCCGACATATTGCAGGACGACGTTGCGCGCGAGCGGGCTGAGCCGGAAATGGTCGTTCATCCAGGCCGCGTTCTTGAGCAGCTTGACGATGTCGATCCCCATCACGGCCGCGGGCAGCAAACCCACCGCCGAGAGAACCGAAAACCGGCCTCCCACGCCGTCCGGGACCTCAAACCGTTCGCTGCAGCCGATGGCGGTGGCCAGGTCAGCGAGCTTGCCGGTTTTGCCCGTGACCGGCACAAGATAAGCACCCAGCCCGTCCGCTCCCCACGTGCCGACCCAGGCATTGATGAACTGGCGCAAGGCGGCGGCAGTCTCCAGCGTCCCGCCGCTTTTGCTGATCACAATCATCCCCCAGCGGCTGTGCGGGTCGGCCGGATCGTTGGTCGCCCGCAGCAGGTGCAGCAGGCCCTGGGTCGCATCGTTGTCGACGTTGTTGCCGGCGAAATAGACCTTGGGCCGGCCGCCCCGTTCGCGCGCCGGCAGCTCGTTGATGTGCGGATCACAACAGCATTCAACGAGGGCCCGCGCGCCCATGTACGAGCCACCAATCCCGAGCACCACCAGCCGGTCGACGCTGCCCTGCAGCCGCCGGGCAGTCTTCAGGATCGCCGAAATTTCCGCCGTCGGCCGCGCGACTTCATACTCGTCGAGCAACCGTTCGGGCAGGTCGACGAAAGCCGTGTCGAGTGGCTGGTCCTCGGCTGCAATCGCCGCGCCGCTTTTCCAGAGTGGCAGGTCGCGCTCGAAAATCCGGTCGCGAATCGATTCCAGTCGCGGCCCGAGACTCGCCAGTCCGGTTTCGTCGATGCCCCAGCCCGGATCGACGGCGGCCGAATAGTCGAACTCGATGGGGTCAAACATGGAGTTGCGGGAGGTGGATTGCCGGGCTTGCTGGATGACTGGCCGTCACGAGGTCCCATTCTGGCCCTTCCCTGCCACTTTGCTCAAGCGGCCCAGTTCGCCGCTTGCCGGACCGGACTTGCCGGTTTGGTGGACAACGCGACGGGGCTGCGGGAAGATGTGCCGACCCGGTTGAGGGTTCTCCATTCCGCCCGGAGCCTGCCATGTCCCGCGCCAATGTCCACCACTGGAAAGACTTGCCTGCCGATTCGCCCATGCCACTCATTCGCAGGCAACGGGTCATCGGCGAAAACGTGATGGTCTCACGGGTGGTGCTGGAGCAGGGGTTTCATCTAGCGGTCCATCAGCACGACAACGAGCAAATTACCTGCGTGCTCAGCGGCCTCGTCCGCTTTACTTTCGCCGACGGCAGCACGGCCGATCTCGGGCCCGGCGACGTGCTGGAGCTGCGGGGCAACGTTCCCCACGGGGCCGACGCACTCGAGGAGTCGGAACTGCTCGACATCTTCAGCCCGGTCAGCCTGCAGACAGGAATTGACCGGGTCCACCAAATTTCAGCCCGGAATTGAAGTTGACCCACCGCATCGGCCGCGGAGAGCAAGAACGAGGCCGGCATGAGAGATCACAGATTTGAGATTTGAGATTTGAGATTTGAGATTTGAGATTTGAGATTTGAGATTGTACCTTCGTCGCTGAAGCAAGAAAAATTTCATGGCCGCGCCAACCATACAGTCGCTCTTTCCGCCCCTCATGTTTTGCCTCGTTGCCTGTGCCTCCGGCCAGTCGCCAGGTCAGGATCTGGCTGACCATCCGGAGAGGGCGGAACAATCGCTGCCTGTCGTCGCCCGGCCCGACCTGTTCCAGCCGCTGACCGAGCCACCCTGCTCGTACTGCGTCAACCAGAACCTGAAGGGCCTGGTCAAGCCCGATGATGTGGTCCTCGCGTGGATTCGCGGAGCGCACAATGGCGGCGCTTTTCCACTCCGACACTTCATCGCGGCTCCGCGCGTGATCAACGACACTTACGGCCTGTTTTTTCTCGATGCCGATGGCGGCTATGTCAGTGCGTTTGAAAAGGACTACGGCTTTGCCTTTCACGGCTGGCGCGGCGGGGTGATGGTGGTCAAGGGTCCGGACGGCTCGCTCTGGTCGGCTTTGACCGGGGTGGCGTTCGAGGGGCCGAAAGCCGGGACGCGGATGAAGCGCGTGCCCAACCTGCGTACGACCTGGGGCCACTGGCTGATGCTTCACCCGGAGTCGACCGCGTATGACCTGTTTGACGGGAAGAAGTATCCGGTGGCCGAGCTTCCGGCGGGACCGTCTGAAGAAGCCCTTGCCACGCTCGGCCCGCTCGACGACCGGCTGGAACGCGATGCCGGGGTGATGGGGGTGGAAGGAGAATCCGGCCAGATCGCCGTGCGGCTGGAAGGGCTTGACGACCGGTCGGTGCAGACTTGTGAAGTCGACGGGCGCGCCGTGGCGGTGTTCTGGTACGGAGCGACCCGTTCAGCGATCGCTTTTTCGCCCGTGGTGGATGGCCAAACGCTGACCTTTTATCCCGACGGAATTTCTCCGGAGACGGCCCCGTTCAAGGACCGCGAAACGGGGACCCGCTGGACGCTGGCCGGGCGCGCTGTTGACGGTCCGCTGCGCGGCAAGGAGCTGGAATGGGTGCCGTCCATCCAGTGCCGCTGGTATGCCTGGTCGACCGAATACCCCAAAACAGCGCTTGCCGAATGAGGAACTGTTCAGGGCAATTTCACCGGATTCGTTTCGTGGCGGTCGCCGGACTGGCCATCACCGCCGCGATTTTCGTTCCGGCCGTGGCGATCTCCCGGGCCCTTCAGGAACCGGTCGCCGAATCCGCGCCGCCCCGGTTTTTTGAAGGGCTCGCGTTACTGCCTTCCGAGGCGACAGCGGAGCGGATCGGGCAGTGTCAGGCAGCCGGGCAGCAAATCGTGTTGCGGCTCGGATGCGAGGAGAAAGAAGCCGGACTGGCGGCGGCCAGGGCGCTGGAGTTGGCTGGCATGGAGATCGGCTACTTTGTTGAAATCGCTAACTGCCCTGCCCTCGCTGCCACCCACCCCGAATGGATGGCCAGTTTGCAGGGCCATCCCGAATGGCGCAGGCTCTTTCCCGAATTTCCCGCCCCGGCGGTAGGTGAGGTGGTCAAGACCTGGCCGTGGGTTCCGGTCTTCAACCGGGAAGCCTTTGACGCCCATGTCACGCGCGTAACGGAGTTGCTGAAGGAATTGCCCGCCCCGAAACGGCTCTGGCTCAACGATATCCAGGGCGCGCCGTCGGCTTGTGGCTGCGGGCATCCGCTCTGCCGCTGGACGGCCGACTACGGGCCGCTCAAGACAGCGACGACCATTGGCGACAGCGCGCCAGCGAAGTTTGTTCAGGCCGTCGCGGCTCTGGTGCCGGGCTGCGAAGTGATCCCCATCCTGACCACCGAGTGTGAACAGGAGGACAAGGCCGATGTCTGTGCCGGCGTCGGCTGTTACGAAGGGATTTGCTGGAAGGCCTGGTCACGGCAACTCGCCGCCCTCGATCCCGTCGCGCCGCGCATCGGCGTGGCCTGCTTCTACAGGGAGTTCGGGCGGGATCTGCCGCGGTATGGTGGCGAGGCAGCGTGGATTGCAACGGCCCTCGACAGCTTCAGTGCCATGCCGCCGCAGCGCGGTGGAACTGCCATTTCCGCCCACCGGCTGATCGCGGTGGTGCAGGGCTGGAACGTGACGTCCGAACAGGTCGCTGCCCAGCTGGACGTGGCCCGCCGGGCTGGTGCGGCAGGAACACTGCTGTTGGCGGGGGCAGTCGACCAGTCATGGGAACCCAGAACTTGTAAGTTGCGATGAATCTGCCTGGAGCAGCGGGAGGCTGGAATCCTTTTGGTCATTGACCGCGGAGACCTTCCAGTCGATTCTGTTGCGAAAAGCTGTTCACCAGCACGGGGCCTTCCGAACTGGGGCCTGACTTCCAGATCTGACTCGCAGTCTGCGGAACGCGGCAGCCATGTTCATACCCATCAGTTCCGACGCCCAGCTTAATCACTGGCCGATCATGACCGGCGTCATGATCCTGCTCAATTTGGTGGCGTATCCGATACAGATGTCGCTCCCTGCGCGGACCGGGACAGTCAATCTCCGCGAACGGTTGACGGACAAGGAGTTGCAGCAGTTGCTCGATGATCCCGAACTCGACCCGGAGCTCAGGGAGTTGCTGGAGAGCAATGAGCCAGTCTTCGACGAACAAATAGTGCCCGGCTGGCGGCCGTTTGCCTTGTCGCACGGCGACGGGCTTCACCCGGTCCAGTGGCTGACGAGCATGTACATGCACGGAGGCGGTGGACACCTGCTGGGAAACATGCTCTTTCTCTGGGTCTTTGGGCTGGTCGTGGAAGGCCGAATCGGGGCAGGCTGGTTTGCGCTGCTCTATCTTGGCTGTGGTGTGATCCAGAACGCCATCGGTCAGCTGATGTTCCTCTTCAGCCCGGCCCCCCCCTCGCTGGGGGCCAGTGGCGTGATCTATTCATTGATGATGGTCGCCGCGTTGTGGGCACCGGGTGACAATATCCAGTGGCTGGCGATCGGACGCTGGATCGGCGTTTCGATCATCGAAATCCCGGTGCTGATCCTCGGTGCGGTTTATATGCTCGCCGACTTTGGCCTGTCACTTTACGGGTCGTTTGAGCTCAGTACACCCTTGCTACATGTCACCGGCGGAGTGGTTGGCACGCTCGTGGGCGCGGTGGTGCTGGGGTTCAACTGCGTGGACTGTGACCAGCAGGATATGTGGTCCCGTTGCCGCGAAGCGCTGGGCAAGAAACCCCGGCCCAATCATGCGAAAAAGAAAAGCAAGTCCGAAGTTGCTGCCGAGGAAAAGAACCGGTCGGATCAGGAACAGCGGCTGGGTGTAATCGACCGGACGCTCGACCTGCACCTCGCCGCCGGCAAAGTCGATCAAGCCCTCGCGACGATGAATTCCCGCCGGCAGGTGCTGCCCGGATCGCAGTGGGAGGAGGCCCGACTGTTGAAACTGCTCGGCCTGCTGCAGCAGCAGAAGCGCTGGGACGAATTTCTGGCTTTCGCCGGCGATTTCGACAAGCGGTTTGACTCGCGCGACGTCCCGGTCCGGCTGAACGTCGCCCGGATCCAGCTGGAGGAAAAAGGCCGGCCCCGGAAGTGCGTCGAGGTGCTGAAAGGGATCGACCAGGCGGCGCTCAACCCCAAACAGCGCGAGGCTTTCACGCGACTGGCCAACACCGCCCGACAGCGAATCGCGGCCGGCGAACTCGATTTCGCGGACTAATGCTGGCGTGTGGGGCATAGCTCCGCTTTGCAGTTCTGACCGCAAGGCTGAGCTATGCGCCACGATGGAGTATGATTCGCCTTTTCCGACCTGGCAGTTACCCTGCGGCGCCCGTCATGCCCGACATCCACGACCTGACCCGCGACCTGCACCAGGCGAATGACTCGAAAATTGTCCTGCTGGTCGCCGATGGCCTCGGCGGCTTGCCGCTGCAGCCGGGCGGGAAGACCGAACTGGAAACGGCCCGGACGCCGAACTTCGACTCGCTCGCGGCGCGCGGAGTCCAGGGCGGCAGCATCCCGGTTTTCCCTGGCATCTCGCCGGGGAGCGGCCCGGGGCACCTCGGCTTGTTCGGCTACGATCCGCTCCAGTACCGGATCGGCCGCGGCGCACTGGAGGCCACCGGGATCAACCTCGAATTGCGGCCGGGCGATGTCGCGGCACGGGGCAACTTCTGCACGCTCGACGCAGCGGGAAAAATCAGCGACCGCCGTGCGGGCCGGATTGCCTCTGAAGCCAGTGCCCCGCTCGCCGAAAGCCTCAACGCGATCCGGATTCCTGGATTCGAGCTCGTCGTTCGACCGGTCAAGGAGCATCGCTTCGTCGTCGTCTTCCGCGGCCCGGGACTGGCGGGCGAAGTCGACGACACCGACCCGCAGGCGACCGGAGTGCCACCGCTCGACCCGCAACCGCGCGACGCTGCCAGTGCCACGATGGCGAAGATCGCGGCCGAATTTGTGCGCCAGGCGACGAACATTCTGAAAGTCCAGCCGCAAGCCAACGGTCTGACGCTGCGTGGTTTCGCATCCCGGCCCGACCTGCCTTCGTTCAAGGACGTTTACGGACTCCGCGCTGCCGCGATCGCCGTTTATCCGATGTACAAGGGTCTGGCCCAGCTGGTTGGCATGACCAACGTCGGTGCCGCGATAACGCTTGACGACCAGGTCATGCTGTTGCGACAGCACTGGAACGATTACGACTTTTTCTTTCTCCACTTCAAGTACACCGACAGCACGGGCGAAGACGGCAACTTCGACGAAAAGGTCCGCCAGATCGAGACACTCGACGCGGCGATCCCCGGAATCATGTCCCTCCAGCCGACCGTGATGATCGTGACCGGCGACCACAGCACGCCCAGCTTCCTCCGCAGTCACAGCTGGCATCCTGTGCCGACCCTGCTCGTCTCCGATTGCTGTCGGCCTGACGGACTCACTTCATTTGGCGAGCGCGAAACTCTTCGCGGCGGCCTCGGCCAGTTCGAGGCCCGCTACCTGATGCCACTTGCCCTCGCCAACGCCGGCCGGCTGGCCAAGTACGGGGCGTAAGCGGAAGCCATCGCGCTCCAGAAAACCTGTGACACGGCGAAGCTTCGCGGCGCGAAGTTTCCTGGTTCAGGCAGTACAATGCGAGTAATGGCCACTTTTCCCCGCGGAGCCAGCCGGTGAATGCGCCCCGAACACGTTCCGGCAAACTGACCTATAAGGAGTACCGGCACGCGCCCAGTGACGGATACCGCCATGAAGTCATTGACGGGGAAGTCTACATGAATCCGGCCCCCAGCCCGCGCCATCAGACTGTCTCCCGCCGCCTGCAGTTTCAGCTCTACGGCCAAATTGAACTGAAAGGCCTGGGACTTGTTTTTGATGCTCCGATCGACGTTGAGCTGGCCCGCCACGACATCGTCCAGCCCGACATTGTCGTGCTGATCGGGCCTAACGAGAAGCTGGTGACCGCGACGCGGATTCGTGGCGTGCCAGACCTGGTGGTGGAGATACTGTCGCCCTCCAACCGCGATTACGACGTCGATCTCAAGAAAAAGATGTACCAGCGCGTGCGGGTGCCCGAGTACTGGGTCGTCGATCCGGAGGCCTGCCGCGTCACACAGTTCGTTCTCCGGCGCGGCAAGTACGTCGCCAAACGCCCCACCCGCCTGCTTCGGCCCACCGTGATCGAAGGAGTTGTCGTGCGGCTTGAAGAAGTCTGGTGAATTGGCACAAGACGGCGAGAAAACCTGGGACTTTCCAGGCCTCGATCCCATGGAAGCCGGCGTCAGCGGACCGGTTCGTGGCTGCTGTCGTCGCCGACGACGAAGGGCTGGTCCTGTTCGATCAGGAGGGCCTTGGCCACGCCGTCTTTCCAGGTTTTCGGGTGTTTCAGATCGACCCGCAGGACGTGGCCGTCGAAGTCGGTGGAGATTGACGCAACGATGGTGTGACCGACGACGACCTGTGTGACGCCGAAATGGTCGAGCACGCGCTGGACGTGGTCGGCACTGGCT
>JANOFL010000329.1:0-12633 GCA_031405895.1 Planctomycetota bacterium
TGAGCGGCCACCAGAACCGGCGCGGCGACCATCCCCCCGGCTGGCAAAAACTGTGGAAAGGATGGAACGAACTGCAGGCCATGCTCACCGGGGCCCGCATCGCCAAACGAACGAAAAAATGTGGGTAAACCTAAGGGCTAGGGCCGTCGGCTCAGGCCTGCCTCGGCACGTTCAGGCGGGCGATGTAAAAGCTGCCGTAGGTGTGGACGCGGTCTTTGGGATGCAGTTCGGCGGCCAGATCGGTTTCGTATTCCAGTAGCGAACGGGCCTTGATCAGCCGGCCGGCGTGCTGGACCTGAACGAGGTCAATGAAATCGGTGTTGAACCCGCCGCTCCGCCAGATCAGCCGGGTGCCAGGGGCCGCCCGCTCGATGATCGCCTGCCATTCGGACTCAAGCAGCGGGAAAAAGTGGTCGCTCAGCCAGTCCTGGTGGTCGAGCAGGACGAACCGCGAGATGGTGCCGGTGTGGTTTTCGAGAAACCCCTGGACCGAGTTGGAGTGGGTCGAAATCCGGTCGGCGAGACCGCCCTTGAGCTGGTGGAAACCGGCCTCGGTGAGGTACTCGGGGCAACAGTCGCGGGTGTAGGCTCCGTTCATGTAGACCCGCCAGAAGTAGTTGTCGCTGGTCGGCAGCCGCAGCATCACGCCCTCGAAACACTGGCGGATGTAGGCGACCAGATCGCCGTCCCAGGTCGTCTCGATCTGCCGCCGCTGGGCCCGCGGCACACCGAGCATCGCCATCGTCGTGTCCCGGTTGAGCGCGAATTTGATCAGCCCGTTCCAGAACCGGTCGCGGATGTGGCGGTCGTAGATCTGTTGCTGTTCGTCGAGCGAGCGGGCGTTGAGGAGCGCTTCGAGGTGCGGGCGGATGCGGAGGACCCTGTCGGTGTAGGTCTTCATCATCCGGGCAAAAGCCCCCGACGTGCCACGCCAGTAAAACGACTTGCGGCGGTTCTCGAACCAGACGATCTTGCGGTCCCACCAGCTGCGCGACCAGTCGGGCAGCTCGCTTCGCAGGCGGTCGTGGTAGGTCTTGCGCGCGGCGGGGAGGTGGCCATCGCCAAACATCCGGAAGAAGTCATTGAACTCCAGCTTGCGGATGCCGGCGAGCTTGAGATCGAGCAGCGCGTTCTGACGCGGGTTCATGTCGACGGCGAAGACCCGCCGCGGGCTGCAGAGCGCGTAGTCGAGCGCGTTGCAGCCGGCCGACGTGATGACGAGGAGGTCGTCGGCCGGGCTGATCTGGAGCGCGACCCGGTCCAGCCGCGGGTCTTCCCAGCAGGTGTTGTAGACCAGGTTGTTGCGGTGGACGGCCGAAAAAACGCGGCGGCTGAGCCAGTCGAAAATGGCCATTTGATCGTGGCTGACCGGCGTCGGCCGGCGTGGGGGCAGGTGGGTAAACTGAAGATTGTAACCAGGGGCAAGGCAGCGCGTTGGGAGCCGACGGCGTTCTGGCAAAGAGCCGGAAGCGTTTCGCGGACTGCAAGATTCTCTTCAACAACGGGTGGCCGCGTCAGATTCTCTTTTCCGGCCCCCTCCCCGCCGCTGCTTTGAGCGGTGTGGGGAGGGCGGGGAGCGGGGGCGACCGCGCATCGGGTAGCGTCGCAGGTGCGATTCCCGCAACACACAAGCCCGGCAGAACGACAAGTCAAGGTTCGACGATTGCAAATTCCGAAACGCACCCCAACGAGCCGGAAGCGTCAGCGACGGACGAGAATGAACCGTCGGATGAAAAAAGTGAATGGGGGAGACACGGAGGGCTGACGCCCTGCCGCTCGCCCAGAATCGACGAGCCGTGGGCTGGTCGTGAACTACTCCACCCGGGCGTCTTTCATCAGGAAGATGCCCCAGATTTCGCCGTCGGGGCCGAGGTATTCCTTCACAAAGAACGTGCCCGAGATGGTCACCGGGCGGACCGAGAAATCGGTGCTGGTCCCTTTGGCCAGCTCAACCAGAATGCAGTCGTAGAGTGCCGCGTTCGGTCCAAAACAGCATTCCTGATTGTCGCGCACGAAGACGAACTTTTTGAGCCCCGACTGTTTGAAGCTCGGCAGGATGAAGCCGCGGATCCGGATCTTGAGCTGATCGAGCCGCTCGATGTTCTGCGTCAGCATCCCGCGTTCAAAAGGCTCGCCGACCTCGATCTCGAACTTGATGTCGTCAAAGGTCAGCTCGTTGATGCCGGCCGGATCGAAATTGCGGGCTGCCGGCTCGGGTCCCTGGGGGACAGGAAGGGGCGGCGAATCGAGTTCAAACCATCCGTCCGGCAGGGTCAGTTCGAACGGCACGGGAAGTGCTGTTTCGACAACTTCGTGATTGGCCAGATCAACCGGTTCGTTGGCCAGCTGGGCCGTGACCGTAGTTCCGCTGAGGAGACCGAGTGCCGCTCCGCACAAAATGGCGGGCGCACTCGGCGGCATTCGCCTTCCGCTTCCACCGTATTGCATTGCGTTGTGCCGCCTGGGCTAACGGACGGTTTCGGCTTCGATCATGTAGAAGACCTGCGGAACCTGCTCATCATCGGTCGGGATGGCGTCGCGGATCAAGTGGAAGGTGCCGGCCACGCCGCGCGGGAAATAGGAATGATTCGTTGTTTCGTCGCTCACGATCCGGACGCCGACGACTTCGGTGATCTTCGGGCTGCCGCCGAAGCAGCAGGCGCCGAAGCTGCCGACGAGAAGGAAGGACCTGAGATTGCTTTTCTTCCGGTCCAGCTTCACATAGCCGCGGATGAAGACCTTCTGGCCGTCCAGCTCCTCGGCCCGTTTGGCCCAGGGGAGCGACGTGCGCGGATTCTGGGCCAGCTCGGCGAAGCTGACCCGGACATGGCCATCGGGGACTTCGGTGGCATAGACCCAGGCGTGCCGGCCAATCGAGCCGGCCAGAGTCACCGCCGATACGAAGAGTGCGATCGTCGCCGCCCGTCCACCGACCAGCTCGGCGGGATACTTGCGGATCGCCAGCAGCGCCAGCCCGCCAAACAGGATCCCGAGCAGCGGGATGATGATGAAGACCGGATGGAGCCAGGCGAACAGGCCCAGCACTGCAAACACCACGGCAAGCACGGCCGAACGGCTCAGCTCACGGTACGAGCTGATGTCGCTGTCATCGGCGACTTTGGCGGGCGCGGAATAGTCGAGCGTGGCCTGGCTCATGGAGGTGCTTTTCGTCGATGGTCTGCAGACGGTGGCGGCTGGACATGGGACAGGCTTCCAGCCTGTCGACAGGACAGGATTGGCGCGGTCTGTCAGGCTGGAAGCCTAACCCACAGTCATTCTAGAAGACCAGCCGCTCGAACCAACCATTGATTACGGACCAGAGCAGCAGGAAGATCATCAGACCCGAGCCAAGCGGCGTTACCAGCGAAAAAAAGCGTGAAACCGGAACGGCCACAACCGCCGGAACCACGCTGGAGGGCTGGCCCGGGCCAGACACCTGAAAGAAATCGGGTTCGCTGACGTTCGGCAGGCCGGTCGCAACGGGCGACTCGCCAACCGTCTGGCCGGCGGATGGGGCAGGGCCGGAGGTCAGGGTTTGTTCGGCCGGAGGGTCTTGGGAGGCAGTTTCGGGAGGGGGAGGAAGCCCGTCGAGAACGCTTCCGGCTCGTTGGGAACCGGATGGCACTGCTTGGGCCGCCGGTTCATGTTCGCCCATTGCCTCCACACCGTTCGCGGCAAGCGAAACGGGAACAAGGCCACTCTCGTCGACTTCGCCGTCACCCCCATCGCCGCCCGATCCGCCCGGAGTATTTGTGCTGCCGTTTTCCGTCGCCGGAGTTTCAGCGTTGGTGGAAGCACCGCCATCGGCCGGATCGGGTTCAGCTGAATCACCGGTTGCGGGCGGATTGCTGTTGGCGACGGCTGGTTCGTCGGAAAAACCAAAATCGCCGAAAAAGGTCGCCCGCTTCAGAGCCTTCGGGTCGAGCTTGCCCAGTTCATCCAGCCGGGTCTTGGCTTCTGGCAGCGGACAGGTCTGCAGGTACTGGAAAATCGCGACCCGCAACCAGATCGAATCGTTCTTGGCTTCACGGAAGAGCGTCTCCAGCCGGTCGATCACCGACCAGTCTTCCCAGCGGGCCAGATCGGGTACGACGATGTCGGCCAGCTCCGGCCGCTGGAGCAATACCCGCAGCGACTGGCAAAGCCGCTCGCGCGGAATCTGTTTTGACTCGGTCCCCATGAAGCGGATGGCCGTGACGGCCGACAGCGTGTCGACGTAATCGACGTCCTTGTTGGCGAGCAGCTGTTCCTCGATCAGCGGGAGGGCCCCCTCGCCCTTGAGCACGAGGTAACACCCGATCAGCGCGTCGAGACCGGCCTGTTTCTGCCGGTCGCCCGAACAGATCAGCTCTTCCAGCATCGGCACATCGGCTTCACCGCCGCAGACGCCAAGCATGGTGAAATAGAGCCGCCGGCGGTTGACTGCGATCTCCGGGTCGGCGATCCAGCCAAGAATCTTGTCTTTTGGCATCCGGTCCTTGAGCGCAACCAGGTCGGCGTAGGAGGCCCGGGCGAACTCGTCGTAGGCGTCAAACGCGAGCAGCGATTCTTCGTTCTCGAAGAAGTTCTGGAAAAAGGCCAGCCGGTCCGCACCGCTCTCCGGCAACCCGTCCAGCTGCCGGATGTAATCGATGACTGCGGGCGAGGACTTCATCGGCGTGGTCCAGATCACCGTCGGCGGGTCGACACCCATCACGAGGAAGGTCTCGCCGACTTCGTAAGTCCCCACCAGGATGGTCCGGAACTTCATGGTGGGCGTGACAAATGATTTGCCCTTGATGACCTCCGAAATCTCGAACTGGGCCTGGGGCAAGTCGGTGGAAGTCGGGTCGTCAAACTTCGCTGCCTCCACAAGTTTGGCGATGACCACGATGTCGCTGCTGCCGATCTGTTCGGTGAAAGTCTGGTTGATGGCCGAACAGAAGGGGCAGCGGCACAGGGCCGCTGCCGAGCGGTTGTTGATGATGATGCGGCAGGAGTCAGCCGATGCCGGCGCAGGGCACGAGGCTGCCAATGCGAAAATGGTCGCAAGGGCGAGGAGGCAAACCCAAATGGTGACGGAAATACCCCCCGGAGCAGTTGGGGACAACTGCTCTGCTTTGAAGAGGTTGCGCGGACGAGCAGTTGGGGACAATTGCTCTACGTTATCTCTGTTCACTGGCTTTGCCCTGAAGACCGGAGCTGATCCTACGCAAGGTGCCGGCGAATGGATCGACGGTCGTGGCCGGGATCACTTGCCCAGCGAACGGGCCACATCGGTGCGGTAGGCGGAGACTGCCGGATAGATTCCGACGACGATCGCCAGCAGAACCAGTCCGGGGATCAGCAACAACTCCGGAGACACGCGGAATTGTAGAAGATTCGCCGCCCACTGGCTATTGCCAAACATCCCGCCGAGCGGCCCCAACAGGCTGCCGAGTGGCAGTCCGCCGGGTGCCAGCAGCCAGAAACCGGTTTGCATCCCGGTCTGAGCTTCCAGCAACGGACTCATTCCCCAGCACAGCAGATGCCCGGCAATCCAGCCCATCAGCCCGCCCGCGACTGCCAGCAGGACGGCTTCGCCGAGGATAATCAGCATCACGCGGGGCCGGCTGGCACCGAGCGCCCGCATCACCGCGATCTCGTGATGCCGCTGGCTCATCGAGTTGTAGATGCCAACAAGGATGCTTAACCCGGAGACGACGCAGATCAGGATCGTCAGCCCGAGCAGCAGCCACCGCGCCGGGTCGACATAAAACGCGAACAGTCCGGCAATTTCCTGGATCGGGTTGACGGCCTGGACACTGGTCTGGGCCGTCTTGGGGCGAAAGCTGGACCAGCCGAGGGTTCGCTCGAGGTCACCGCCCTCAAGCAGCGGCTTGAGGTATCCCGTGAGCGCGCCAAACTCGTCGTCCCGGGTCGTGGAAAGCAGGATCGACGTCAGCTCGCGCTGTTCGACTGGCAGCGGAGTGCGGTTGAGTTCATCTTCGCGGATTTCCCGCAGGCCGCCCGAAGTCACCGGCCGGGCACCACGATTCGCCGACAACACCGAGTCATCATGGACCGGCTTGATGTGGTCGGCGATCAGGTAGAAACCCTCCATGTTGACAAACACGACGCGATCATGCGGAGTGCCGGTTGGCGCAAGAATTCCCGTGACGGTGAAGAGTTGCTCATGCAGGTGGGCCGCGTCTTCGCCCGGCACGCCGTGGGTGATCTTGATTTTCGATCCAGGTTCTAACCCTGAACGGCGCGCCGCCACGGCACCGAAAACACAGCCAAAAAAACCGCATTCCGGGTCGCTGTGCTCAAAAAAACGGCCCGCCGAGCACGAGAATTTCTCCTCGGTATCGATGTCCAGCAGCAGCCGCGAGAAAAACTCGGTGTTGGTCGCGCAGACCCGAAACGAATCGGCAGGGCCAACCAGGCCGTCCGAACCGGCGGGTCTCGGAATCTCGTAGTAGTCCCCCATCAAGATCGGAACCGCGTAGTCGGTGCGGTTCGCAAAGACTCCCCGGCTGTCGAAGTCCATGAACTCCTGCTGCAGGCGGGGATGCATGTCGGCCGCCGCCTGGCCCAACAAAGCGGCCAGCCCGCCTCCCGCAGGCAAGTTCTGGCGGTGAACCAGTTCATGCAGGGTTCGCTGCTGCTGTTCCATCGCCCGCCAGGCGATCGAGTTTTTCAGTTCGGTCGAACGGCGTTCCTTGCCCTGAAACGCAAGCAGGTACTCGTAGGGAATCGTCTCAATCGGCCGGCTGAGGTAGAAGACGGAATTCAGTGTCAGCTGCAGGCTGCCGCCGCGGGCACCGAGCAGCAGGTTGTAGCCAAGGCTCGAATTGCTCTGGAACGCGGCGCTGACCACGCCGTAAATCATCAGCACGGCGACGACCATCATCACGCCGAGGGCCATCGAGAGGACGGTCAGCAGCGAGCCCAGCCCGCGGTGCCGGATGCTTTTCCAGGCGATCCGCCAGATGCTCATGCCGCCACCTCACGACCCTGGACCACGCGGTTGACCGACTCGAGCCGGTCGACCCGCTCGAACTGGCTGGCGACTTCGTGGGCATGGGTGACCATCACCAAGGCGATGTTCTCTTCGCGGCACGTCGCACGGATCAAGTCGATGACCTTTTGCTGGTTGGCCGGATCGACGTTGGCTGTCGGCTCGTCGGCAAGGAGCAGCCGCGGGCGGTTGACCAGGGCCCGGGCGACGGCGACCCGCTGCTGTTCGCCGACGGAAAGCGTGCCGGGCCGGCTGTTCAGCCGGTGCCCCAGGCCCACCCGCTCCAACATCTGGCGGGCTCGCGCGGGAGAAGCCTGCCCCGACGCGAACGACAGCCCGAGTAGCACGTTTTCCAGGGCCGAAAAGGCCGGCAAGAGGTTGAACGTCTGGAATACGTAGCCGATTTTCCTCGCCCGAATCCGGTCCCGGGTCGCCTCGCGATAACGCGTCAGCTCCACGCCATCGAGCACGACCTGGCCCGAATCGGGCCGCGTAATCCCGGCGATAATGTGCAGCAGCGTGGTCTTCCCCCCGCCGCTGGCCCCGACCAGCACCGCCTGTTCGCCTTCAGCCACGGCATAGGCGGGCACATCCAGAATCGGCGTGACGACGCCGTCCGGCTGGCGAAAACTCTTCGTGATGTTCGTCAGCTGCAGCAACATCGCGGCGGGTCAAAATAGGGGCCTTCATCCCTACGCCCGCCGACTGCAAAAGGTGCGCCATTCACTTTCTCGGCTGCCCGGGACCGCCACAGTCTAACAACCGCGGTGTCGTGTCGGTTCAGACCCGCAGTTTCTCCTGAATGCCGCCGAAAGGAAGGGACATCATGGACTGCATTGACCAGATTAACCGGATTGAAGTGGGAAAATCGAAGATACAGTGGGCAAGCCCGTCAACTCCGGTTGAATCCGACGGACTCGCCATTCAAACGTAGGTGTCGCGTTCAAATCCCCAATCATTCGGGCCGGTTCATCGCCTGCGCGAACCGGCCGCCACAACCCCGGCCAACACCAGCAGCCCGATCCCGATTCCCGGTTCCGGAATGGACGCGGCGTTGAATCCGACCATCAGCCAATAGGCGTCACCCGGAGTGGTGGGAAAACTCGGCATCGGCGAGCCCGCGACCGCAAGAAAATACATGCCCGGAGTGACGATCGGAATATTGAGCAGGTACGGGTCATTCTCATGGAAAACTCCCGCATCGAAGACGTCGTCCAGGTAGAACAGGTCGTCCATCATGGTCATGGGGGTTCCGGTGGAATCCAGCAGCGTCAGCGTGGTGTCGACGGTAAAGGGGGGGCCGAAGCGGTTTTCCGAGAAGATCTCCGCCATCAGCGTCCCCGGTGCCCCCAGGAAAAACTTGAACACGTCCACATCTCCCGCCATGTCAATATCGGCGGCTACAAACGCCAGATCGAAACCCGAAGTTTCACCAGCCGTGAAACTGATGGGCATCGAAGTGATCAGCGAGGAACCCGCATCGAAGGCGCCATCCTCCGTGAGGTCGATTGTCACCGGTGACGATACCGCGGACTGATTGTCAAACGTCGGGTAGGCTGCTGCTGCACCGCCGGTCACATCCAGGATTGCCCGCTCCCATGGGCTCAGCGATCTCAACACTTCGCGCCCCGTCTCGGTCAGTCCAGTGGGGCCGGTCGCCATGATGTGCAGGTTTTGCAAACCGCCCGTTGCGCCATAGGTCCCCGGATGGATACCTGGGTTGCTATAGGCATGGTGGTGCATTCCACCCAGGGAATGCAGCAGTTCATGGGCACCTGTCCCTGCCAGCGCCGTGCTGATCTGGGCGATCTGAGCCGGGCGCGAACCAGATCCCGAAAACTCGTCGAGGATGAAGTCGAAGTTCCCAGTCGCGACGCTGGCGACTTGCCCGGAGGCAATGTTGCCCACGTCCAGCGGAGCCACTCCCAAAGATCCGAAACCGAACGAAGTCGCCCCGTAGGCAATCGCGTCGAAAGGCGAGCCTCCGGGAACTGTTGTCGTGAACGAGATCGCGTAATCCGAATAGATGGTCGAAAGGTCCGACATGATCGAAGCCTCGACAATGGCCCGTTCCGCAGGGGTGAATGTGGTCACACCAGCTGCGGCTGTAGCCTTGTCAAGTTCGTCAACCCAGTCGGGAATTCCGTTTGGTGCACCGCCAACTCCATTGTGGGTGTCAGAAGCGAAATCAACCCAGACGGTTATCTGAGCCCTGGCCTCAGTGCCAAGCAGGAAAACGAGGAGTACGATAGACGTTGTCTGGAGTCGGTACATGGCAGGCGGATCCGAACAGGTGGGCTGGAAAAGGGGTCAGGTCTATTTCTTGATTAAAGGGAGCTGACCCTTTTTCGTCCCCCAGACGGCAGAGCTATACTGTCTGGGCAGAGCAATGGTTCCACTTTCCATGCGCGAACGGGAGTGGTGGACTGCAAAAAGAGCGGGCAGTTCCTGGTTTTTTTGGGGAATTTTTGGGGTCAGCCCCCAATCGCGGCAAAACGGGGCGCGCCCGTAACGCGATCTGGCGTCGAACCCCTGCGGTTTCTGGGGCAGGCTTGGCTCTGCCTGGCGTCGATCTACCCGGGCCCGGTTGCTGATGGGGTGCGGTCATGGCCGAAGAACCGGCCACGAATGAGCTGGAACAGTGGCTGGTCGCGGCCGCTTCGGGCGACGACGAGGCGGCCCGGCGGATCTTTCCGCTGCTCTACGACGAACTGCACCGGCTGGCGGCCAGCTGCATGCGGAACGAGCGGGCAAGCCACACGCTGCAGCCGACGGCGCTGGTTCACGAAGCCTGGCTCCGGCTGTCGCGCGCCGGATCCATCGAGGGCGTTTCGAGCCGCGAGCATTTCCTGTCGCTGGCCGCGATGATGATGCGGCGCATTCTCGTCAGCCATGCCCGGTCCCGCGCGGCCGACAAGCGGGGCGGTGGCCGGCCGGAACTGCTGGCCGACGATGTGGCGGAGGATTTTGAACACCGCGCGATCGACTTGCTGGCGCTGGACGAGTCGCTGCAAAAGCTCGGCGAACTCGATCCGCAACAGGCCCGGATTGTCGAACTCCGTTTCTACGGCGGGCTGACAGTTGAACAATGTGCCAGCCTGCTCAAACTTTCGCCCCGGACGGTGCAGTACGAATGGGCCCATGCCCGCGCGTGGCTCCGCGGCCAGCTGGAAGGAGCCTGAAGATGGCCCATGTCGAGCAATTGTCCCCAATTGCTCGTCCGTTTCGCGCCTCGTATCTACGGCCTGGCGATGCGAAATTTTTGCCAATCAGTGGTTTGGACGGGTACAGGCTGGCAGGAGCAATTGGGGACAATTGCTCTACTCTGGAAAGAACCGGCACATGACGCCAGATAGCTGGGCCGAGGCCAAAGCGCTTTTCCAGACTTGTCTTGATCTGTCCGGTAACGACCGGCAAGCCCGCCTGGCTGCCCCTGACGTCAGCCCCGAACTGCGCGCGGAAGTCGTGCGGCTGCTGGAACTGCATGAGCGGCCCACGCGCGAAGGCTTCCTCGCCAGCCCGCTGGGAGACGCCCGCCCGACACCCTCTGGCAACGACCCGCTCATCGGCCAGATGGTGGGTGAATTCCGGATCGACGAACTGATTGGCGCCGGAGGAAACGGAACCGTCTATTCGGCTTCCCAAAGCCATCCGCCGCGGCAAGCCGCAGTGAAAATCATCGGGCCAGGGCATCAAACCGCGCGGAACCTGCGGCGCTTTGAACACGAAGCCGAAATTCTTGCCCGTTTCCAGCACCCTGGCCTGGCACCGGTTTACGCCTCGGGAACGCTGGAAACCCCTGCTGGTCCACGGCCCTGGTTCGCGATGGAGCTGGTCGACGGAATGCCGCTGCACCTTTTTTTGCGTGAACACTCCGCGGCGACGGATGAGCGGCTGCGGCTGTTGCTGGCGATCTGCGACGCCGTCCAGTACGCCCATCATCGCGGCGTCATTCATCGCGACCTGAAGCCCTCCAACATCCTGGTCACACCGGGCGCGCCGGGCGGCGGGATCAGCGGAGCCAGCCCGCATCCCCAGCCCCGCGTGGTCGACTTTGGGATCGCCCGGCTGCTGGAGGATTCGCCGCAACGGACGGTCCTGACCGAAGCGGGCGAGCTGTTCGGCACGATCGTCTACATGAGTCCCGAGCAGTTTCGCGGCGAGCCGCAGCTCGTCGATATCCAGTCCGATGTTTACGCCCTCGGGGTCATCGGGTTTGAAATGCTCGCCGGGAAGCTGCCGCACGACCGCGACAGCCAGACCCTGATGACGGTGTTGCGCGGGATTGAACAAGAGACGCCGCGGCTGCTGGGAACTGTTGCCCCGGGCCTGCGGGGAGACCTCGAGCTTGTTCTCGCCAAGGCGCTCGATCCGGACCGCCGGCAACGCTACGCCTCGGTCAGCGAATTCGCTTCCGACCTGCAGCGGTTTCTCAACCATGAAACGATCAAGGCCCGGCGCGCGACGGCGTGGTACCGCTGCCGCAAGTTCGTCCGCCGCAACCGGCTGCTGGTGGGTGCCATCGCGACGACCACGGCTGCGCTGCTGGCCGGATTATTGCTTTATGCGAATGAGGCCCGCCGTGCCCGCCGGGCGGCCGACGAGTCGCGCTACGAAGCGGTCAAGGCTTCGGCGATCAACAATTTCGTGACCAACGATTTCCTGATGCAGCTGCTGGGGGCCGCCAATTCGGGCGACCAGGCCACTCGCCTGCCGGTGGCTGAGCTGGTTGAGAAAGCTTCGGCCCAGGTGCCAACGATCTTCGCGGGCCGGCCGCTGGAAGTAGCGGCTGTGCGCAACGAACTGGGTACCATCCATTACAACCTCGGGGCCTGGGACCGCGCGGCAAGCGAGTTTCGCGAAGCCTTGCGGTTGTGGGAAAACGGTCTTGGGCCGGACCACGCCGACACGCTGAAGGCCGTCAACAATCTTGGACAGACCCTGATGCAACTCGGCCAGAATTCCGATGCCGAGCCGCTTGTCCGGCGGGCCCTCGCGGGCCGGCGGAAAACCCTTGGTGATAACCACGCCGCAACGCTCCTGACGCTCAACAACCTCGCCGAACTGTTGCGCGGCAGCGGGCGGGCGGACGAAGCCGAGCCGTTGCTGCGCGAGGCCGTCGCGGCACAGACCCGGACCCTCGGCCGCGGCCACCGGGACACCCTGACCACGTTCGGAAATCTCGGCTCGCTGCTGGCCAGCCAGGGAAAATCGGCAGAGGCCCTCGCCATCCATCGGGAGATTTTTGATGAGGCCAACCGTGTGCATGGGGGCAATCATGTCTTTGCGCTCAATGCCGGGATCCGGCTGGCGCAGTCACTGTTGCGAATGGAACAGGCGGCAGAAGCAAAAGTGCTGCTCGAACCCGTCGTCGCGGGGCTGAACCGGACACTGGGCGACAGTCACGGCGACACGATCTCAGCCCGCCGGCTGCTGGCCCGGATCCACAAATCGCTTGGCGACTTCGCCGCGGCCCGGACTGAACTTTACCAGGCGCTTGCCGGCGCGCAATCAGCGACTCCTCAGAACGCGGCGCTGACCGGAAAAATCCGCAGCGAACTCGATGCGCTTGGCGCGGAATGATCGGACGATGGGATACCGCGCGCGGCTTGATTTGATCCTGGCGAGCGGCAGGGCGTCAGCCCTCCGTG
>JANOFL010000331.1:0-6258 GCA_031405895.1 Planctomycetota bacterium
CACGGAGGGCTGACGCCCTGCCGCTCGCCAAGATCAGATCTGGCCGCGCGGAGTATAGCTCCGCTTTGTCATTCCCTCTGTATCTTCTTGCCGCTGCACTCCTTGCTCCCGTCGGGCGGCCAGACACCGTTATAATCGTGGCCCAACGGTTGTGCTGGCGGGACAGGAGTTTCCTTCCTGGCTCGTACTCGTGCTCAATGAAACGGTACTCGTGCTCGTACTCGACATGACCGACCGGCGAGTACGAGTATGAGTATGAGTACCGTTTCACTGAGTACGAGTTCAAATCATGTATGACCTCGTGGCCGAGGGGCCGCTGCCCGGCCAGCGCTGGCGAAAAAAGCTGCCCGACGGCACTCCGGTTGTCATTGGCCGCCTGGCCGCGCCGTTCGACACGCCGTGGGACACCCAGGTTTCGCGCCGCCACGCCACGCTGGTGCTGGACAACGATCAGCTCCAGGTCGACAAGCTGCCCGAGGCAACGAATCCGGTCTTCTTCCTCGGCAAGGAAGCGGCCAGCTTTTCGATCCGGCCCAACCAGCGGTTTGTCATCGGCCAGACGACGTTTCGGCTGATCCCCAACCAGGCGGTCGCCACCCAGGATGTGCCCAGCCCGGTACACCAGCGTTCGTTTTCCGACGACTATCTGCGGCGGATCAACTACCGTGACGCGCGGGGCCGGCTCGAGATTCTTTCGGAGCTGCCGAGCCTGATCGCGGGGGCGGGCAGCGAAGTCCAGCTTCACGATGCACTTGCCCGGCTTGTTCTTCGCGGCGTGTTGCAGGCCCAAAGCGTGGCGATTGTCACGATGCCTGATCCGGCGGCCGAGTCCATCTCCGTGGTTCACTGGGACAGCCGGCGTTCGTTGGCCGATGGCTTTCAGCCCAGCAGCACTCTGATTCGCCAAGCGCTCGCCAACGGCGAGACCGTGCTGCACGTCTGGCGGCAGGACGCCGGCGGCGAGCTTCGCTACACCGTCCAGCAAAACGCCGACTGGGCCTTTGTCTGTCCGCTCGGCGGCCAGGCAACGCGGCGGCAGGCCCTCTATGTCTCCGGCCAGTCGGGTGGCGGACCGGAACTTGACGACGATCCGCAGCTGCAGGACGACATGAAGTTCGTCCAGGTGGCCGGCGCGACCTACGCCAGCCTGTGCGACTTGCGGCAGCTCGAACAGCGGCAGTCGAGCCTGCGGAGTTTCTTCTCGCCCGTCGTCGTGGACGCACTGGCCGGTCAGGACATCGACGCGGTGCTCGAGCCACGCGAATGCCGGCTGGCGATCCTGTTTTGCGACCTGCGCGGCTTTTCGGGGACCTCGGAACAGCATGGCGACAATCTGCTGGTGCTGCTCGACCAGGTCAGCCGGGCGCTCGGTGTGATGACCGGCAGCATCCTCGACCACCGCGGCGTGGTGGGCGATTTTCATGGCGACGCCGTGATGGGCTTTTGGGGCTGGCCGATCGACCAGCCGGATGCACCGCGTCGCGCGGTCGACACTGCTTTGCTGATTGCCAGCCGGTTTCCCGATATCGCGAGTGAAGAGTCGTCAGGCGGTCTGACTGGCGGCGAGTTCCGGACCGGCCTCGGGATCGCTTCCGGACCAGCCGTCGCGGGCAAGATCGGCTCAGCCGACCAGGTCAAGGTCACGGCCTTCGGACCCGTGGTCAACCTCGCCGCGCGGCTCGAAAGCCTGACGCGGATCTTTCGCGTTCCCGTCTTGTGCGATGAAGCGACAGCCCGCGAGGTGTCGGGGGATGGCAAGTCGGGCAGCTTTCGCACCCGGCGACTGGCGCGCGTCCTGCCAGCCGGGTTGCTCAAGCCGGTCCAGCTCTGGCAGATCCTGCCCGACCGGCCACCCTACAGTCTTCTTGAGCCCGCCGACTTCGACCGCTGGGAAACCATGATCCGGCAAGTCGAATCCGGCAACTGGCAAACCGCCCGCGAATTGCTCGACCAGATCAATCCGCTCGACCGGCCCCGCGAGTTTGTCCGCGAGTTCCTGCGTCAACACGACTTTGAGCCTCCCGACAACTGGAACGGCGTCATCCCGGTGCGCAGCAAGTGAACTCGATTGAATCCGTTTCCCCGCCAGGACCTTCGGTCACCATCCGTGAACGCTTGCTTGTGGTGATCTGCACCTTCAACGAACTTGAGAATCTCCCGCAGCTGGTCGAATCGCTGCGGCAACACTTGCCCGGCTGTCAGCTGCTGGTGATCGACGACCAGTCGCCCGACGGGACGGGAGTGTGGGCCACAGAAGAATCCGGGCGATCGGACGACCTGACATGCCTGGTCCGCGAGGGTGAACGCGGACTTGGCAGCGCGGCGATCACGGGACTGCAGTGGGGTCTTGCCCGCGGCTACGGCTTTCTCGCGACCCTCGATGCCGACTTCAGCCACGATCCGGCCGACCTGGCGCTGATGGTGACAACCCTGAAACAGGACGTGGCGGCGGGCATTGGCGTGGTGATCGGTTCACGCTACGTGCCCGGTGGCCGGATCAGCGGCTGGCCGGCTTCCCGTCGTTGGGCCAGCCGGGGTCTGAACCTGCTCTCGCGCCTGGTGCTGGGTTTGTCGGCTGCCGATTGCACGGGGGCGTTGCGGGTCTACCGGGCGGAGGCATTGCAACAGGCTGACCTCGGATCCATTCGCAGCCGGGGGTTTGGCTATCTTGAAGAATTGCTGTTCGTCCTGGTCCGGGCCGGTGTCCGCATCATCGAAGTTCCAATCGCCTTTCAGGACCGCCGCGCCGGCAAATCCAAGGCGTCCCTGCGCGAAGCCCTCGCCGCGGCGGGAAACCTTTTCCGGCTGCGGTTCACAAGGCGTCCCGCCTGTCCGACGGAGACTCGAACGACTGCGCCACAGGTGGTATCATCGCCGGACCGGAAGGATCGATGATGCAGGTGGCACCAAGGCGAAAAACGGTTGAAAGAGTTGTCCGAATGAAACGACGAATTCTGGTGTCTGGTCCATCGGCTGTGTCGCCTGGGGGACGCGGGATCTCAAATCTGAAATCTCAAATCTCAAATTCCAGATTTCAGAATCCGGATCTGAGATTTCAAATTTCAAATCTCAAATCGCAGATTTCCGGACAACCGTCAGGAGTCCTGTCTGTCCTGGCTGTCCTCGTCGCCCTTGCCTTTGCACCTGCTCTAGCTGCCCAGGAAACAACGCCCTCCGCCCAACGCCCACCACCCGACCAGATCGTGGTCTCCGAAGAGGCCCGGGAAATCCATTTCTCGGGCATGACTTTCGACGGTCACAATGATTTGCCCTGGGAAATCCGTGCCAAGGCCAACTCGTCGTTCGACAAGCGCGACATCAGCCAGCCCCAGCCGGAGATGCACACCGACATCCCGCGACTCAAGGCTGGCGGGCTGAAGGCCCAGTACTGGAGCGTCTTCGTTCCTGTTTCGACCAGCCTCAGCAAGGCCTCGCTGATCACGACGCTGGAACAGATCGATCTCGTTCGCGCGATGTGTGACCGCTATCCCGAAACGTTTGGCCTCTGCCTCACAGCAGCCGATGTCCGCCGGGTCGTGGCGGAGGGCCGGATTGCGTCGCTGATGGGAGTCGAAGGTGGCCACTCGATCGAGAACTCAATGGCCAATCTCCAGCGGCTTTATGATCGCGGCGCCCGCTACATGACGTTGACCCACAGCAAGAACACCGAGTGGGCCGATTCCTGCACCGATGAACCGGTGCACGGCGGCTTGACCGGATTCGGCCGCGAAGTCGTGGCCGAAATGAACCGTCTCGGCATGCAAGTCGACATCTCGCACGTCTCGCCACAGACCATGCACCAGGTGCTCGACATCGCAAAAGCCCCCGTGATCTTTTCGCACTCGTCGGCCCGCGCGATCTGTGATCACGTTCGCAACGTGCCCGACGATGTGCTGACCCGGCTGCCCGCCAATGGCGGCGTGGTGATGATCAATTTCAACTCGGGGTTCGTGGCCCCGACCGAAGAACTGAAGATCGAGCCGCGGGCCCGCGGGACGATTCACGACGTGGTCGACCACATCGAACATGTGATCAAGCTCGCCGGAATCGACCACGTCGGCCTTGGCTCGGACTACGATGGCGTCCCCAGCGTCCCGGTTGGGCTCGACGATGTCGCCTGTTACCCGTCCATCACCCAACTCCTGCTCAACCGGGGTTACGATCGCGACCAGATTCACAAAATCCTCGGCGGCAATGCGCTCCGGGTCCTCGAACAGTGCGAACAGGTCGCGGCCGGAATCAAGGCCGAAACCGGAACCAGTCCCGGCGGCCAAATGCCCTGACTGCTTGTCGGGCTCTGGCAAATACCAGCCCGCAGCGCAAGCAAGGTCCGGTTCCGGATCATTGGTTACCAAAATCATGTGATCTTCGTTCATCGGAATCCCCTTATGACCAAATCCAGAACCAGATTTCGCCACCCCTCCAGGTCCGTGTCCATCGCGGCAATCGGGCTTGCCGCCGCCCTCGGGCTTTCCGGCTGTGACCGGTCCGCATCATCAGGTGGGAATGCGCCGGCGACTGGCGGCTCGCAGCCCGCGAACTCGGCGGGCGGCGGCACGACCGAGTCTGTCGGCGAGGTCATTCCTGGTGTCGGTTACGCCCTGCCAGCGAAGGCAGGAAAGTATGAAGTGCTCGGCATCCGCACCGACAACAAGGACGCGGCGCTGGCCAAGTCAAACGCCGAGGGGTGCCTGATCGCCCATCCCGACGTCGCCTGCATGGTCGGCTTGTGGGCACCCAATCCGCCGGCCTGCCTGTCGGCACTCGAGGCGCGGGACATGGTGGGCAAAGTCAAAGTCGTCGGGTTTGACGAACACCCTGAAACGCTTGCCGCCATCCGGGATGGAAAAATCGCCGGCACGATTGTCCAGCAACCTTACCTCTTCGGCTTCAAATCCGTTGAGTACCTCGCGGCCATCGCGCGCGGTGAGGGCGACAAGATCGCGGTGCCCGACGACAAGATCATCTTCGTGCCCCATTCCACGATCACGGCGGAAAACGTTCAGGAGTTTACGCAACGGGTCGAGGCCATGAACGCGGGGAATGGCACGATTCCGCCCTCGGAACGCGACGACTACGACCTGTCCAAACCGGTCAAGCTGATGTACCTGACCAACTCGATCGACCCGTTCTGGGTTCTCGCCCAGCGCGGCGTTGAAAAGGGCAATATCACCTTCAATGCCAACTGTGAAGTCAACATGCCGAGCGATGGCTCGACCGAGAAGCAGAAGCAGGCCGTCGAGCAGTTCATCAACCGGGGTGGCCAGGGGCTGGCGATCAGCCCGATCAATCCGGCCAACCAGGCCGGGCTGATTAACGAAGCCGCCGCGAAGATGCCCGTCATCTGCCATGACTCGGACGCGCCCGGCACCGACCGGCTGTTCTACATCGGAACCAGCAACTACATTGCCGGACGTTCGGCAGGCAAACTGGTCAAGCAGGCGATTCCCGACGGCGGCAAGGTGATGATCTTCGTTGGCAAACTGGAGGTCCTCAACGCCCAGGAACGCTCCCGCGGCGTGATCGACGAACTGTTCGACAAACCACTGCCCGAGGCGTTTGTCGGTCAGGAGTACTGAGCAGCCTGAGAGCGGGACTCGGAGCTCCAGCATGAGGCCTTCGGCGTACCTCGAAACAACTGTTTTCGGCTACTTGGCGTTGCGGTCGAGCCGTGACCTGCGCGTCGCGGCCAATCAGGTTTCGTCCCAGGAATGGTGGGACCTCCATCGTGCTGGGTTCGACTTGTTCGTTTCGCAATTTGTGATCAAGGAGTGCCAACAGGGAGACCCGTCTGCAGCGGATGAACGCCGGTTTTTCTGGGAGGGCATTCCGGTTTTGGACATGAACACCGACGCCGAAAGCCTCGCGGTTCAGCTGGCCAAAGGGCTTCAGCTTCCGGCAAAGGCCGAAATGGATGCGTTCCACATTTCCATCGCAGCGGTTCACGGGATACAGTACCTGTTGACGTATAACTGCACGCACATCGCGAATCCGGAGTATCGAAAGATCATCGATCGACTTTGCCGCACAAGTGGCTTTGAGCCGCCAGTGATCTGCACGCCGTTTGACCTTTTGAGGATTTGAAATGAAGGACCCGATTGTCGAAGAAGTCCGCGCCACGCGCGAACGACTGGCGGCGCCGACCCATCAAGCACACCGTTACAGGAATTTCATTCGCCATGGAAATGCAGATGCCTCGCCCCGGAGCGGAACACAAACAACTCGAAACACTCGCCGGCAAGTGGGTCGGTGAAGAGA
>JANOFL010000346.1:0-3773 GCA_031405895.1 Planctomycetota bacterium
CCCGTGCAAAAGGGAAAAGTCCAGGCACCTATTCGTCTTCCGTATCGCCCGGCACTGGAACCGGTCCCGGATCGAAATCAGCCTGCTCGAGAGACTCCGGTCCGAGCCGGGTCTCATCCGCGAGATGCTGTTCCCAGGTGATCTCGCGGCCGGTGTAGCAGACGTTTCGGCCCAGCAAGGCGACCAGGGTGCTGATCCCCATGTAGTGGCCATTGTTGATCGGCTTGCCCTCGCGGATGCTCCGGAAAAGGTACTGGTGCTCGATGTCGTACATCGAAGGCTTGGTTTTCGCATCGGGATAAAGCCATTCGCCCGATTCGTTGGTCACGCGATGATCGAGAATCTGGGCCTTGCCCCGCGTGCCAAAGACCCAGTCTTCGGTTTCATTGAAGCAACCGCTCATCTGCCGGCAGTAGGAGAACATCCGCATGCCGTTGGGCCATTCATAACAGGTCGCGAAGTGATCGTAGATGTTTCCATACATGGGATCCGTCCGCTTTTGCCGGCCCCCCATCCCGTAGGCCTTGGCTGGCGGCGTGTCGCCCATCAGCCAGACCGCCTTGTCGAGGCTGTGGATGTGCTGCTCGGCCGGGATGTCGCCCGAAAGCCAGGCAAAATAAAGCCAGTTGCGAAGCTGGTACTCCATCGGACTCCATTCCGGCCGGTTGCCGCGATGCCAGAGTTCGTCGGTCAGGTAGTTTTCCTGAATCGAGATGATCTCGCCGATCTCGCCCTCCAGCACCCGCTCAATGGTGGCCCGAACACCGAGGTCGTAACGCCAGCAGAGCCCCGAGACAATGCTCAGATTGCCGGCGTTGCGGCAGGTTTCCATCACCGACAAAACGCCGGGCACGTCCGTTCCGACCGGCTTTTCGCAGAACACGTGCTTGCCGGCGGCGACCGCTTCCTTGAGCGACTGCGGCCGGAAATACGGGGGTTGGCAAAGCAGCACGACATCGACGTCCGAGGCGATCAGCTTGCTGGCGCAGTCGATCCCGCTGAAGCAGGTTTCGTCGGTGACCAGCATCCGTTCCTTGCTTTCCGGCTGCGTCGCCAGCTGGTTGCGGCAAAGCTCAATCCGGTCGGGAAAAGCATCAGCCAGCGCCGTCACGCGGACGCCCGAATCGGCTGTGCAGGCATTGACGACAGCCCCAGTCCCCCGGCCACCACAGCCCACCAGGCCAATCTTGATCGTTTCGTCTACTCCGTGATGGAACCCACCGGCCATGACACCGGGCAACCCGCCCAGCGCGACCGCGGCCGCCGAGGAAGCCTGCAAAAACCGCCGACGATTGACAGCCGGTCCACTGCTTTGCATCGCTTCGCTGTTCATGATCGTTTCTCCAGTTGAAAATGCTTGGCGCCTGGTCTGGTTGGAAGTCCTCAACCTGGTGACCCTGGTTCCGCCGGTGATCGCGTTGGGACGAGCCAGGCGGGAACCTGGTTGCCACGTTTCAGCCCGCCCCGCCAAGACCCGATCAGACTAAACGCGCCCAACGGTGATGACAACCGGCCCCTCTCCCCCAGGGGAAACGGACGGCTCATCGCAGGAACGAGCCGGAAGCGTCAGCGACGGGGATCGCCGCCGCTCCGCAGGCGGAAACGGGCGGCGCAACGCACGAGAGTCAGCCTGAATTGGTCGCGGGCTTCATCGTTCGAGCCGCCCGATCCACTCGACAAACTTGGCATCCAGCTTCGACAGTTCTTCAGGAAAGAACTGCGCGAAATCGGCCAGTCGCTGTTCCGGGCCGTCGTAGACCATCAGCGGCTTGGCCGCGAGGTGCCGGAGGTAATTCACGAAAGCCTCCTCGTGCCGCTCCAGCAGAAAATGACAGAAGGCCCACGCCTCGCCGTAACGGTTCGCCAGTTGAGCCGGATCGCGCAGGCTGGCATCGCTGCCAAGCAGACTCGCCAGCGAATCCGGTCCGCGCTGTGGAAGATAGGCTCGGAACTGCCGCAGTCGCAGCGGATTGACCTGCCCGATCGCGCGAAAGCCCTGCCCGCTGGCCGCATCCGGCGTTTCAAACCAGGTCGCCAGCCCTTCGTTGACCCAGAGCGGCGTGTCGGCAAAACGCCGCTGCATGCTAGTGTTGAACATCAGCTGGTGCGTGCCTTCGTGGATGATGGTCGCCACCATTTCCGCTGCGCCAGGACTGTTGAGGATCGAAGGAATGTCGGTCGCGGTTCCGCCGGCCGGACCAAAAACCGATGTCAAGTCAAATAGCGCGACCCGGTTGTTCACAAGGTTGTAGTAGGCCACCATCGCGCCAGGTTCGGTTCCCAGTTCGCGGCGGACATGCTCGGTGTACTCGTCGAGGCTGCCAAAGACGACGATCGCGAGCGGCGTGGTCGGGGCCTCCAGCTTGTAGCCGCGTTTCTTTTCCCAGTGTTCCAGAAAGCCACGGAGCAGTTTCTCGTAGAGGTTGCTGACCCAGCGGGCGAAGACCGGGCTAGTGTTGTAGGCCACGACAAAATGCTTCGAGGTCCGGGTCCGGAATCCGGCCGGCAAGCCCTCCAGCAGGCTCGCTTCCAGTTCCTTGACCGTCACCGGTGCCAGCTCATCCGGCAAAGGCTGTCGCGACACCAGGTCGGCCGGCTGGACCATCCAGAGCCGGGCATCCGCCGATTCCAGCAGCAAACCGCCGTCAGCCGCTTCCACAAGCACCCGAACGTCGATCGTCTGCTCTCCATTTTCGGTCCGGATCGCCACCCGCTCACAGGGAACAGACTGGGCCTCGCTGACCGCCCGCTCAACCAACGCCTGACACGCGGTCAACGGTCCCGCAACGGCGGTCAATATGCCTGGAAGCGACATCAGCAGCGAGACAGTCAGCCAGGGAGCATTTTTTTGATTGCGTTTCCTGCCGCGATCAGTTGGCCTTATGGCGCTAGCCACAACACTCCCCGTTGCGCGGTCGCCCCCTCCCCCCGCCCTCCCCACACCGCCCAAAGCCGCGGCGTGGGAGGGAGCCGGAAAAGAGTTGGTGTTGCTCCCCGCACTGATCAAAGCCGCGGCGTGGGAGGGAGCCGGAATAGTACAGGTTTTGGTTCTCGCCAGCCGGATCTGGGATAACAATGACCTCATTCAGCGCCTCGGGAGTTCAGCTTCGACCAGTTCCGGAACATCCATCCGCCGGCGAGGGCGAGGCCGGCGACCGCCGTGGTCGCGCTCAGACCGATCGCGGCCGTGACTTCATCGATCCCGCTGTGCATTTTACCCAGTGCCAGTCGCGGCAGGATATCGATTCCGCTCGGCCGAACGAGATGACTGGCCGACAGTTCGCCAAATACCAGGGCGAACAAAATTGCCCACAGCCCGCCCCAGCCCGCGGCGTTGAGCCCGACCGTAAGCATCCAGAACCTTTGCCACGGGCCACAGCCATCCAGTGCCGCCTGCTCGTAAAGACTTGTCGGAACGGCTCGAACGAGTCCCCAGCCGACGACCATGGCGACCGGCCAGCAGTAGATGGTCGATGCAAGCACTGGTCCCAGAATCGTCCGGTCCCAGAGCCAGACGGTAACAGGGCCTGTCGCCTGGTTTCCAACCCCAGTCAGCAATCGTCCGACGACCGGTCCGGGCAGAGCGCCCGCAATGACCACGGTCAGCAGAGCCAGCCCCGCCAGCCATCCGCCGCGCCGCACGATAGCCGAGACGACGCAGGTCCCGATCAAGAGAGCTGTCGCACCGAACATTGCAATGGCCAGCGACCAGCGCCACTCGGGAAGGCTTTCGCCGGTCGCGAGCGCCAGCGATTTGAGAACATGTCCTACCC
>JANOFL010000372.1:0-3557 GCA_031405895.1 Planctomycetota bacterium
TCAATGGACCTACACCGGTCGACCAACCCAAACCACCGGCTACACCCGGCCCCGCACCTGGCGCGAAAAGACGCAATCGAGGAAGTTTGAGCAAATTATCGCGTTGGTGGCATAGAATTTCCAGTTTGCGGTACTAGCCGATTCCTTTGGGCGTGAGTTAATGGCTGAAGCAGCGTTCTCGGCTAGCGCCTCAGGCTCATTTCTTTGGCGCAGGCGGAGCCTCTGAAGCAGTGCGTTCCACGGCGGAAGCCGTGGAACGAGGGTTTTCGGTGAGTTCAAGCACAACCAGCCGCTGTGCAAAACCCGTCTATATATATTGTGTCCATTCTGCCTGATTCGCCGGGATGTCTCCGCAGCGATGTCGCTGTGGTCATCGGGCGCACTTGAGTCCACTCGGGCAACTGGCAACGAGCATCATGTTCACCAACATCCGTGCTGGCTGGCTTTGGGCGGTCTTCCTTGCGGTCCAGGTTTCGTTGGCCGGGAGTCATTTCTGCTGGCTCCCAGCCATTTTGGCTCAGGCGGTCGAAGATCCACAGACTCCTTTCGCGACCGAACCGGGCGTGCGCTGCCGGAGCTACCTGATCGACAGCCCGGTGACGCTCGACAGCACCGTTGATCCGAGCCAGTCGGCCAATCACGACGTGACGGTTGACGGACTCGGGAATGGGCCACCTGAGCTGCCGGCTGAAGACCCACCCGTCGAAAGTGAAGCCGTCATTCACTGGTTCAGCGGCTGGGTGAAGATCGACCAGCCGGGCGAGTACCTGTTCGAGGCCCAGTCGGCGGCTGCCTGCCGGCTCAAGATCAACGGCGTGGAGTGCCTCGAACAGCCGGCGGGCGAAGTCTCATTCTGCCAGCCGGTTGCGCTGAAACAAGGCTGGCAGACAGTCGACCTCTGGCTGATGGTCAACGCGGGCGAAGAAGACGAACTCGGGCTGAGCTGGCGGCTGCCGGGAAAAGACGAACCGGAACCGCTTCCGGCAAATCGTTTCCGCGCCCCCGCCTTTCACTTTCGTCCCGTCCAGCTCGGCCTCAAGCGACTCGCTGGTCCCGGCGACCGGCCGGGACTCGGCCAGAAAGTGGCGGGCGTTCACCCCGGCTACACCGTGACTGACATCCGGTCGCCTGGAATGGAGATGCCGGTCGGCGGGCTGGGCTGGATGCCCGATGGCCGGCTGATTGTGGCGCGGTTCGACGCGCGAACACTCAAGGCTCCCCACCCGGCCCCGCTGCCCAACGGCGAAATCTGGCTGATCAGCAATCCGACGGCCAGGGATCGGGCCGCCATTCGTGGCGTGAAAATTGCGCACGGGCTGTTCGAGCCCAGCGGTGTCTGCGTCGTCGGCAACTCGTTTTTTGTCTCCCAGCGAAAAAACGTGCTGCGCTTTGATGAGGACCATGGCCGCCGTTCGTGGTGCGTCAGTGTTGTCGCCGGCGGCTGGCAGACCAACGACTTCCACCAGATCTCGGCCGGGTTGCTGCATCGGCCAGGCCCGACGGCCGGCCATCCCGGTTTCCTCTGGATGGCCCGTTCGCCGGGCCTCGGCCTGCAGCAGAACCCGCCCAACCATGGCTCGGTCTGGAAGATCGATCTTTCCAGACAGGCCGGACAAAACGTCGAGCCGCTTACCGGCGGGCATCGCACACCCAACGGAATTGCATTCGGTCCGGAGAAGGAACTCTTTGTCATCGACAACCAGGGCGAGTGGACGCCGGCGAACGAACTGAATCACGTCCAGCAAGGCAAGTTCTACGGCTTCTACCAGCCGCACGATCCGCCGGAAGCCAACGCTTCACCTTTTCAGCCGCCCGACCGCGACGCGCCGTTTGTCGAGATCACTGAAGCCGCTGTGCAGCTTCCGCAGGACGAGATTGGCAACTCGCCCACGCAGCCGTTGATGTTTCCTGCCGGCCACCAGTTCGCTGGCCAGCTCGCGCTGCCCGACATGCGCTACGGCGGCATCAACCGGGTCTGGCTCGAAAAGGTCGACGGCGTCTGGCAAGGCTGCGCGATGCGCTTCACCCAAGGTCTTGCAGCCGGCCCCAACCGGATGCTGTTCGGCCCTGGCGGTGAAATTTACGTCGGCGGAATCGGCGGCCAGCACGCCTCGACCTGGTACTGGCTCGACAGCCACGACCAGCCGACCTTCCAAAGCCTCGAGCGCCTCACTCCAACCGGCAAGACGGCTTTCGAAATCGACCACGTCCGCGCGACCGCCGCGGGCCTCGAAGTCATTTTCACCGAACCTGTCGCGCAAGACTGGCTCGCCGACCCCGCCCACTACCAGCTCCGCCAGTGGACCTACAAAGCCACTGCCAAATACGGTGGCCCCAAGCTCGACGAGACCACTCTCACCATCACCGCCTGCACCCCCTCCTCCGACGGCCTTCGCGTCCACTTCACCATCCCCGACCGCAAACCCGGCTACGTCCTCCACCTCCGCACGGACCCGGTCAGCACCTCCGGCCAGCCGATCTGGTCCGGCGACGTCTGGTACACGCTGAACCGCGTGCCTGAACCGCCAGGCGCCAGCCGCGGGCCCTGACCGGCCAGTCTTCATCCGCGGGCGTATTCTGGCGGGAAGGAGCCTTCTCAAGAGCCCGCCGCTGGCGCGTTGCGGTTCACGGTCGGACCGCCAACACCCTCCTGAACCGCAAGGCGCTAGCCGCGGGCCCCGCTCGCGTTCTAAAATCTGCTTTCTCTCTTTCGCCCAAGTTCGCCCGAAATCGTCGCACCAATTTTCCGCAGACAACTTGCATCTGCTCGATCACCATGGACTCCAACACCTACTTCATCACCTGGAACACCTACGGCACCTGGCTGCCCGGCGACAGTCGCGGCTGGCGGAAGCGCGGCGCGGGAGACCAACAGCCGCGCCCGTTGCTGGAAGCCTGGTGCAAGGAGCAGATGAACCATGACGCGGTCTTTCTGTCGCCAGGCGATCGGGCTGCGATTGTTCAGGCTTGTCGCCAACATTGTCAACATCGCGGCTGGGGATTGTTGGCGGTAAATGCGCGGACCAATCATGTGCATGTCGTGGTCGTGGCAAACACGGGGCCGAAGGTTGTGCGCGACCAGCTCAAGACAAACTGCACTCGAGCCTTGAGGCAACAAGCCGTCCCGCTCCATGTACCCGTAACATGGGCCAAAGGCGGCGATGTCGAGATCCTGGATAACGACGATGAAGTTGAGACAGTGGTGCAGTATGTCATGGAGGCTCAAGATCGAATGGATCGTGATGAATAGGGAGAAAGGGAACGCAAGCAGGGCCCGCGGCTGGCGCCTGGCGGTTCAAGCAGGAAGGGCCCGCGGCTAGCGCCTTGCGGTTCACAGGTTGACCGGGGCTTGGGCGGTGAATACTGGCTGTCTGTTATCCCAACCAAAACAGGACAAAAAGAGCCGTTTACGGGCAAAACAGGAATCTTTTTCGACAGCCTGTAAGGCCCGCCCGGCCCCTGCGTATCTGTCTGCATGAAGGGAACGCCAGACCGGCCAGTCAGGCTGGGGCCGAACCCGCAAGAAACAAAACGACACAAGGACTCAAGCCATGTTC
>JANOFL010000381.1:0-8356 GCA_031405895.1 Planctomycetota bacterium
GGAACTGGAGGGGAACTGTTTCGGCAGCGTAATCCTTTCGCGGAGCGAAAGGCGACACTGGGCGGGCACATCGCGGCGGCTACTGGCCCGTGACTTCGGTCATGCCCGGCAGAGCCATTCCGAGAAACGCAACAGCCACGGAGGCGAGGATGCCGAGCAAGAACATGACTACAACGATGATCCCGCAGGTTCGCCAGAAACTGGCCTGGGCCTTGAGCACCAACTGGAGCTGGTTGAGGTCGTTGCCCTCGACGCAGCGGCCGATGGCCGAACCATACTTCATCAACAAATAGCTGGGCACAAAGTAACAAAAGAAGGCGGCGAGGCCGATCAGGCCGCCGATCAGCCCCGCGACCACATTTCCGGCATTGAGTCCAATCATCACCAGCAGCCCGGTGTAGAGCAGCATGGGCAATGAACAGATAAAGCCGAGGATGGCCAGAAACAACACCCACGGCCGCGTGGCGCGGAGCGGATCGGAAATCCACTCCGGCATCGGCCCGGATTTGCGACGTTTGGACGGTGCGGCTGGAGCAGCATAGGGGTTGGCAATGGACATCGGTTCAGGCCGGTTCTCTGTTCAGGAGTGGACTGTCTGCGGACATCAACGGAAAATCGCCGGTCCCAGCGGACTGGCTGGGAGTGAGAGGCCGCCAGCCGCTTGACCAAGGTCTCACCAACCTTCGTGCGGACTGTGGAGTTCAGAATGAACCGGCCCGGATCAAGGCGGAACCTGCCCAAAAGCCCCTCAGGCAGCCCCATCGCTTCCCGATCTTCCCATTGGCATTCTAGCCCATTCGCACAGCTCGTGTTCGAGCGAGTGTGAAGTTTCCGTTAACGAACCGCACCGGGAGGCCGTCGTTGACAATGCGGGGAATGAACTTACAGAGCGGACAGATTGCGGATCGCTTCTGGCAGTGAATCGATCAAGTCCGTGGCGACCATGGAAACCGGCCCCATTCGCCCAGCCGCCAGGCCGCCGGCCGAAGCATGGATCGCCACGCCAGTCACGGCAGCCTGAATCGGTGACTGCCCCTGGGCAATCAGGGCGGCGATCATGCCGGTCAGAACATCCCCCGTTCCGCCCGTTGCCATTCCCGAGTTGGCCGGCGCGGCACAGCGCCAGTCCTGCTGGCCATCGGTCACCAGTGTCTGATGGCTCTTGACCACCATCACCATGTTCCGGTCGGCGGCAAGCCCGCGGGCAAGTGGTTCCAGCAGTTCCCGATCGCGCTCACTGGCCGACTTCGCCAGGCCCGCTCCTTTCAGCAACCGGGCCAGTTCCCCAGGGTGGGGAGTCAGCACTCGCGGGCCGGCGTGGCGGCGCAAGTCGACTTCGTCGGCCGCCAGCGCGTTCAGCCCATCCGCGTCGACCACCACCGGAATCGTCAGATCCCGGTACAGACGGCCGACCAGCCGGTTGAGTCCACGCGACTTGCCAAGCCCAGGCCCGATGGCAACAACCGTCGCCTGTTGAAGAAGCGGAGCCAGCGTATCCCAGGCAATTTCGGCAATTGTGCCGCCACTGTCTTCTGGCAGCGGGACCGTCATGAACCAGGGTGCGAACCCAGCCGTGACGGCCCAAGCACTGGCTGACGTCGCAATCGTAACCAGGCCGGCACCACTTCGCCCCGCTGCCATCGCGACCAGCGCCGCCGCGCCCGGCATCGACCGGCAGCTGCCCATCACCAGGACATGGCCAAAAGTCCCTTTGTGACCATCGACAGGACGCGGAGGGAGGCGGGGAATGAGCGGTTCGGATGGAGGCATCGAGTCGAATGTACCGGACGAATTACGCAGTTGGCACGGGGTCGAACCGGATTCTGATGAACGACAGGCTGGAAGCCTGTCCTGCGACCTTTTTGGTTTGAGATTTGAAATCTTCTTTTCAATGACAGGCTGGAAGCCTATCGCACGTTCGGGCGGCCGGAAACCTGGTTGACTTTGGGCAACATCAGGGCGGCGAGGTAGCCAGCCTTGAAACCGCTGTCGATGTTGACCACGGCGACATTGGCGGCGCAGCTGTTCAGCATGGCCAGCAAAGCCGCTATTCCCCCCAGACTGGCGCCATAGCCGACGCTGGACGGAACCGCGATCACTGGGCAAGCGACATGTCCTGCCACGACACTGGGCAGCGCACCCTCACATCCGGCGACGACGACCAGACAATCCCGGTTGCGAATCCGGTCCAGCTGGTTGAGCAGGCGGTGCGGCCCCGCGACGCCGATGTCGGCAATCAGGTCCGGTTCGGCCCCGCACCAGCGCAGCGTCTCGACGGCTTCTTCGGCAACCGGCAAATCGCTGGTTCCAGCGGTAAGCACCGCAACCGAACCACCGCGCGGCGGGTTGCGGCCGATGCGAAAAGTGTTCGCCGCCGCATGGTATGAACCTGCGGGAAACTGGGTGGCGAGCAATCGCCCCGTGGCGTCCTCGACACGCGTCACCAGAACGGGCTGGCGGGCGTCGAGTAGCAGCTCGATCGCCCGTGCGAGAATTCGCGGCGATTTGCCGGCCCCCCAGATGACTTCGGGAAAGCCGCAACGCTCCTGGCGGACGAGATCGAGCGATAGTCCGCCGGCCGAGCCGTCTTGTGCGTCACGGGGCGAATGATCCCGGTCGCTGGCTGCTCGCCCGTCCGGTGTTTCGCCTGGAACCGCGGATTCAGCCTCGCACGATGAGGTTTCTCGCGTTGGATCGTCAGGCACGGAGACAGAGCCGCCCATCACCTGGTCGGCAAACTCGTTGATCGAGATCCGTCCGGCGCGGAACTGCTTGGCGATCAGCTGGAACTCGTGACGATTCATCGGAAAAAAAAGCGGGTCGGCGATCCGGCCGGGCGATATTAACGGCCGGCCCGCAGTCCTACAATGCGGCCGCGTGTTGCGCACGCACGGAACAGGAACTTGCAGCGAAAGTGGGGCGATGAAAGAAAAGTGTGTGCTGGCCTGGTCGGGAGGACTCGATACCTCTGTGATCCTCGGCTGGCTGATGGAACAGGGCTATGAGGTTCACGCGCTCTACGTCGATTTGGGCCAGCCCTGCGAAGACCGCGAGGCGATCATCGAAAAGGCCCTGCGGATTGGTGCCGCTTCGGCCGAAATTGCCGATGCGCGCGAGGAACTCTGCCGCGATTTCGCCTTTCCGGTCCTCCGCTGGCAGGCCCGCTACGAGGGACTGTACCTGCTCGGGACCTCGATCGCCCGGCCGCTGATCACCCGCTGCTGCCTGCAATTCGCTCGGAAAGTCGGCGCGACCTGTTACGCCCATGGCGCGACCGGCAAGGGCAACGACCAGTGCCGTTTTCAGCTCGCGGCCGACGCGCTTGACGCCGGCATCCGGATCATCGCCCCCTGGAGGATCCCCGATTTTCGGGCCGCTTTTCCCGGCCGGAAGGAGATGATCGCGTGGTGTGAGAAACATGAGATCCCAGTCAAAGCCACAGCCAGCAAGCCCTATAGCAGCGACGAGAACGTGCTGCACATCAGCTATGAGGCCGGTGACCTGGAATCGCTCGACATCTCGGGCGTCCGGCTGGTCGATTTCGGCATCACGGTCTCGCCGCAGGCTGCTCCCGACGAACCCCAGCGCGTGACACTTGATTTCAGGGAGGGCGTTCCCGTCGCGGTAGACGGCCGGGCCCTGTCGCCGCTCGCGCTGGTCCAGACGCTCAACCGGATCGCCGGAGCCCACGGCATCGGCCGGATCGACATTGTCGAAAACCGCTTTGTCGGCATGAAAAGTCGCGGGGTGTACGAAGCCCCCGGAATGACTGTGTTGTACGAAGCCCATCGCTACGTCGAACAGCTGGCTGCCGACCGCGACCTGATCCACCTCCGAGACCGGCTGGCCCCGGAGGTCGCCGAGATGGTGTATTACGGCTACTGGTATTGCCGGAAGATGGATGCGCTGATGGCGTTCAACCGTGAAGTCCAGCGGGTGGTCACGGGCAGCGTGACGCTGGAACTGTACAAGGGCAACATCAGCGTCTGTGCCCGGAGCAGCCCGTTCAGTCTCTACGACGAAAAGATCGCCACGATGGAAGGCGGCGGCTCTTACGACCAGACCGACGCCGGCGGCTTCCTCCGCATCCAGGGGCTGCCATTACGGGTCCAGTCCCGCGTCACGCCGCGCGAGTGGTAGGACGACCGGATTGGCAGGAATGACGTTGTTGACAGCGTTGACCTGATTGACGGCATTGACCTGGACGGCGACATTGACCTGATTGACCGCATTGGCCCCTTCGTCAATCCGGTCAACAACGTCAATGCTGTCAATCAGGTCCCCCCTTCAGGATCTCTTCCATGCCTCCCCTTTTCGACAAACACGGCGGCTTTCGCCGGCTGCATTCGTTCACCCTCGCCACGATCATCCAGATCGAAACGCTGCGTTTCTGCCGCCGGTTTCTGACCTTCGACCACCGCGAGGCCGACGCGAAATTTTATGACCCGAAAGGTCGCCAGTACGACCAGATGACCCAGGCGTCCCGCAGCGGACGGCAGAACATCATCGAAGGCTCGGAACGGTCGGCGACCTCAAAAGACACCGAAATGAAGCTGACCGACGTGGCCCGTGCCAGCCTCAGCGAGTTGCGCGGCGACTTTGAAATCGTGATTCTCGACCGGAACCAGATCCCGTGGTCAGTGCGTTCCCCTGACGCCAAAGCCGTCAACGCCATCTCGCTCGATCCGCCACCGTTTGCCGACGACGTGGTTCACGAATCGGCGAAACACGCGCTGGAACAGCGCCGCAAGTACGCCCAGTGGCTCGACGCAGACGACGCCGTAGTGGTCGCCAACGCCATGCTGCTCATCATCGGGCGGGCCCTGAACATGCTCCAGCGCCAGAGCGAGGCTCAGGGCCGGGCCTTTGAAGAAACGGGAGGTTTCAACGAACGCCTGACCGCCAAACGGATCGAGGCCCGCGATAAACAGGCCGGAGGCGCTGGCGGCGCTCCTGGCCTGAATGTCCGCTGTGCAGCCAACCCATGCGCCAGCGCAAATCGGCAAAGGGGAACTTCTGGGGCTGTTCGGCCTACCCCATTTGCAAGGGTACGCGTCCGGTATGACATGGGCATTGCCTCTGCCGTGCTTTTGCCACAGTCAATCCGGTCAATACCGTCAATCCCGTCACGTTCACCTCCATCGCCCCGCTGGATTCTTCCATTCCCTCGGAGTCGTCGCGCTCCAGTTGATCAGGGCCCGTAGTTGCGGCGGGCTGGTCGCGACGGGACAATTCGCCATCCATTATTGAGCGGCAAGCGAAAGTCACTTTGGAATGCGTTGGCCCGGCGAGAATCCCGTTCTCCAGCGTGAGTTGCTGGTCAACTTGCGGACAGTCCGGTCGTTCGTGCTGCTGTTCGTTTTCCAGCTGCTGCTCGGCGCGATTGTGGTTGTCGCGTGGCCGGCGGGGGGGCGGCTGGACTTGACGCAGCCGGCTGAAACGGGCCGGCCGCTGATGCTGGTCGACCTGTTTTTCCTCGGCAACTTTGTGCTCGCATCGCTGATGGCCCCCAGCTTTGCCGCCGGGTCGATCACGGGCGAAAAAGAGCGCAAGACCTACGAGATGCTGCTCGCCAGTCCGCTTCACCCGACGGCGATCGTGGCGGGCAAGCTGGTGGCCGCGCTGGCCCATCTCGCGGTGCTGGTGTTCGCCTCGCTGCCTGTCGTGATGCTCTGTCTGCCGTTGGGCGGGGTTTCACCGTATGAAGTCTTCGCGGCCTACGCCGTGCTGCTTTGTTGCCTCGTGATGTTCGGCATGATCAGCGTCGCTTGCGGCAGCCGTTTTCGCCGCACGAGTGCCTCGCTCGTCGCCAGCTACCTGATCATCCTGCCGCTGGTGCTGCTGATCGTGCTGGTCTGGCACGGGACGCGAATGTACGGCCTGCAGCGGGTCTACATGTTCCTGTCGCTCTTTCCGGGCCTCGCGGCGGCGGTGACGATCCCGCTTTTCTACCGGACGGCGGCCCGGCTGCTTTATCCCACCGATGTGGGCAGCCACGGCCAGGAGGTGCTCGACCTCGATCGCGAAGCCGAGTCGGCGGTGGGGCTGGTGATCAACCGCGACCAGTTTCCGGACCGGCTTTTTGCACCGCCGATTCGCACGACGTTGATGCCGGATGGCACGAATCCGGTTTACGACAAGGAGATGCGAAGCGAGATTTTCGGCCAGGGCACGCTGATGCTGCGGATGGCGATCCAGATCAGCATGGTCCTCGCCATCATCCCGATGGCCGTTTGCCTGTACGTCTATCAGGAGCTGGCCCCGTGGTACATCTGCTATGCGATCGTGTTCAACATCCTGGTCGGCCCGGTTTTTTCGGCTGGCAGCATGACCAGCGAGCGCGAACGCCAGACGCTCGACCTGTTGCTGACCACCACGATTTCACCGTGGCAGATTCTCTGGGGCAAGCTGCTTTCAGGTTTTCGTGTGTCGGGTGTGCTGACCGCGTTCCTGATGTGGCCCGTGATCCTGGCCCTGTTCACCACCGCCGGGCTGATTCCGAACTTTCCGGCGGTTGTCGCCTGGTTCCTGATTGTGTTACTGACCTGCGCGACCTCGGCCTCGGTCGCGCTGTTCTGTTCCTGCCTGTTTCGCAAGTCCAGCGCCAGCTTGCTGGCGACCTATGTGCTGATCATCGGCCTGTTCGTATTCCCCGTGGCGGCGCATTTTTTCGCCCAGAACTGGTTCGCGGGTAGCGAGTTCGAGCGGTTCTCTGCCTGGACAACGATCGCCAGTCCGTTTGCCGCCGCGCATGAGTTTCCGCTTTATCTGACCGAAGTCGATGTCGAGCGGACGCGGCGGGTTGTGATCGGAGCGGGAGAAGGCTCGTTGCTGGGTTATCCACTCCGCGACTTGACCCACTTTTTCGGTTACTGCACGTTTACGCTGGGGTTGCTGGTCTTGTTGTTTGGCAGCATGGTCTGGCTGTTCAACGGCCGGTGGCGCGTGGCAAGTGCGCGGGGCTGACATCCGGTAGTTTCAGAAATCGACAAGGCTGGGCGGTCAAAGCGATGAAACCAGAACCTCTAACCTGCCGCTCCTGTTTTGGGCGATGGTCCGGCCGTTCGCGGTGGTTGGCCGTTGTGACGCTGGTTTCGATCGACGGGGGGCAACCCTTTTCGCCCACAGCGGGCCAGGAGCCTGAAGCGGGGGACCAACCAGCGGCCCTCGCGTCGTCCGATCCGGCCGAAGTGCCAGCCCCGGCGGCGCTCGATGAATACATGGGCCGGCAAATCGCGCGGACCATGCACTACGAGGGCGCTCCGTGGCTGATTCGCGATGAGCGGGAGCGCGAAGAGCGCTGTTCGCTGGTGCTCGCCAACCTTGGCTTGCAGCGGGGAATGTCGGTGTGCGACATGGGTTGCGGCAACGGGTTCTATTCCCTCCCGCTGGCCGAACTGGTCGGGGACGATGGCCAGGTCTACGCGGTCGACATCCAGCCCGAGATGCTGGAGCTGCTCCGCGAGCGGATGGAGCAGCGGGGCGTGAGCAACATCACGCCGATTCTTGGGTCGTTCTGGGATCCGCGGCTGCCGGCGGGCGAACTGGAACTCGTGCTGATGGTCGACGTCTACCACGAGTTTTCGCATCCCGTTGAAATGCTGGCCGCGATCCGCCGCAGCCTGGCACCCAATGGAGTAGTGGTGCTGGTCGAGTTCCGTGCGGAAGACTCCGAGGTTCCGATCAAGCCGGAGCACAAGATGACGCGCGAACAGTGCGATGCCGAAATGCAGGCCAACGGCTTCCGCCGCGTCCGTGAGTTCAACGAGTTGCCGTGGCAGCACCTGCTGGTCTATGGACGGGCGGAAGAGTGAGTTGCAGTCCCCGGCTCTGAAATCTGAAATCTGAAATCTGAGATTTGAGATTTGAGATTTGAGATTTGAGATTTGAGATTTGAGATTTGAGATTTGAGATTTGAGATTTGAAAGTGGCGGCGATTCGCAAGGACGTGGCTGGTGACGATTGAACCTGCTGACGATTGAAGCTGCCAGCCGGTGCCTTGGGAGCGGTCGGTGCCGGCGGTTTGATTGTGCGGTGAGGGCGATCGGTTGCGTCTTGCGACAGTTTTCACCGCATTTTGAGTGGCCGGAGCGGGGGTCGAACCCGCACGAAGGTTACCCTTCACAGGATTTTAAGTCCTGTGCGTCTGCCAGTTCCGCCATCCGGCCAGTGGAGCTGCGATGCCCAAGCCTGGCATCCAGCGCCATCGGTTACAACTACTGCCCGTTGCGTGCGGCCAGGGCGTTCAGGGAGTTTTGATGTCATCCGGTTTTTTGCCGGCGCGCGGGTCGTTCATGCTCGACCTGATCGTCGTCGCGATGCTCGTCGTTTCGGTCGTCATGCTGGTCAGCGTGGC
>JANOFL010000389.1:0-4973 GCA_031405895.1 Planctomycetota bacterium
CCGCGGGGCGTTCCCCCCGGGTACCGCCTTTCTTGTGCCTAAAACCGGGGGGCAAACCCCCGGCGGCTGATCGGGGCGTGAACGGTTACCGCAGGAGAACTTCTTGCTCAGTCCTGACAACTGAAAAACCGGAAAATCGCCTGGCTTTGATGCCGACTGCCGTGGTTCGTCGGAATCGAATGTTTTTTGGCCTTTGGAAGTTTTGTAGTTACCCAAGGCCTTGGCCGGGGGAAGCAGCGACAGCCAGCGTCAATTTTTGTCTCCGGGTTCAGAGCCCAATGCGTTGCCAAGCTGCTCGATGAAAAAAGCCATTTCCTCGCGATTGGTTCTGGCCTGTTCAAGAAACTGTTCCTCGGTCAACTCGAAAGCCCGCTCACCAATCCGCTCAACGGCCAACCGCGTGGACTGAATGACGACGCGCCCGTTTCGGTTGCTGAACCACTCCAGATACAACGCCTTGCTGATCGTCGTCGGCGGCCTTTGTCCGGCCTCGTCAAGTCGCAGGAACTCGTCGGTGGAACACTCGTAATGCTGCAACATCTGGCCCGCAGTCACGTCTCCAATCATTCCCGACTGGTCGGTTGCGATGCGGCTGTAGTCAGGCAATCCCTCCCGGTCCGGACAGCGGCTGGAACGCACGATCCGAAACTTCCAGCCGGCCAGATCGGGATGACAGTTTCCCGCCAGCTTCAGTCGCAACGGTTCGTCCCGCCCCTCAAGTCGAATCCAGCCAATCGTCCAGCCAGGCGTGGTGTTATCCAGCTCGCCGTCCAACACCCAACTCGTGGGTCGCCATGCCATCGCAATCTCCCTTTGCCGGCTTCCCGGCCAGAAACATCAGTCAGAATGCCAGCCGCGGTCAACCTGTGCGATCCAGGTTCACGTAGAATTGTAATGGAACGGAGTTCTGGTTCCATTGTCTGACTTTGCGTTGGCCGGCAGTTTGCGGAGTCTGGTCCGATGAGCAGTGCGGAAAAGACGGATTACATTTCTCCTGACGCGTACCTGGAACAGGAGCTGGCCGCGGCGACCAAAAGCGAATACGTCGACGGCTGGATTCGCGCCATGACGGGCGCGTCCAACCGCCACAATATCGTTGCGACGAATACTTGCGCCATCCTCTGGCACCAGCTGAAGGGAAAGCCCTGTCAAGCCTTCAATGCGGACACCAAGGTCAAGATCCAGCGTGCAGCATCGACCTGGTTCTATTACCCGGATGTCTCAGTGGTCTGCGAGGAGAATTCCCAACTGGACAGCTTCCAGCAACGGCCAGTTCTCGTGGTGGAAGTGCTTTCGCGATCCACGCGCGCGACGGATCTGGATGAAAAACTGAACAACTACCTGACCCTGCCTTCGCTCCAATACTGCCTGCTTCTGGAACAGACCCAGCCGCGAGCCATTTTGATGCGACGGAGCAACAGTGGCTTTCTGCGCGAGACCTGTGAAGGCCTGGATGGCCGGATCGAGCTGCTCGAAATCGGCTGTTGTCTGAAACTTTCGGAGATCTATGACCGAATCGACTTTTCTCCTGAGTCTGTTCGGGAGGAGCTGCCGGAATACGCGGCCTGATTCAGCGTCAGATCCGATTGAAGGGGCGTGTTTTCAGGCTGGTTGCAGCGTTCCGGTCGTGGTTGTCCGTTCCGTGGCGACGGGACTCGCCTGCCTGGGCCTGACCGTGGCGTCGAATGCCCAATGGCCCGCGGGCTTGTTGCGTAACATGTCACCAAAAGGTGACATATTGCGCTTGGTGCCGCCCCGCGGTAGACTGTTCGTAATGAATCAGGCAAACCCCCGTCGGCGACCCCTGCATGTCCAATCCAACGCTTGCCAGTTGGCTGGTTGTTGCGTCTCTCCTGTTGATGGGCTGTGATCGCACCCAACCGAAGGAACCGGCCAAAACAGTTCAACCACCGGCCAGCGCTTTTCGGCCCATTCGGCACGAAGCGATTGCCCTTCCCAACCTTGTCCAGGCCCACCCCCGGGTGTACTCCGGAGGCCAGCCGCATGGCGCGGAAGGCTTCCGCGAACTGCGGGAGCTTGGTGTCAAGACGATCATCAGCGTCGACGGCGCGACGCCGGATGTGGCGGCCGCGCGGGCCGAAGCGATCGCCTGTGTCCATCTTCCGGTCGGCTACAACGGCATCGACCGGATCCGCGCCCTGGAGCTGGCCAAGGCGATTCGCGAATTGCCCGGCCCGGTCTACCTGCAGTGCCACCATGGCAAGCACCGCAGCCCGACCGCCGCCGCGGTGGCCTGTGTCGGGGCCGGGTTAATTGAGCCTGGGGAAGCACCAGCCTTGCTCAAACTCGCGGGAACCGGGGAGAACTACCTCGGTCTCCATCGGGCAGCTGCGGAACCCCAGCCCTTGTCGCCGGAACAGCTTGCCGGGATTTCCTGCGAGTTTCCCGAGGTCGCGCAGCTGCCCGACCTGGCCGAAGCGATGGTTGAGCTGGACCACCGCTTCGAACGGCTTGGGATCATCGCCGAGGCCGGCTGGGTCACGCCTCCCGACCATCCGGATCTTTCACCTGCCCACGAGGCATTGTTGGTCAGCGAGTCCTTCGCCGAACTGATCCGCAACCAGGCGGCAGATACTCACCCGGCCGAATACCGGGAAGTTATGGTCGAGTCCAACAAACACGCGCTGGAGCTGGTGACTGCCATCGGGTCGGTTGGCAGCGAGCCTCCCGACGAAGACACCCGTCGCAAACTCGACGGACTCCGTTCGGCCATTGCCGAACGCTGCAAATCATGCCATCAGAACTGGCGCGACAATCAGTTTGTGTTGCCACCACCATAGATTTCGGAATGCCTTTGCGACCGTATTTCCATCTGCAGAGAACTTGCGCCACGAATGAGAAGTCTGGAACTTGGGATCTCAAATCTCAAATCTCAGATTTGACCGGCATTGACGGGCTGTAAGCCGGTCCCGCGAAGGCACCGGGACTGGTTCCCGTCGGCTGACCCAACCATCCAGAATCGCCAAAGTATTAATCGCCCACGAGCCCCCGCAGGGTGCGCAGGTTGATCACATCGAATGATTCGCCATCGCGGTCCCCTTTTTCGGTTTCGAGATACATTGGGACTTGGCGGAGAGCGTGGTGGTTCAGGACGTGACGGAAGGCTTCGAGGCCGAGCATGCCTTCGCCGATGTGCTCGTGGCGGTCGATCCGCTGGCCCAGTCCCTTGCGGCTGTCGTTGAGGTGGATTGCACCGACCCGGTCGAAGCCAATGTCGCGGCCCAACTGGTCAGCGAACGCCGCGAAATGACCCGCGTCGCGAAGATCGTAGCCGGCAGCGAAAGCGTGGCAGGTATCGATGCAGACGCCCACCCGCGGATGGTTGCGAACCCCGTCGATCATCTCGGCCAGATGCTCCAGCCGCCAACCGAGCGTTGTACCTTGCCCGGCCGTGTTCTCCAGCAGAATCATCGTTTCGAGCGATTCGGTTTGCTGCAGGACCCGGCCGAGGGCGTTGATGACGGTTGCGATGCCGTCTTCTTCACTGGCGGTGACGTGGGCACCCGGATGGACGACGACGCGCGGAATTCCGAGCGCGGCGGCCCGTTCCAGCTCGTCAACCATCGCGGCAAGGCTCTTTTGCCAGAGGTCGTCGCTGGGGCTGGCGAGGTTGATCAGGTAGGAAGCGTGCGAGACAGGCGCGACAATTTGATGCTTTTCCAGCGCCGCCCGGAACAGTTCGCCATCCTCAGGTGTCAGGGGCTTCGATTTCCACTGGCTGGCGTTCTTGGTGAAGACCTGCACGCAGTCGCAACCGGCTTCAGCGGCGAGTTCAACGGCGCGGTAACAGCCGCCGGCGACCGACATGTGCGAGCCCAGCCAGGGCTTGGGCCTGGGCTGACCGGCGTCGCGGGCCGGCGCGGGTTCACGGGCCGGGCTGGCGGCCTCGCTGACGGCGGTCGATTTTTTTCTTGCGGCAGGCATCGGAGCAGTAACGCACGGATTCCCAACAACGAGCCCATTTCCGCCGCCACGAGAATGGACGGAGACAGACAGGGCAGTTTTTTTTCGGGCGGGTGGGGTCGCCGTGGCGATTCGACAACTGGGATTAGGGTGCCAGGGGGACGTTTTGAGCCCAGGTCGGTGGCTCAGACGACGAGCGGTGAGAAGTCAGGTACAACTGCTCCCGGCTGTGGGATTGTAGAGCAGTTGTCCCCAACTGCCCGACCGCATTTGTGCATTCCCCCAACATCCAAATTGCCAGGCAACCTGCCAGTCAGGACGAGCAGTTGGGGACAACTGCTTTACGCTCGTGACGACGAACGGTGGGCCTACGATACGCTGGATGGACTTTGATTCCCAGTATCCAGCCCAGACCGACTTGACGGAAGTTCACCATGCTGAAAGCTGCCGCCGTACAGATGGATATCCGCTTCGGCAACGTGGCCTGGAACATCGGGCGGATTTGCGAGCGGATGCAGACGGTGGCTCAGGCGGGAGCGCGGCTGGTTGTGTTCCCCGAATCGGCTCTGGCAGGCTATTGCTACGAAAGCCTCGAGGAAGCTCTGCCGTTTTCCCAGGAACACGATGGGCCGGAACTGGCTGAACTGCATCAGGAGTCAACGCGGCTCGGACTGTTGTCGGTCGTCGGGTTTCTGGAACGCGATGGCACAAGTCTGTTTAACAGTGCGGCGCTGGTGGGGTTGGCAGGCAATCCGGTGGTTTACCGCAAGATCCATCTCCCGCACCTCGGCATCGACCGCTTCACCGCACCGGGCAGCGAGCCGGTCACGGTCGACGCCGGCGATGTGCGAATTGGCTTGACCGTCTGTTACGACTGTTCTTTCCCGGAACTGAGCCGCGTCCTGATGCTGGACGGAGCCGATGTGATCGCCATTCCGACCAACTGGCCGCCCACCTCGGGGCGGACGGCCGATCTGATCCCGCCAGCGCGAGCACTCGAGAACAACGTTTATGTGATCGCCGCCAACCGGGTCGGGGACGAGCGTGGC
>JANOFL010000021.1:0-14574 GCA_031405895.1 Planctomycetota bacterium
CCCCCCCCCCCCCCCCCCCCCCCCCGGCCGCCTGGTTTGGTTTGGGGCCTTCCCGTCATCCCCCCCCCGCGGCCCGGGCGGAGGGGGGAAGATGTGTGGTGTTGCGATGTCGGGCGTTCGGCCTCTATCCGCATTGCCGTGGTTTCGGTCCGTCGCGCCGTGGAACCAGTCCCAGTCGGCGTGGTCGGGTGAGAGATGGCTGAGTGGGTTGCGTTCGCCGGGCAGGCCGGGCATCGCGCCGGCGAGCAGGCCATCGCTCAGTCCGGCGATGTCGTCCGGTTCCAGCCAGCAATGCCCCTTCGGCGCGCGGCGGCGGCCGATTGTCAGGATCCGGCACAGGTTGCCGTAGCCGCGGCGGTCGACCGCCCAGACAACCAGCGGCGGAGCGTGGCGCGGGGTCAGCTCAGCCCCGACAATCAGCTTGAGCGGGGTCTCCCGCGCCGCGCCCCACGCCCGTACGATTCCGGCCAGCGAGTTTTCGTCGGTCACGGCCAGCGCGCTGTAGCCCAGCTCGACCGCCCGCGCGACCAGCTCGTCGGCATGCGACGCTGCGGCGAGGAAGGAGTAGTTGGTTTTGCAGTGAAGCTCGGGGTACATCGGATTCTTTCTCCTACTCGTACTCGTAATCGATTTCTTCCTTCGGCACCGTTCGGTCCGGATCGAAGACCGATTACGAGCACGAGTACCGTCCGCGGCGGACTGAGTACGAGTACGAGTTGCGCAGAACAGATGAGACAGTGATGCCTTTTCGATGGCCTATTCAAAACACGCCCAACAAAAACCATTCCTTCCGCTGGAGGTCGTGACAGATCCAGAACCGCCGGCGGGTCGTCGTTTCGATCCGCCAGCAGTCGCGGCGGACGAGGGGAGCGCGCCACCAGCCAGTTTCGATCCGCTCCGGGCCGGCGGCGTGCGCGACGAGGAAACGTTCGGCCGCCGAGCTGACCCGCCACGGCCGGCCGGCCGGGTCCAGCTCGACGGCGACCGGCAGCGGATCGCGGAGCAGCCGGAGCGGGCGTTCGAGCGGGCCGGGAGTGGCGGCCGGGGATGGCTTGCGCAGAGCGCGCGGCGCGGCGCGGCTGCCGGCCAGTGGCAAGAGCCGGACCGCCTGTTCGGGCTGGGCATCGGCCAGAATCTGCGGGCGGACCACGCGCGCCGGGCCCAGCCGCGCGGCGAGGCGGTTGACCAGCTGCGCCAGTTCGGCCGGATCGTCGCGGCCGGCACCCGACGAAAACAGTTCGGACTGCTGGTCGGTGATCCGCACGCACTCGAGGGCTGTGACCGTGATGCCGTTGACGGGATGGCGCGGCGAGCCGACTGTGCGGGTCTGTTCGAGATGCATCCCGACCAGCTGCCGCAGGTGGACGGTTCCCGCCACGGGGGCGGCGAGACTGATTTCAAGGTTCAGCGGCGGGGCTTCGCTGCGGGCCAGCGCGACCCGCCAGCGGAGCGCCCCGAGCTGCCGCCGGGCGAGGACCGCCGCCGTCTGGCTGACCAGCCGCTGGACAAGCAGGCCAAGGGTTTCGCGATCGGCCAGCGGATACTCCAGCGGCTGGGTCGCGGTGAAACTGTCGGGCGGTGTCACCGCGCGGATCGGCTCGGCCAGCCGGCCATCGAGCTGGTCGAGCCGGCGGGCGAGGCTGTCGCCGAACCGCGCCGCGAGACTGGGCCGCGGCAACCGCCGCAGCTGCCCGACCGTCAGCACGCCGACTTCGGCGAGCGCATCGCAGAGCGTGGAGTCGATCCGGAGGGCTTCGACCGGCAAGCCATCGAGCTGCTGCCGAACGATGTCGACGGACTCCAGCATCTCGTCATCCGCGACGGAGAGCCTGTCCGGGAAGCGTCCCGGAAGGGGGTCAGACCCCGACGCTTCCCGGACAGGCTCTGCATGGCAAGCCAGTGCCCATGCCGCGCCGACCGTATCGGCCACGGCGATCCGGACATGCCAGCCACCGGCCGTCAGCCACTGGCGGACCGCGCGGCACCAGCCGGCTTCGCCGCCGAAGAGATGCGTCAGTCCGCTCAGGTCGAGCAGCAGTGCGTACGGGTCGTCGCTCTCTTCCAGTCCGACCAGGGGACTGAACTGGTGCAGGCAGAGCGCCAGTTCCTGGAGGGCTTCGCGGTCGCCCGGCGGATCGGCGGGCCGGATCGCGGCTTCATCTGGCGGCCGGACCGTCCGCTTTTCTTTCGTCCGGTCTTTGCCGCCGCGAACCAGCGAGCGGGCTTCGGCCAGCGGCATGCCGCGACAGACGCCTTCGCGCCCGGCGCGGGGCGAAGCCGCGTGGACGACCTGTCCGCGGCGCGGGTCGCGGCGAAAGAGCACGACGCAGCGCCGCCGCAAGGCCGGCTCGGCCACCACCAGCCGCTGGACCGGCCAGAGCGGAAAGAACAGACACGCGATCCGCCGCGGGCCGGCCAGGTCGTTCATGCCACGGCTCCCCGGCTGCGCAAAGTGCGGCGGAAGTTCCGTCCAGGCGGCGGCGCAATGGGACCCAGCTGGCGGCCCGGCGATTCCATCACTTCAAGGCGCCCGCTGGCCGTGTTGATCCGCAAACCGGTCTCGCTGCCCACGCCGCGGCAGGCCCGTGTCAGCCGGAGCCGAAACTCCCAGTCGGGCAGTGAAGCAGCAACCGCGCCATCTTTGAGCGGCACGGCGCTAGCCGCCGGTTCTTTTGTAGCGGAGCGGCGTAAGCCGCCCGGCGGGGGTTGGAAGTTCGCCCCGCTCCCTGTTTCAATCGATCCGGAAGCGGGAGTCTGACACCCGAATCCGCACGGCCCCCTCACCCCCAACCCCTCTCCCCGTTCCAAGCAACGGGGAGAGGGGAGAGTTTTTTTGTGGGTGGGGTTCGCGTCGGTACCGGGAAGGACGTGCCACTGGATCGCGGACCAGGTGGGACGCGCGAGGACGGTGGCCGGACGGAGCAGCACGCCGAGCGAGCCACCCGCTTCGGCCGCAAGCTGCCAGCGCCGCAGCCAGCGCGAATCGGTCGTCGGCAGCGCGCCCCAGACCGCCGCCACTCCCGGACAGCGCAGCGCCAGGTCGAACGCCCAGCCCGCATCGCCGCAGCCACCGCGGCCACCCGACTCGCCCTGGACCAGCACCAGCCGCTCGAGCGGAACCCCGAGGCTCACCAGGGCCGGCGCGTAGAGCTCGCCCGCCGGATCGACCAGCACCGCCGCGCCACCGCGCCGCAAGGCTTCGACCACCAGCCGCAACGACAGCCACCCGGCCGCGTCGCCGGGACTTTCTGAAATGAATTCGACCAGCGTCCCAGGCAGGTAGCCGCCCTCGGGCAGCAGCTGGTCGAGCCCCGGGTGGCCGGCCGAGATCCGCGCCGGATCATCCGGGCGGGTATTGCCTTCGATCTGCCAGATCTGCTGCTGGAGGGAGGCGATGGAAGGGTGAGTGGAGGAGGAGGAAGACAAAGCGGGAGCTTTGTCACCACGTCGGGCGGGGTGATGGAGGGGGTGGTGAGCAGTTGGGGACAACTGCTCTACATTCGCCGGTGTTGCGTTCATCCCTCGCTGGCCTCCCAGGCTGCTGACCGTTCCTTCGTCTCCCTGCGACCGCCATGAAAAGCGGTTCGCCGGACACGTTTGGTCAGAATCGGCCCCTGATACTGTAAAAATGTTCACTATCGGCCAAATGGATGATCGTCCGGACTGACGGGGAATGCAAGCAAAAAGTGCTGGCAGAAGAAAAGCCTCAAAAAGCCAGGGATTTCGCTCGTTCGTCGCCTCGCTGCCGGTGGAAAACCGGTTGGCAACCTTTCGAAGGGCTGTCGGTGGATGTTGATAAAAAGCGACGCCGCGTCGACGCGCGGCAACACGGCGGGCCGCTGATCAGCATCAGCCAAAGCACGCAACCGCAGGAAACCCGGCAAAAAGGCGGGGAGGATCGGTTATCGGAGAATGGCATCGAGCTTGCGTTTGGACAGGAGGAAACTTTAGCCCTGCTCAAAGCAACCCGGCGACCGATGACAGCACCAGCAACTCTGCTTCTCCGTACTTCCGCCGACCAAGCCCTGCAGCCTCGCGATCTGACCCAGCATGATTTGCGGACCGGGTTGAGCCGAGCCGATTCGCAAAACAAGTGCCGCCGTCATTCCAGCTGCGGCCCCCTCCGCCGGCCCCTCCCCACGCAACGGTCCCGGAAAGACCGGAACCGTTGCGGGCGGAGGGGGGAAGAAATGGGGTTTCGCGGCGTCGGCCGCGCTGGCGTTCAAGAAGCACGAGTTCAAGAAACACCATTCAAACACTGGCGCGTCGGGATGGTGTTGGTGGTCGTGGTCGTGACCAGTGTGGTTAACGCACCGTCCAGCCGGGCCCAAAGTCCGATGCCGGGGACCCTCGCTTCCGCGCCAACGCCCGCGCCGTTGCAGCCACTGACTCTCGATCAGGCCCAGCAGCGGGCAGTTGAACAGCAACACGACGTGCTCGTGCTCGTCGGTGCGACCTGGTGTGGACCGTGCCAGACACTGAAATCATCAGTGATGCCGGTCGTCGACGGACAAGGCGGCTTGCAGCGGATGGAGTTCGCTTACGTCGACTACGACCAGCAACCCGAGCTGGCCACGGCTCTGATGCATGGCAACACCGTCCCGCAAGTCGTCTACCTTCGTTTTGCCAACGACCGCTGGGTCCGGTCGGCGCTGATTGTCGAGCAGCCCGATGCCGCCCGGATTCTGTCCATGATCAACTGGGTCCAGTCACTGCCGGCCGCGAGCCGCCCCACGCCCATGCTGCCTTCCGGCCCGGAATTCACCCCGGTTCAACCAGCTGATTGAAATGGCGGCTCCTGGCAACGACAATCCACGTCGTCTCGAGCTGTCGCTCTTTCACGCCGGGGAGAATTTTTGCCATGGAATTCCTGACTGAACTCTGGTTGCCAATCGTTCTGTCCGGCGTCGTGCTGTTTGTCGCCAGTTCGATCGCCTGGACGGTCTTGCCGCATCACCAAAGTGACTGGCAGAAGGTCCCCGACGAGGGCCGGCTGATGGATGCTGTCCGCGGGATGAATTGTCCGCCGGGAAGCTACCTGTTTCCCTGGTGTACGCACGCGGAAGGCGGCTCGGAGGCGTTTCAGGAACGGTACAAAAAAGGTCCGCGCGGAATGGTGACCTTTTGGGAGATGCCCAACATGGGCCGCAACCTGTTGCTGACATTTCTGTTCTTCCTGATCACATCGTTGGTCACGGGTTACATCGCGTGGGAAGCGCTGGAGCGTCTGCCCTCCGATACCCGCTTCATGAAGGCCTTCCAGATCACCGGCGCGATCGGCGTGCTGACCCATGCCAGCAGCGGGGTCTGCAACGCGATCTGGTTCCCGCGCCGGATCCTGACCACCGTCCTCGACGGGATCGTCTTCGGCATCCTCTCCGGACTCGTCTTCGGCTTTTTCTGGCCCGCCGCGACTACCTGAACAGTTCCACCAACCACTCAAAAACCACCCCCCAACTTCTTCTCCGGATTAGCGAAGATTAGTGGCAATTAATGTTCCCGAATTTCTTTGGGGAAGCCTGGGAACGCTCATCTGCGCTAATCAACGCTAATGAAGAATGGAGTTCGGTTTGGAGTTTGGGGGGACCTTGTCCCGCGACGTTGCCAGTTCAGGCCCGGTCGCGGATTTGGATTGAGTTTGGTCAGGAATGCGCGATTGCCAGCGGCGGGTTGATTGCAGCGATTGGCGTGGTTTTTGGACTGTTTTTCGCGGTTTCAGGATTTTCTTGAAAGATTGGCAACGAGTGGCCGTTTGACCTGTCAGAATCGAAGGAAGTCGTTCATTACCCGCTCGTTCCGCCATGTCCGCTGATTCTCCCGACACCCGCGCCAGTTTGCTGGTCCGGCTGAAGAACGGTGACGACCAACAGGCGTGGCACGACTTTGTCGAAATCTACGAACCGCTGGTGCTGCGGCTCGCTACCCGCAAGGGTCTTCAGCCGGCCGACGCCCACGATCTGGCCCAGGAAGTCATGACCCGGACCGCCGCGCGGATCGGCGAATGGGAATCGGGCGAAGGCCGCGGGACGCTGCGGGGCTGGCTTTCGACCGTGACCCGCAATCTGGTCGTCGACTTCATCCGCAAGCAGAACCGCCGCCCGGCCGCCGTCAGCGACTCCCTGCTCCAGCAGCAGCCTGGCCCGGACGAGGAACCCGAAGCCTGGTTCTCGATGGAAGAGCGGCAACAGATCTTTCGCTGGGCCGCCGCGCGGGCCCGCTGCCAGGTGAGCGATTCGACTTGGAAAGCCTTCTGGCTGACGGCGGTTGAACACCGCGCCCCGGCCGATGTGGCCACGCAACTGGGGCTCACGGTTGGTGCGGTCTACATCGCGCGTTCGCGGATGATGGCCCGCATTCGCCAGGAAGCCCGTGCGGCACTCGACCATTCAACCGAATGGAAACAGCTCCCGGCGGGAGACTGGTCATGATCGGAACCGGAAACCAGAAGCAGGTGCCGCGGCGCGCAGACTCCTGCCCGCCCGACGAACAGCTGACTTCCGCGCTCGAAGCCGATCCGCGGCTCCGTTCGCCAGCCCTCGAATCGCATCTCGAAAATTGTGGCCATTGCCAGGAGCGGCTTGAGTCACTGGCCGGCGATCCGGCACTCTGGCAATCCGTGGTCGCGACGCTGAAAGCCGACTCGGAAGAACTGGATGGCGCGGCTGCCACGGGAGTTCATCGGGACAGATTGTGGGACTCGTCGCTTACGCTTCCGGCTCGTCCGGCCAGCGGGGCGGGAATGGACCGACCGCATGGGCGTCCGGATTCGTGCAAGTCCGCGCTGACCAACCAGCTCTTCGATCCGCCGGTCCATCCCGAAATGCTCGGGCGGCTGGGACGGTTCGACATCGAAGCCCTGCTCGGCCGCGGTGGCTTCGGCACCGTCTGGAAAGCCTGGGACACGGAGCTGAACCGGCCGGTCGCGATCAAGATTCTGGGCGAGCATCTGGCCGGCAACGCCACGGCCCGCCGCCGTTTTGTCCGCGAAGCCCAGTCGGCCGCCGCGGTCAATCACCCCAACGTGGTGCCGATTCACGCCGTCCACAGCGAAGCCACAATGCCGTGGCTGGTGATGAGTTTTGTCCCCGGCCAGTCGCTGGAGGACCTTGTCCGCAAACAGGGGCCGCTCCCGGCGGTCCAGATCGTACAGCTCGCCCTGCAGGTCGCGTCGGGTCTGACCGCAGCGCACGACCAGGGGCTGGTCCATCGCGACATCAAGCCGGCCAACATCCTCGTGGAAGATGGCTCGACCCGGGCCCTGATCACGGACTTTGGCCTCGCCCGCGCGGCCGACGATGCCTCGGTCACGCAGACCGGCTGGCTGGCCGGCACACCGCACTACATGTCGCCCGAGCAGGCCCGAGGCCGGGATATCGACGCGCGGAGCGACCTGTTCTCGCTCGGCAGCGTGCTCTATTTCCTTGCGACTGGCCGGCAGGCCTTCCGGGCCAGCCAGACGCTGGTGGTCTTGCAGCAAATCGGCAGCTCGACGCCGATTCCGCCTCGCAGTATCAACGCTGAAGTCCCCGCGACGCTTTCCGCGATCATTATGCGGCTGCTGGAAAAAGACCCGCGCGACCGCTTCCGCGACGCCGCCGAGTTGCACTCGATCCTGCAGCAGTATCTCGCCCACCTGCAGCATCCCCAATCGCAGCCTCGACCGAGGATGCATTTCAGCCGACGGACCCGAAACCGGCTTCAGGCAGCTGCTGTCGCCGCCATGGCAGTCATCGCGCTCGGGACCATGGCCTGGAAAATTCGCGGCCAGTGGCTTCCCGCCAGCCCGCCCATGCCGGCCTCGAACCGAAACGAACTGATCGAACTGTCCCGCTCCTGGTCCGGTTTCGCGGACGAGCTCGGGCAGCTGGACCGTGAGCTGCTGGAACTGGAATCGCCGAGCTCGCCGCCAGCCCCAGGTTCCCTCCCGTCGGGTTTCTTTTCCGATGGCAATGGACCGTTGCTGGAAATGCAGATTGAACAGCTGGAAGCTGACCCGTTTCTTTCAAACCCCGAACCGGGCCAGCTGCCTGGCGCGGATCGACCCGATGAAGAGCCGATCCGGGAACCGCCGGGGTCTGACACCAATTCGCTCCCGGCGCGCCGGGATTCGGAGCGAATTGGTGCCTGACCCCTTCTCTTGGCGGCTCCCGGATCGACCCGATGTACCAACACCCCACGAGGACTGAACGATGTTGAATACCGCTGCAGTTGGTGCCTGTTCCCTGCTGGGAATCGCCACCGCGGGCATGATGTGGTTCTGGCAGGATGACGCGGCCCTGGTAGCGGCCGCGCGTGAACAGGCTGCCGCCGAACGGGCCCACGCCGAAGCCGCCCAGTCGCATGCCGAACAGGCGATGGAAGTCGCCGTCGCCGGACAGCAGGAGGCCCACGCCGCGGTCGCCCAAGCCGACGCGGCCCGTGAACATGCACACCATGCCGAAGAGGCCGCCCGGGTCTATGCTCATGCGATTCACTCCCAGGCGGGTGGAGGAGACTGGTCGAGCCAGGAACCTCCCGGGCATTTCTCCGATCAGTCGATCGAAGCAGCCGGCCTCGCTACCCAACCGGCCGGCCAGTATCGATATGCCTACCCCCAAGGCGACTGGCGGCAGGAGAGTGCTGCGGGTGAAGCACTCGCTGCCTACCGCGAGGCCGATTCGGACGATGACCGCGCGGAAGCGAGGGAAAAACTTGCCGAAACCCTGGGGGAAGAATACGACGCGATCATCGAACAGCACGAAGAGCATCTCAAGCAGATGGAGGAACGGCTGGAGAAACTTCGCGACCAGCTGGCCAAGCGCCGTGAAGCCCGCGACAGCATGGTCGAATTGCGGGTCGAAGCCCTGACCAGTGAAGCCGATGGTCTCGGCTGGCCGACTCCGCCCAACGGTGCCCAGCACGTCTGGGGAGTCCCGCTGTTCGCTCCATCAGTTCTCCATGCCGCGTCGCTTCCGGGCGAGCCGGGCGTGTGGTCCCTGAGCCCTGCGGGCGGGGTTCGCATGACCCAGCCTGCCCCAGCGTTTCCGTCCGTGCCAGGTGTGGATATGGTTCCGCCCTCAGTTGCATCTCCGGCCGACGCGCCAGAACCCGCATCCCGTCCCGCCCGCCGTCCGCGTTCGGGTGGTGCCCGGACGCAAGGCACCCGATAGCCGCGAATGTAGAGCAGTTGTCCCCAACTGCTCACCCGCCTGAGGGCAGTCCCGACGTTTGCTTCCAGTTCTGAAACCCTGACGAAGGGGGTCGCGTCCAGCTGGCGCGGCCCTCTTCTTTTTTTGCTGGAAAACAGCGTGAGTCCGTGGCGCGATTGACTGAACTTGGAGCCTATCCGGGAGCTGCCGGGGTCTGACGCCAAATCGCGCAGTCTTCGGAGCGTTTTGGGGTCTGACCCCTTCTCTTCGCGGTTCCCGGATGGGCTCTCACCGGTTGAACGGCTGTTCGTTGATCCAGCGGAAGCCACGCCGCATCAGCAGGTAGCCGTCGAGATTCGACCGCTCGAGCTTGACCCGGACGTCGTGTCCGAAGGCGCTTCCGCTGAGTTCGAGCTGATCCGGCGAAACCTGTTTCACGTCCAGTTCGCCCTGGGGAGTGTCGTCGATTCCGCGCAGGCTGAGCTTGCGACTGTCGGCTGCAAGCGTGGCCCGGGCATTCAGCCGGTCGTGATCGACCAGCCGCACGATGCAGACGGCGTTGGCGCTTTCGCCGGGCTGTCCGGCTGGAAATGAAACGAAGTAGAACGAACGCCAGGCGATCGCCGCCCGGCCGCTGTCGGCCGAATCCCCCGCAGCCGTGAAATCTGTAACGAGGAATTCACCTTCCAGCGGAGACTTGGCGTTCGCTCCGGTCGCCCGCTGAACTTCGGCCCAGCCGGTCATCACGACTGGCAGGCCGAAACCAAGGGCGATCAGCCAGACTTTGCCGATCAGGTGAAGGACATGGACCGGTCCCGTGGACCAGGCCGGCCGCAACAAGGCTGGCTCCACCGGCCGGTTCCAGACCAGGAGGTTGGCGAGTCGCCCGGCGTCGGGGAGCAAAACGAAAATCGCCGCGAAACAGAGATGGAACGAATAGAGCTTGACCGGCACGTCGTAGCAGAAGTTGAGCATCACGACGTTGAGCATCACGCCGAATGTCACGAGTGCACCGAGCACCATCGTCCGCCGCCAGAGCAGCAGCGCTCCGCCGATGACTTCGCCCAGTCCGCCGAAAAACGTGTAGTACCACGAAAACCCCATGAAGGTCCAAAGCACGTTCATCGGCGAAGAATCGCCCCACGTTTTCTGCAGCTGGTCCACTCCCGGTGGGCGGAACTGGCCACCTTCGCTCATGAGCTTCGCCAGCCCGTAACTGAGCATGATGAAGGCCAGCACATAGCGGACGTAACTGCGGAGGACGTCCTTCAGGTGGGCATGGTCCGTGGGCCGGCGCTGGATTAAAGACCAGATTGCCGCGAATGCCAGTGCAACGACGAACGCCATCAGCAGCTGCACATGGCTGAACGTGCTGTCGCCGCTCCCGCCGGGCGGAACCAGTTGCTTGTCGATGCCCAGCAGATGGGCGGCCGTCCAGCGAACAGCGGGATCGACCACTTTCTGTCCGTACCACGTTTCGGCCAGCTGTCCGTACCAGTAAACGAGCGATCCGAGCGGTGCCGGAGAAAAGTAAAGCAGCCAGTAGCAGAACGAAAACCGGAACGCGAACCGGCCCAGCCAGTCGCTGGAGAACTGCCCCCAGACCATCAGCGCGATTCCGATCGCAGGCAATAACAGCCACCAGTTCCAGAACGGCTGCGTTTCAAAGTCCGGCTCGCCGCCAACTCTTCGGTTGCCCGTGACCGCGGCTTCGGACGACACGGTCTCAAAGCTGGCGTCGTCCAGCCAGGCCTTCCCCGCGCCCACGACAAACATCCCGATCGAGATGTTCTCGGCGTCGTCGGCCACGTCACCGACGATTTCGTAATGTGCCCATTCGCCTGCACGGATCGGCCGGTCGTCCATATTGTCAAAGAATCCAGGCACCGGCTGGGTGCTCTCCCCGGCCGGCTTGCGGTCGACCCGCATCTAAAGCTGGGCCCGGGCGTCGCCAGCCAGGTCCGCCGTACGAACTGCGGCCCGCAAGCGAACCCGCTTGCCGCGCCAGCCGGTCGCGTCCAGCGACTGCATGCAATTGGCGAACGAGCGGCCGGCATCGGCGACTTCCGTTGAATCCACTTGAAGCGACTGCTGGCCGGCCCCTGGCGAATCCCGGTCCAGCGCGAATTTGACGCCAGAAGCTTCGCCGGCCGGAATCAGCATCCAGCCGTCCGGCAGCTGCCCCGAAGCCTGTTCGAAGTCGCCGTTGACGATGCTGTGCAGGGACGAGTCCGCTTGAACCGCCGCCGACAAGACCATGGACGGGCTGCTGAGGCAGGCGACGACCGAAGTCAGCAGGCGGATGACAAACATTGTCCGTTTCACGAAAGGTACCTTTGATGGCGAAATGTCAAGCAGTCTTTATCCTGCCGCTCGCCAGGATCATTCAATGCTGGCCGCGCGGGACGCGGGTGTCGTTGCCATCCAGGGCCCGCAGGAATTCGACGATGGCCGCCTGTTCAGTGGCCGACAGTTCAACGGGTTTCAGCAGCGGATCAAGTCCGGTAGCATCCGGCGCGCCACCGCGCGCGTAAAAGGCGACAACGTCCTCCAGCGTCGCGAGACTGCCATTGTGCATGAAGGGCGCGGTGCGGGAGACGTCGCGGAGGCCGGGCGTTTTGAAAGCGTGCCGGTCGGCCGGGTTGCCGGAAACCGTTTCGCGGCCGAGGTCGGTTCCGCCTGCGAGATGACTGACTCCCGTGTTGTGGAACTTGCCGTCGGTGAAGGTCGCCCCCGAGTGACAGCGCCAGCAGCCGCCCCGGCTTTCAAAAATCCACATCCCGGTCCGGGCCGCATCGCTGAGCGCCGCGACATCCGCCGCGCGGAACCGGTCGACCGCGGAATCGCCCGAAAGCAGCGTTCGTTCAAAACTGGCGATCGCGCGGGTAATGTTCTGGACGGTGACCGGAGCGGCATCCTCTGATCCGATTCGTTCGTCCGGAAAAGCAGCAGTGAACCAGTCGCGATAGGCGGCACTGGCGCGCAGTCTCGACAGCGCTCCTTCCACGTCGCCACCCAGTTCGGTTTCGCTGACCAGCGGGCCGAGAGCCTGTTGTTCCAGCGAACTGGCCCGGCCATCGTGGAACAGATGGGCGTCGTAGGCCCGGTTGAGCAGCGAGGGGGCGTTGCGCGTCCCCCGCGCGCCACCAACGCCTGTCGCCAGCGGCTCTGCAATGGCAAATCCATGCTCCGGATCGTGGCAGGTCGCGCAGGCTACCGCCTGGTCGCGCGACAGGACCGGATCGAAGAACAGCCGCCGGCCCAGCTGCACTTTCTGGGCCGTCAAAGGATTGTCGGGAGGTGTCGCCGGCAGCCGGTTCAGGCCTCGCGGAATCCACGCAAGGTCGGCTGGAGGCCCAAGGTTGTCAACCGGAAGCCGCAGCGCGACTGCCGGCACCTGAGCCTGACAGGCTGGGTTGGACCACGTCGAAAAAGCCAGCGCAAACAGCGCCAGCCCGATGGCTCGAGGCCAGGACAACCGATCAGTCATTCGCCGCTCCGGATCGGGACGCGCTGGCAGCGACGGCTTCCAGTTTCCTCTGCCAGGCGTTGTAGCTTTCCCAGGGCGGGACGGGATGTTCGTCGGCCCAGATGCCAAGCTTCTGGTCGCGGGCTGCTTGCTGCGCGGCCGCGTAAGTTTCGGAACCATCGAACGTGTCGCCGTTGAACCAGGCGAAGCCGGCTTCGACAAGGGCCAGACCGAAATCCTTCTGGCCCGACAGAATCCGGCCTGTCAGGCAATGGTCCTGGGCGATCCCTTCTACGATGACTTGAAGGGAAGCCGTCTCGGCCAATCTTGTCGCCTCAATGCGGGCCGCCAGCCATTGGGGCTGGTCGGGCTCGGGGCAATCAATCCCGAGCAGCCGGACACAGCGTGAACCTTCGGGCGTGATCAAGCGCCAGGTGTCGCCCGCCACTGCGGCCTCCAGCCGCGCCGTGAAACTTTCAGGCAGCTCGTCAAAGGGCGGGGCCGGATGCAGGCTGCCGGCCGCCAGCGGATCTTCTGCCGTGCCACTCCGCGGCAACAACACGGCCGGCGCGACCAGCGCAGCGGCAAGCGTTGCGAATGCAAGCACGATCAACAGTTGCCGCCGGTCCATCCGGGCCTTTCGGAACGCGAAAAGTGGGGCCGACAGCACGACTCGGAGATCGCTATCCTCCGCGGCCCAGGCCAACAGTCCGTTGAAAAAGGTGTCTGACCCTTTGGAGACCCGTTCCAAACGCGACGAATGTGACGGGTCGGAGAGGGTCAGACACCTTTTTCAACGGACTGCCAACCCTGCGAACGCCTGATCACAGGACGCTTAGAGCCTATCCGAAAAGGTGACTGCCACTTTGGGAACCGCCGCGCAACGCCGTCTTTGCCCATAGTGAATCCCACCAACCCAGAGTGGCAGTCACCTTTTCGGATAGGCTTTCATTATGCCCAACCACGACCCCAGAACCAAACGGACCGGAAACGGGCAACGCCTGCGTCTGGCAGCCTGGCGCGGCGCCGTGCTGACAGCCGCGTTGTTCACAGAACTGGCCCACTCAGTTCCCCTCGTGGCACAGGCGGTTTTTCCGGAGACAACTGGCAATGCCGCCACGCCGGCTCCGGCCGGTTCGCTCGCTGATCTCGAACGGCTCCTGACCAGCCTGGTCGCGCGCGAAGCCGGTCTCGAATGGAACGACGACAGGAACTGGGGACAGCAAGTCGAGGTCTGGGACGGAATCCGCTTTCGCCAGGATGACGGACGGCTGGAGACCGAGCGGGCGTGGAAGAAGGCCAACCACGGTCGCTGGGAAAAGTATGCGGCTCAGGTCCGGCCCGGGGCGGAACACTTCCGCATCACCTTGCCCCGACTCGAAACGGCGGCCGACGGGGCTTCGCTGGTCACCATCCGCGTCCGGGCACTTGTCGACCTGTCGGCCCGGATCAGCCAGTGGTCGCGGGGCGTGCAACTTTACAGCTTCAGCGCCGAGGGCTGGACCGACGTTGAAATGGAACTCGAGGCACGAGTCAACACGGTGGCCGACTGGTCAGAACTTCCTCCGGCGATGGTGGTCCGGCCGGAAGTCCTTGCGGTTCGCGTGACGCTCCACGAACTGCAACTGGACCGGATCAGCAAACTGGGCGGCGAGTTTTCGCAACAGATGGGACAGCTTGCCCGCGGAGCGATCGAGGAGCGGCTGCGCGAACGCGAAAGCGGCCTCGTCGAGCGACTCAACCGGAAGATCGGCGAAAAAGGCGACCAACTGCGGTTCTCGATCCGCGACCTCGACTGGCCGGAGTGGATCCGGCAGGAGCTGCCTGGCAGCGGAAATGCAACCGATGCCATTGATGCCATTCCGGCCGGCGGCGGCTGAAGACGTATAATCGGGATTGAGTTGAGATGCAGTTCGCGGACCCGGCCCCTGAACAAGGCTGACAAGTAGTGAGCCTGAGGCGCTAGCCGATTCCGTT
>JANOFL010000022.1:0-12496 GCA_031405895.1 Planctomycetota bacterium
AGCAGCAGCGGCCACTTCTGCCCGCTGGCCGGATCGAAGCCTGGCGGCAAAACCACCCAGCAGTGAATCATTTTGCCGTCGGTCGCCATTACGTCGCGGCTGACGATCGAGGGCAGCTCCAGGCTGGCGTAGATCTCGTCGTTGGCCGTACTGAGCGCCCCCGCCGTGCCGTCGGCCAGATTCAGGATGAAGACTTCATCCGGCCGCAACATGGATTGCCGCTGGACAATCGCGTGCTCGCCATCCGGCAACAGGCTGACCGGCGTCCAGTTGAAATCGCCGCTCGTCAACTGGCGGACCGGCTGGCCACGTTTGAGCAAATAGAGCTGTTCAGTCCCCTGCTTTTCGCTGGCGAACCAGATGCCCGACCCGTCGGGTGTGTAGGCCGTCGAGTTCGCGTTCTGGTCCAGGCCGGCCGTCAGCTCGTTCAGCGAGCCGTCGGCAATGACGTATTCCATCACCCGATTGCGGTCGGCTTCGAAGCCTGGCCGGACCATCGAGTGGAAAGCCACGGCCGCACCATCGGGCCGCCAAAACGGGTTGTTGTCGTAACCGGGCCGGCCAGTTGAGATGTCGCGGGCCGTGGCCGGGTCTTTCGGGTCGACGAGCCAGACGCTGGAGTCGGTCGACTCGGCGGGCTGTGCCGCGATCTTGGTCGTGTAAGCGATCCACTTCGAATCGGGTGACCAGGCGAACTGTTCGGACCCACCAAAGGGCGGAACCGGGCAATCGTTTCGCTGGCCGGCCATCAAGTCGACCGGTGCGCTGGCTTTGCCGTCTTCACCGACCCACGCGACGTGCAGATGCGAGAACGCAAAGTCATGCCACGAATCCCAGTGCCGGTACATCAGCGAATCGATGATCCGGGCGTCGGCGAGCGGCAGGTCGGCGTGAAGGTCGGTGACAGTCTGGTCGATTTTGACATCGCAGGTGAAGGCGAGGCCCTTGCCGTCGGGAGCGACTTTGAGGTTGGCGACACCGAGTTCGGCTTCGCTGACCTGGGAAGGTTTACCCGCGCTGATCTGGTTGGAAGGAATCGAAAAGGCCTGAGGTGTTGCAGGTGACTCGGCCGTTTCCTGGCCGGAGAACCAAAGCGTGAGACTTTTGCTCTCGCCAGTCCATTGCAGGTCGGCGATCGACTTCCAGCCCTTCACGACGGTGAACTCTTCACCGGTCCGCCAGTCCTTGACGACGATGTCGCTCGTGCTGGAGTTGGCCGCGAGGTCGTACTGTTGCTGCTTCCATGCGACCAGCGTTCCGTCGCTGCTGACGGCGGTGGAACTGACGCGGCGAAGCTTCCAGAGCAGCTCGGGTGTCATCCGGTTGGCCGGATCGGCTTGCGCGGCCGCAAGTGATGGAATGAGCCCAATTAAGAGGAGACAAGCGCTTGCGAGTCGGGTCATGGTCGGGATCCCTAATGGATGGTCAACGTCCGGGTTTGGCGTGGTCATCTAAAACTGGTGTTTGCCAGCGTCGGAGGTCGTCGAAGAGCCCGCGGCTAGCGCCTGGCGGTTCAGCTAAACAACGGGCAGCGCCCGCTGCTGGCGGGCCGATTCGTAGATTGTAGCGATCAGTGCCACGCTCTTGCGGCCTTCGTGCCCATCGATTTGCGGCGGGCGGCCAGCGCGGGCGGCGGCCAGAAAGTCCGTGTATTGGGCGGCGTGCAGGGCATGATTGATGCCGGCCGGGTCGGCCGCACCGCTCCCGCCGGCGGGGTCTGAGAGCCTGTCCGAGAAGCGTCCCGGAAGGGGGTCAGACCCCAATTCGCTCCGAAGACTGCGCAAGTTGGCGTCAGACCCCTTATCTACGCCAGAACCCTTCGCCGACCAGTGCACGATCCGGTCTTCTTCGACGATCACGGAACCTTCGGCACCGTGCAGTTCGATCCGCTTGTCGCGGCCCGGATGGGAGGCTGTGGTCGCGATGATTGAGCCGAGGGCACCGCTCTGGAACTCAAGGCTCGCCACGGCGACGTCTTCGACTTCAATTCGCTCGTGGGCGAAGGTCGAAGTAAATGCCGCGACCCGGCGGACCGGTCCCATCAGCCAGAGCAGCAAGTCGACCGAGTGAATGGCCTGGTTCATCAAGGCTCCACCGCCGTCGAGTTGCCAAGTGCCGCGCCATTCGGCGCTGTCGTAATAGGACTGCGGGCGAAACCATTTGACGTGGGCTTCACCGAGCGCCAGCCGGCCGAATTCGCCGCGCTGGGTGGCGGCGTGAAGTTGCTGCCAGACGGGGGAAAAGCGGGACTGGAACACCGTGGCGAGCTGGACGTTGGCGTTCTTCGCCGCCGCGATGATCTGGTCGCAGCGGGCGAGCGTGATCTCAAGCGGCTTTTCGATTAGCAGGTGTTTGCCGGCAGCCGCGGCAAGCAGCGCCGGTTCGAGATGGGCACCGCTGGGCGTACAGATAGCAACAGCATCGATGTCGGGACTGTGGATCAGGTCTTCGAGCTGGTCGAAAGGCTGGCAGCCGGTTTCTTCGGCAAACTTTCGGGCGCGATCCGGGTTGTGGCTCCAGCAGCCGGCAAGCTCGGCTCCGGGCGTGTCGGCGATGGCCTGCGCGTGAAAGCGGGCGATCATGCCGCAACCGATCAATCCGAATCGCATGGCAGGCCCCTTCATCCCAACCTTCTTTCCCGTTCAAGGCAACGTGGGATAGGCTTCCAGCCTGTCATGAAAACCGGCGTCCTCCGTCGCTGACGCTTCCGGCTCGTAGACGAAGGCGGGAAGGGGTCGGGAGCGTCAGCTGGTCACCGGGACATAGTCTTCCAGCCGGTGGTCGATCACCTCGGTGACCCGATTCTGTTCGTCCACGAGCACGACACGGGCAGTGTGCTTGCGGATTTCGCTTTCGGTCAGCTCGCAGTAACAGCAGATGATGACATGGTCGCCGGGCTGGACAAGCCGGGCGGCGGCCCCGTTGAGGCAGACTTCGCCGCTGTTCGGTTCGCCTGGAATGACGTAGGTCGCGAGGCGGTTGGCGTTGGTGATGTTGTAGACCTCAACTTTTTCGAACGGGGCCAGCCGGGCGGCCTCGATCAGTACCGGATCGAGCGCGATGCTCCCTTCGTAGTTCACGTCCGCACCGGTGACCCGGGCGCGGTGGATTTTGGAACGGAGAAAATTCCTCTGCATGGCGGACTCAAAAGGGGCGTTTGGCGAAACCAAACCATTGTTAATCCGGCAAACCGCTTGGGCAACACCTGTGTTCTGGCACCAGCCCGAATGCGGCCAGCCCTGAAAACAGCCTGTACGCCGGACTCAAGATTTTCAACGATGGGCTTCATGAAGCCCTATCGACGGCAACTGCACGTCAAAAAGCCCCTGACCGTCCGCTCTCGCCACCCTCGGAGCAATTCTCAACCGCAGCCAGCAAGTCAGTTCAAGCTGGTCGTTGCCACTCCGGCGCTGTCAGCAAGCAGCGATACGTTGAGGTGCTACGGGTGCCGGCGAGTGGATCAAGGCAATGCCACACCGATTGTTGATTTGCAGGTCGCGGCACACTTATGCCAAAAGTCACGTCACTGATTATCGCGTTCAGGAGATCCCTTTCGGCCCTCATTGCTTTACCCGGCTGGTGGGGTACTTACAGGCAGCAAGCGCGTAGCGTTGCTCGCAACCGGGTCAACGAGCCGGATTACGGCTGTTTCATCACTCAGAATCGCCGCGTCGAAAGCGGCAGCGCCCAGTTCCTCATTCACCGAAAACCAGTGAAACTCGAATCTCATCACTCCCCTGCCAATCCAGTCAACTCCGTTGACGGCCTTCTGTCCCTGGTAATCTCGGATGATGCTCACGGGCACCTTCATTCCAGCCACGTCAATCCAGCGATACATCTCCTTCGATACAAACACCCACTGACCCGACGGCGAGCGGAAAAAAATAGCCCGGCTATCGGGGACCAGTTCCTTTTTGTCGAACACAACGCAATCCCGTGCGTGGACCCCTCCAGACATTTTCTCATCGCGAAAAATACGAGCTTTGCCCTGACCTGCGTCTTCAATACGGCAGATCGTATCTCCTGAAGCCAACCTTGCCACGACAGACTCCATTTGGGCATCGGGCAAGGTGGAGCCAAAGGTGACGATGCCAGCAGCATTGATCGAGGGGACCTTGAAATCCCGAAACGTCCGCTGGAGCGCCTGGTCATCATCCACCGCCATGGCCTCGCCTGCGGGCGTACCGCCGTGTTTGGTAATGCATTTTCCACCCACTTCTACTACAAACGCACCTAACTTGAGCTCGTTGGCGTCGGCTTTTGCTTCCTCAACGCCTCCTTCACCCAACAAAAGACCATCCCGCGCCAAAGACCGAACAAAGAGGTACACTCCCTTCGACTTGTCGAACCGCAGTCGGTAAAAAGTTGTTTCCGATACAAGCAGCTCTTTTTCCGCTTCCAACAATTTTAGCTCCCCACCTTCAGCGCTGGCGGTAACGGTGGATCCGAGCTCATCGACTTGCCGAATCAGTACATCGCCTGACACAAGCCCCCGGGAATTGGAGAAAAACGCCTCGTGCAGACTACCAGCCTGGAGCCTTTCCTCCCGGTCCACTCCCCCCGCAACCGGCTCGAATTCTGGCACGTCATCCTGAAACGCATACGCCAGTTGCCCTGGGTTGGAAATTATGGCAAGAGCTACGATCAGCCCAGCTACAATGCGAAGAGGATTGAAGTATTCTACCAATCGATCCGCACTCATGATCGGGTGTATTCCATGCAGCTTCCATATCGGGCCATACGACGTTTCATGGTTCATCGGGACCTCAATCAACAGGTTTTTCAAAAAAGCCGATTCAGCACGCGATCCATGACCAAGTCACATCGGCGGAGCCGTGCAATGCGTCATCGCAAACAATCGCAACTGGAAAAAAACATAAACCGACTTCCTGCAAACACTCCAAAATCCGGCTCCACTTAAACAACAACTCCTTTCCCAAAAGCATCTCCGACGCGTGGTGGGCTACGGACCGTTGTTGTTGGTTGCCGCAGGTGGGTCGGGGGGATAATTGGGATGCGTAATGTTGTCGCAAGTAAGTGTGGGGTCAAAAACGACGGTTCGACGCACTACATCCTTGGGAGTTTCCGCACCATTCGAGCAATGCGTCACGATTAATGGGTCAAGGGAGGCGCCGTCACAATCGCACTTGATAGTAACTGAACAGACAACGTCCTTGGGCCAGTAAACGTCTTTGTAACCGTCCGGCGATCGGGGATCTTGCAACGCAATGAATCCCTGGTAGTTCGTGCCAGTCCCGCGCTCACCCGTGTCCTGATGGCACTTTGTATACCAAATCTCAATCGGTGGAACCACGACAGAACCAGGAGGCGTGCCGAACAGAATGTCACACAATGCATGACCGCAATCAGAGACAATCGCCGACCCACACTGTTTGGGTACCGGTTTGACACACGGCACGCAGCCTCCAACGCAATTCGTGTTCGTTATCACGTCCGTTCCTGGCGCGATCGCCGGCGTTGGTTCTTGCACGGCAATTACCAGTGCAGCCAGACTGGACAATGCGAGTGCGAGGCTCATTGCGACCACAATGTTGGGGAACTTCATATTATTGTCCTCCTGTGGAATTATTGGACGGAAATAAACGGAAACTCAAGCAATTGCATTTCGCCATCAGCTCGAAAAGACATTTCAAGCATGGCTTCCTTGTTCCCTTTCTCCTCCGACGACATGGCGCTGGCCGGATCATCCGGAGTTTCCATGACTACGCGGTAATAACCAGATGCCTTTCCGATCGGACTCGCGACCGCTTTGATATCCTGCTTTCCAATACGACACGATAGCGACAAGTCAACCGGCTCGAAATTCTGGACCTGACCGCGCGCGCCGGCTTCCTCCGGCATGGACGGTTTCGACCTGATCCGGAGAATTGCGGTCGCGCGCCAAACAGCGCCAAGCTTGAATTGCTCATCCGCCTTGCTCGCATCGCGGGAAAACACCATCAGACTGGGCGACACGACGAACCTGGTCGCACGCCGGAGGGTTAAGCGCATGGTCGATCTTCGCCCCGTAACCTGGTCCAAGGCGTTTATCTCGCCACTGATCGGACCGTCAGAAACAGCCAAAGCGCTGCATGCCACACGGACAGCACACGCGCCATCGACACTGACAGCCGTGGCAACAACGTCCCGCAATGATTCGGATAGAGAAATCTGAATGTCGGAAATCCGGACCGGTTCCGACACAACCAGGGGCAAATCAGCTTCGATTGTCGGAGTCCCTTCCGGTATCTCCAGGTCCCGGCCAAACTCGCGGAAATTCATCAATCCGGCCAATCGGTAATTGACATAAACATGAATTGACGCAGCGGCCGATTTCTCGGGACGACCGGTTGGAACCACGCCAGCGCCTATCGTGATCGGAAGCGTGATCTCCTCTTTGGGGGTACTGCGGGGGAGTCCGGAACACGAAAGTGCAAATCAGGTTTCCCGACGCCGGCAGCCGGGTCGATGAAAGGGTGAAATCCATACAGCTGCACAGCGAAACTTCGGGCGCGACGAAAACACTGGTTTCCGAAGGATTGGCCAATGTCACGATGGCCCGGACCTTCGTATTTGCCGGCAATGTGCCAAGATCCAGATCGCAACGATAGCTATCGCTGTCGATTATTCGCTGAACCACTCCCGCCGAGACTGCTTCTTGAGCAACGGACTGGACGGCCGAAACCGGACAACCGCAATTCGCAATGACTACGGCGCACGCAATCAGAAAGAGCCAAGCACATCGAGGCCGAACTGGAGAAGACACAACGATCACCGTAGGCTTGAGACGTTGCAGGTTCGCCCCGCATGCTACCGAATTTCTGATGGTCCACAAGTAATCTGTACGTCAAGGACAAATTTGGGACCGTGGCCTTCCGAATTTATCCGTGAGCCATTCTGAAATGACTGACATCTTGGCAGCCCGCGGATGGTGCAAATGACCGAAAACCCTGCGGATTCTCCAGCCAGGTGGCAATTTTGCTGGTGGAACAGCCGCCGAGCGTCAGGGAGTCAACCGAAGATCCTTAGAGCGATGACGGCGGAGAGTTTGGCCGGCGTACTCCTGCAGGGGACGTGAAACGAGCATCCAGTTGGGTGCTTGCAAAGCCCAACTTGCATGCGGCTCCCGGGTCAAAGTTTGCCCAACACAGTTTGGCTTGACCCCAGTCCTTGGAGGTTGATAGCCTCCCGGTCCTTTGCCGTGCCCTAAACTCGCCGTGTTGGAGAAAAAACCGTGAACGGAGTCCCGGACGCCCGGCCTATCCCGCTTCTCGACGTGGTTCGCGACAACGAGCCGCTCAAAGACGACCTGCTGGCGGCGGCGACCCGCGTCATTCTGTCGGGACAGTTCATCGGCGGGCCGGAAGTGCAGGCCTTTGAGCAGGCACTTGCCCAGACTTGCGAGACCCGGTTTGCGGTCGGCTGCGCCTCCGGGAGCGACGCCCTGTTGCTGGCCCTGATGGCGATCGGGATCGGCGATGGCGACGAGGTGATCCTCCCCAGCTTCACGTTTTTTGCCACGGCGAGCTGCGTGACGCGGCTGGGTGCGGTGCCCAGGTTCGTCGACATCGACCCGGCGACTTTCAACATCGATCCGGCTCAGATCGAAGAACAGATCACCTCGCGGACCCGGGCCATCATCCCGGTCCACCTCTTCGGTCAGTGCGCCGAGATGGACGCGATCCTCGAGATCGCCCAGCGGCGGGGCCTGCGGGTGATCGAAGACTGTGCCCAGTCAATTGGCGCGACATGGCGCGGCAGGCAATCGGGCGGGATCGGCGATATTGGCTGCTACAGCTTCTACCCGACGAAGAACCTTGGCGGCTTCGGCGATGGCGGGGCATTGACGACCAACGATCCCGATCTGGCCGACCGGATCCGGCTGCTGGCCAATCACGGCATGCGGCCGCGCTACTCCCACCAGGCGGTCGGGCTGAACTCGCGGCTCGACTCGATCCAGGCGGCGCTGCTGCATGTGAAGATGCCCTGGTTGGCGCGCTGGACAGCGGCCCGACAGAAGAACGCCCAGCTCTACCAGCAGGCATTCGCCGATGCCGGACTGAACGGCCTGCTCGAAGCTCCCCATGCCGCCGCCAGCTGTGGGCATGTCTGGAACCAGTACACAATCCGGATTCCGGGCGGTCAACGGGACGCTGTGCGACTGAAGCTGACCGAAGCCCGGATCGGCAGCGAAGTTTATTACCCGATTCCGCTTCATCGCCAGACGTGCTTCGCGTACCTCGGCGAGCCGACAGTCTTGCCACAGACCGAACGGGCGGCGAATGAAGTCCTCAGTTTGCCGATCTACCCGGGGCTTGAAGAAGGCGAACTGGCGGCCGTCGTCGACCGGCTGCATCTGATCCTGACTGGCCGCGAAACAGCGCTCCGCCGCGCGGCGTAAACGTGGGACAGGCTTCCAGCCTGTCATCTTGCGCGCACGACAGGCTGGAAGCCTATCCCACGCGCGGCTGGCCGATTACCCGGCCCGCCGGTAAACTGCGGTTTTGGTGCTCGCAGTTCCGTTTCCCGCAATGCTCAAGAACGCCCCGGTCCGGACGCTTTCCCACGGCGGGCTGACGATTGAAGGCTATTCGCGGGCGGCCGTGCAGAGCTACTGGTGCATCCCGGAGCTGAAGCTGGGTTTCGACCTTGGTGCCCATCCGTGGGACCTGATGGGGATCCCCAACTGGCTTATTTCGCACTGTCATCTGGACCACATCGCTGCCTTGCCGCTGTATGTCGCCCGGCGGCGGATGATGAAGATGGAGCCGCCGCGGCTGCTGTTACCGGCGAGTGCGGTCGAGCCGGTCAAGAACATGTTGCGGGCTTTCACGCAGCTCGATCGCGGCCGCTTTCCCTGCCGGTTTGTTGGAATGAAAGCCGGCCAGCAATACGAGCTGTCGCGCGAGCTGGTGGTCGAGGCCCTCGAAATGGTCCACCGCATTCCCTGCCTGGGATATGTCATCTATGACCGCCGGCGGAAGCTGAAGCCGGAACTGGCGGGCCTGAGTGAAGACGAAATCCGCAATCGCCGGCTGCAGGGCGAAGAAGTCACCAATACCGTGCTCAAGCCGCTGATCGGCTACACCGGCGACACGTCGCCGCGCGGGCTGGACAACAATCCGGTCCTGTATGAGTGCAAGATCCTGATCACCGAGATGACGTTCCTTTCGGCCGATCACAAGCTCGACTTCGTCCACCGCAACGGCCACATGCATCTCGACGATTTCGTCGCCCGCAAGGACCGCTTCCAGAACGAGCTGGTGATCGCGACGCACGTCAGCACCCGCTATTCGCGGACCCAGGCTGAACGGCTGCTCGAACGCAAACTGCCGGACCGGCTGGGCGGACGATTGCAGCTGGTGATCTGATTATCGATTGCGAGACGGGCATGGAAACGGGCGGCAATGGCGAAGCGTTGCCCGGCTGGCCGGGTCTGCCGTTCCACAGCCTTTATGTCCATGTTCCGTTTTGCCGGCACCGCTGCGGCTACTGCAACTTTGCCGTTGTGGCGGGTCGGGACCATCTGGCGGACCGGTTCGTGGCCGCCGTCCTGCGCGAGATGGACGACTGGCTGGAGCGAAATCAACGGCCTGTCGGCGGGTTGAAAACGCTTTTTCTGGGCGGTGGAACGCCGACCCAGCTTTCGACGGAGCAGCTTGAGAGGCTCGTCAACGGCATCGCGTCACGGTTTGGTGTCGAGGCCGCAACCGAGTTCTCGGTCGAATGCAATCCGGTGGACCTCGATCAGCAGCGGGGGCGCGAGCTGGCAGCGCTGGGGGTCAACCGGATCAGCCTCGGTGTCCAGTCGCTTGAGCCGGGCAAGCTGAAACTGCTTGAGCGGGATCACGACCGGGCGATCGCGCGAAGGGCTGTTGAGATTGCCCGCAGCTTTGCCCGTTCCGTTTCGATCGACCTGATCTTTGGCACGCCGGACGAGTCGATGCATGCCTGGCGCGGCGATTTGGCCGAAGCTCTGACATGGCCGATTGACCACCTGTCGGCCTATGAGCTGACCTGGGAAAAGGGCACGCCGTTCTGGGGCCGCCGCCAGCGAGGCGAACTGCCTGAATCAGGTGAAGAGCTCCGTGTTGCGATGTACGAAGAAGCGATTTCACAGGCGATGGCCAGCGGGCTGCACCAGTACGAAGTCTCCAGTTTCGCCCGGTCGGTGCAACACGAGTGCCGCCACAACCATGTCTACTGGTCAGGCGAGCCCTGGCTGGCATTTGGGCCAGGGGCGGCGTCGTTCGAAAGCGGAATCCGGCTGATCCGCCACCGCAGCACCACAACCTACTTGCAGAGGGTCGAAGCCGGCCGGATGGAATGGGAAGTCGACCGGTTGCCGGTCCGGGAACGGGCGGCCGAGGTGCTGTGCGTCGGGTTGCGGCGCGTGCAAGGCGTAGGAGCCGTCGAGTTTTCGGCGACGACCGGCCAGGACCTTCAGGAGTTGGCCGGCGCGACGCTGAAGGGACTGGCGGATGCGGGACTGGCCGAGCTTTCCGGCCGGAGTGTGCGATTGACCGCGAGGGGGTTGAAGTTGCATGACGGAGTGGCGGGGCGGATTTGGGAGGGGGTTGTCCGTCGCTGACGCTTCTTGACGTTGCGATTCAATACCAGCCCGCAGCGCAAGCAAGGGAAAAGCGGCCCCCGGGCGGGTCCTTGCTTGCGCTGCGGGCTGGTATTTCTGCGGCAAGAACCACAAAGCGCAACTTCAAAACTGACTCTTCCGGCTCCTTGGGAGGACCAGGCGGGAGCCTGCTCGCCACGGCGTCCAAAGTTCCGGTTTTTTCCCAAGATCGCCCGGCCCGGCCCGAATCCCTGCCCAGTGGGTGGCTGCTCAAGCCGGTTGGCTGCCCCGAAAGCCGGACTTTTTGCCCGTTTCCGCGACTGCCAGGCCATCCGAGGATCCGAACATGGCATTCCATATTCCATTTGAGCATCGCCGCAACGGTCAGCCGATCTACATCGGGTTCAATACGCCTCCCCGCCGCCGGGCCTGGAACTGGTGGGCGTTTTTCGGTTTTCCGATGAGCGTGGTTGGGCTGTTGACGGCTGGACTGCTTTCGCCCATCGCCTTCGTCTTCAACCTGATTGCGTTGCGGAAACAGCCCCGCCGGCTGGCGTCCGTCGGCATGACGCTGAGCCTGATTGGTGTTGGTCTTCTGGCCCTGATCGGAATTGGAGCCACCGCGGCCGGAGTGAGTGCCCATCGCCATCACGAACACAAGAAGCAGTCCCGAGTCACGGCCCGCCAGGTGGTCGCGACCAAATCAGTCATGGAAGACGTAGCCGAAGAGTTTTCCGCGTATCGCGATGCCCACAACGGCAGCCTGCCCGACTGGATGGACGCCAGCATGGTGGCTACCAGCCGCGAGGATGCCTGGGGCCAGCCGCTTCGGTTCGACCCCGAAGGCGACCACGCCATTCTCCGGAGCAGCGGTGCCGACAAGTCCTTCTATACCGATGATGACGTCGCGGTCCGGATCGACGGCAAAGTCAGCGAGGAAACCCTGCTGCCGGTCGAGTCATCGGGGTTCGAACAGGGAACCGCGGACGAGCCGTCGATTGACGCAGCGAAGGAAGACTAGTCCCGCGTCGTAGGCCGATTTTGGCCTGAACCGCAGGCGCTAGCCGCGGGCTCTTCGAAGAGCCCGGACGCTAGCGCGTGCCGGTTCAGGGCATTGGTGAACCGTCACGACCGCCAAGCCGGGAATGACCGGCGCGGCAAAATCTGCCAACCAGCCCATAACCGTTCGCATCGTTCAACGCGGTGCGAACGGTTTTTCGATTTGAGTGAAGGCTTGGCAGAACGGTCCAACACGTACGACTTGTTGGACACGTCAGTCAGGTCAATTCGGTCAGTCAGGTCAATCTGGTCTGACCGGTCGGAAATGCCTCGCGAAACAGGATGTTTCGCCCTCCCGGAAACGCAAGGATTGCGACATGATTCTCACGCGGTTGATTTTGCCCGTCATTCTGGGCCTGCTCTTTTCGGCCAGCGCCGAAGCCCAATGGGTCCGCACGGGCCGCCCGGTCCAGCGGCTTGACCGCTGGATGGGATTGGGAAATGGCCCCGGCTATCACGCGCGTAAACCCGGGTCCGATCCGTCCTGGTACAACGCCTGGTCGCCCCAGAACTCGACCCGCTATTCAGCGCTGGGCGGGTCGGAGCCGGAAATCTGGCTGGCCATGCAGCCGGCACCTGGCTGGTCGGACGATTCGTTTGGATCCGGGTTGGAGCTGGTCCCGCGAGCGGCCATTCCGAACGAACCAACACCTGCGGCTCCACGGGAATCCATCCCGCGCAGCAACGTGCCACCCGGGGACGGGCAGCCGGAACAACCGGGGAGTGACGCGGATCAAGCCGCTGCGGCCCGCATGCTCGACCGCCAGTACCAGAACTCAGGCTGGGCTGGCCGCTGACTGGACAACCGGCTGGATCTATGCGAAGCGAGGTCCAGACTTGATGTTGGCGAGCGGCAGGGCGTCAGCC